>JAADCZ010000089.1 GCA_013154175.1 Thermodesulfobacteriota bacterium
TATAAGCTAAAAGTTGGAATAGGTGAAGTCGCCCCCTTCACGGGGGCGTGGATTGAAACTCTATAGTGTCTATATCAGGGTCCTTGTTAACTATGTCGCCCCCTTCACGGGGGCGTGGATTGAAACTTCTATTTTGTAGCTGTCAAGATAGTGAAGCTCTAGTCGCCCCCTTCACGGGGGCGTGGATTGAAACAGAAGTGCAATATGGTCCATCATAAGAGTCATTGGTCGCCCCCTTCACGGGGGCGTGGATTGAAACAAATGATACTAACTTTAGTGGGAGTGGCAGTATAGGTCGCCCCCTTCACGGGGGCGTGGATTGAAACTGATCCACATAGGGGGCATGTCCCAAGGTGTGCCGTCGCCCCCTTCACGGGGGCGTGGATTGAAACTTATGCTTATACTTATGCCTTCACAGAAAAAATAAAGTCGCCCCCTTCACGGGGGCGTGGATTGAAACATATCTGTAGTTAAAGGATCGTCAGTCCAAGCCATGTCGCCCCCTTCACGGGGGCGTGGATTGAAACGTTTCGGCGGACAATCAACTCACAACGCCAGTTGGACGTTTAAAAAATCCTCATATCATTCAATTGACTCACTGTAAAAACCGGGCCGTGCTTGCAAATATACACGCCATTCATGTAACAGTGGCCGCAGAGGCCGACTCCGCATTTCATGTTCCTTTCCAGAGTCGTGATTATCTGGTCTGGGGAAAGGCCTTTGTCCTGGAGCATTTTGGTAACCACATCTATCATAATGGGTGGCCCGCATAACAGAGCACTGTGGGAGTTGCCACCAATCTGAACATCCTCGAGGAGCTTGGTCACAAGTCCAACATGGCCCTTCCACCCTGGTTCAGCAACATCCACAGTGAGTCTTACGTCCACGCCTTCTGCTGCCCATCTGTCGAGATCTGCCCTGAAAGCAATGTCAGAAGGGGCCCTGCTGCCATAAAGCAAGGTAATCGAGCCAAACTGTTCAGGGCTGTGAAGGCAGAACTCTATGACAGAACGCAGAGGAGCAAGGCCAATGCCACCGGCAACGAGGAGGATGTCTCTGCCCTGGAGTTCCTGCATGGGAAAGGGGCGTCCGTAAGGTCCCCTTATGCCAACATGATCCCCCTCTTTCATTTGGTGAAGCGCAGAAGTGAGCCTTCCTGCCTTTCTGATGCTTAGGTGCATGAGCCCTGGAGTCGTAAGGTGGGATGAGATGGAAATTGGAGCCTCCCCTTTGTGTGGAACCGAGACCATCACGAATTGGCCTGGCAAATAGGTAAAGGTTCCAGCCAGTTCCTCATCCAAGATCTCAACTACAAAGGTCTTAATGGTGGAGTTCTCAGTGATGATATCTTTGATTACGGCCTCTGCCGGACAAAGGATGTCAACGTGATTTTGACCGTTACTATTGTTGTTTTTCTCAAAAAGGTGATTCATCTTTCAAAACCTGCCCGTCTGTTTTTTGTGGGAATGATGCGAATTAACTCTTTTCAACCTTTTCCATGAGGACTTCTGCCAGCTGACCCTTGGTAACGAGGCCCTTTTCAACCAGAATCTTGCCAAGGGGCGTGCCTGTTTTGGCCCTTTGGGCTAGTGCCTCTTCAATCTCCTCCTGGTCAACCAGACCTGCCTCAACCAGAAGTTTGGCAAGGATGTTTGCGCTATCCTCCTCCCTTCCCTTCTTGCTGTTGGAGCAGACGAGTTCAACAAAAAGGCCGATATCGACCCCGCCAAAGCATATACCAAGGCATCTGCCGCAGCCTACGCAACTTGGACGCTTGAATTCCAGATAGTCATAGTAGAGTTTGTGGAGGAACCTTCGCTTGAGCCTGTCCCTCTGGGGGTTTACCGGGTTTGCACCTCCGGCCATCTCGGTGAAGCCAAGGTGGGTGCAGGAATCCCACGTCCGGATTCGCTGCCCCTTGTCCCTGGAGGTTGGCCTGTCAAAGATGGTGAAACAGGTGCACGTGGGGCAGATGTAGGCGCAGCCTCCGCAGCCGTCGCATCTTGTGGCAAGGTGCTCCCAGATGCTTGCATCCACCCCCACGTCCTTTATCCTGTTGAAGGCGCTGTCCACATGAACCTGCCTCGTAAACCCGGAGCGTGCCTCGAGCACCAGCTGGTATCTGAGCCTTTCGTCCTCTTCGGTAACGGGTAAAAAGAACTGGGGCCAGTTATCAATGAGGCTGTCACCACGGGCCCTGCCAGATTCCACAAAATAGCGGTCTCCAAGGTCGGTAAGTTGCAGATCGAAGCCAAATTCGAGGAATGGGCCCGACTTGGTGGCATTGCAGAAGCAGTTTTCCCAGGGCTTGTTGCAGCCTATGCCGATTATTATGGTCTTCTCCCGTCTTCGCACATAGTGAAGGTCCTTTGGCCCCCGCATGAAGATTACGTCCATGTATAAAATGGCAGAGATGTCGCAGGAGCGAAGTCCAAAAAGCACTGTTGGCCTGCCATCCTTTTCCTGACTGAATCGGTAGCCCTGGGAGCAGTCATAGGTGTACAGGGCCTCGCTTTGAGGAAACAGAAATGCCTTTGCAGACTCCTGTGGCTGGGTCGAAAGGTCGATTTCCTGATGATCGATGGAATGAATCTTCTCATAGAGAACGTCTCCAAGCCCGTTTCTTACAGGAGCAATGAGGTCCGAGCCCTTGGAGAGTTTTCTCAAGAAGGGTTTGAGATGGTCTTTTTTGATTATCTTTTTCTTCAACATAGTCGTAATAATTTCGATGCGTTGCCGCGTGCTGGCCCTTGCCAGTGGCGGTCAGTTATTCCTAAGGGCAACCTGGTCACCCTTTTCATGGCTGGTGAATCTTTTGCTCCACGAAGCCTTAAGTGATGCAGCCGTCAGCCGTCGGCTGGCTCCACTGCAACGGCGCACACCTTGTACTCGGGGCACTTGGCGACCGGGTCTCTTGCCGGGTTCGTAAGGCGGTTGACTGGGGATTCTGCAAAGTGGAATGTGGTGTACAAGATTCCCTCTGGAACCCTTTTGGTGGCCCGGGCCCGCACTGTTATTTCCCCGCGCCTCGACCTTAGCCTTACTAGCTGGCCATTTCTGACCCTTATCCTTTCTGCATCCTGGGGGTTGATCTCGACAAATGCCTCCTTTTCCTCCCTGGAAAGTATCTCCGAGGCCCTTGTCATGCCGCCGGTGTGGTAATGGTGATAGGTGCGGCCAGTAATGAGCATGAAGGGATAGTCGCCGTCAGGGAGCTCCTTTGGCGGAATGTGGCTCGCCGGCACAAAGCGCCCCCTGCCCCTTGCAAAGGAATACTTGTGCAGATAAGGGGTGCCGGGGTGTTCCCTGTTGGGGCATGGCCACTGTATTCCCCATGAGCGTTCAAGCCTGTCGTGGTAGATGCCCCCGTAGATCGGGGTCAAAAGGGCGATTTCCTCCATTATCTCTGCAGGTTCCTGATAGTTCATGGGGTAACCCATGAGGTTTGAAAGGGCGGCAATGATTTCTGTATCGGCTCGACACTCGCCAAGGGGTTCTATGGCCCTTTGCATGAGCTGAACCCTGCGTTCAGAGTTGGTTATGGTGCCGGTCTTTTCTGCAAAGGATGCAGCAGGAAAGACAACGTCTGCAAGCTGGGCCGTCTCTGTGAGAAAGATGTCTGCCACTGCAAGAAAATCGAGGCTGGACAGATTTTTCTCTACAGCTGAGGAGTCAGGGTCACTGAGTACCGGATTCTCACCCATTATGAACATGGCCTTTATTCCATTTCGTACTCCCTGATGGGTCATGTCCATGACGGTGAGCCCTGGGGCTTCTGGAAGGTCAGTCTTCCATGCCCTGGCAAATTTTTCTCGCACCTTTTCATCGGACACTGCCTGATACCCTGGGAACACGCCTGGAAGTGCGCCCATGTCGCAGGCCCCCTGCACATTATTCTGGCCCCTCAGGGGATTTACTCCGGTATAATCCTGCTCTACATGGCCTGTAATCATGGCCAGATTGGCAATGGATTCGACATTTGCGGTTCCGCACACGTGCTGGGTGATGCCAAGGCAGTAGCAAATGGTTGCCTTCTGGGCACTGGCATAGAGGCGTGCGGCCCTTTTGATGAGCTCGGGCGAGATGCCTGTCAGTTCCACGAGGGCATCGAAGTCCTGGGCGAAGAGGGTGTCCCTTAGGGCATTGAAGTTCTCGGTTCGCATCTCTATGAAGGCATCGTCAATGAGCCCTTCCCTGAGGATAACCCTCATCATGGCATTGAGAAGGGGTATGTCAGTGCCTGGATTCAGTTTGAGATGAATATCTGCAATCTCTGCCATGGCAGTGTCTCTTGGATCTGCCACTATGAGGGTGGCACCCTTGTCCACTGCGCGGATTATGCGTCTTGCAATCTGTGGGTGGGCTTCAGTGGTGTTTGAGCCAATTACGAAGATGACCTCGCTTCCAGCAATTTCTTCAATGGAGTTGGTCATTGCACCGCTTCCAAAGGTAGTGGCAAGACCTGCCACTGTTGGGGCATGTCAGAGCCGGGCGCAATGGTCCACGTTGTTGGTCTTCAATACGGCTCGCGCAAGCTTTTGTAAGAGGTAATTTTCCTCGTTGGTGCACTTTGCAGAAGAAAGAAGGCCTATGGCGCCCCCTCCTTCCCTTTCCAGCACCTTTCTCAGGGCCTCGGCAGTTCGTGAAAGGGCTTCGTCCCATGAGGCACGCACGAGTCTTCCGTTCTTTCTCACCAATGGGTGAAGGAGCCTGTTTGGGCTGTAAACAAACTCGTGGGCATGCCAGCCCTTGACGCAAAGGTTGCCCCTTGAAACCGGATGGCTTCTGCTGGGGCTTATGCCCGTAATGCGTCCGTCAGATACGTTGAAGTAAAACCCACACCCACATCCACAAAAGCAACAGACACTCGGTACATGGTTCATTTGCATATTTGTTTCATCCTTCTGTCAAAAGAAAACACAGCGTTTTTTACCACTTAACACATTTTTCGAATTTTATACGAAATTCATTATATACGTTTGAAATTTTTTCTCTATAATCAAAATTATCGGCCCCTTTAGACCGAACCATGATACACTAACCTAAGGCCAATCTAGCGTGGCTGTAGAGAAATAGCCATCTACGAACAGGATTAATTATTAATTTTTAAACAATAGACCGATTAGATTCTTGAATAGGGAAATTTATAACCAGGCAAAACGACATTCGACTTAACACAAAAAGATTCAGTGGCCAAAGACAACGGGGAAATAATGCAGGAGCCGAAATTCAGACATAATATCCAGATTTTTATGCCTATAAGTTTCGTTTTGCTATTGGCCGCCGTTATAGTAGTGGTCGTCTATACCATCAACGCCATTGTCAAACCCATCCTTCTCAAGGAACGCATGTACACCCTGCAGGAGACAGGTGAAAGCGTAACCACCCGTATCAACAGCATGCTTGGGCAGACTGAGACAGCTGCCTCCATTGTGGGTTACACTGCAGTGAGCCTGCTGCCAAACTTTCAGGCCATCAAGGATACGATCCCGAATCTTTTTGACATGGACTGTCTGAGGTCGATAACAGCAGGTGGAGGCATTTGGCCCGAACCAAAGAAATTTGACCCTTTGAGGGAAAAATTCAGCTTCTTTTGGGGGCGGGACAAGAATGGAACCCTTGTGTTGCACGATGAGTACAACTTATCCGGCTATCACTCCAAGGAATGGTACGTGCCTGTAAAGTATTTGCCCAAGAACAGGGTATTTTGGTCCAGGGCATACATAGACCCTTTCACCCATGAACCAATGGTGACCTGTTCCACCCGTATGGAACGAAAGGGTGAGTTCATGGGGGTTGCCACCGTTGACTTGCGCCTGGCTGGCCTTAGAAAACTCTTTTCAGAGGCCGCCATGGAAATTAGCGGTTACATCTTCGCCGTGGATCGCAACAACGAATTCATCGTCTTCCCCAAGGAAAAGTACGTTCTTGCCGAAAATAATCAGTCAGATGGAAAGGAAGCCAGAAAATTTATCAGTGCCGAGGAGCTGGCGAAGCGACACCCTGAATTTGCCGTTATCGCCCAGCGCTTGGAAGAAATCGACCAACGAATCATTGAATCTGCCAGAAAGAAGGGGAATGTTGATGAATTAGCCCAAAAACTTCGCAAAGAATCACCTGAAATAGGGCCGAAAGAGGCCCTTTTGATTGCTGCCTATCTCACCCAGCCAGCACCTGGACTATCTGTCAAGGTGGATCAGGCCGAAAGTTTCAGCATCGATAAGGACGTAATTTTTCATGAACCATCGATGGTCTCCATTTTTGTGCTTCCAGAGACCAACTGGAAACTGGTTGTTACTGTTCCCAAGCGCGTGGCAGCAGCCCCGGTAAGTGAAATAACCAACAGGATCGTCCTGTATCTGGCCATTTTGATCGTCCTCATTCTCTTTCTCGCAGGGCTGTCGTTGTATCACCATATCCTGAGGCCACTTAGACACATAACAAATCAGCTAAAGAAGATAGAAAAGGATTCAGACAACCTCTCCCTCGAACTCGACATTCCCGTAAACAACGAGCTCGGTGAGTTGGCATACTATTTCAACCAGCGGACGCGTGAGCTCAGAAATAGCGAAGAAAAGTATAGGACCATCTTTAATGGAGCAAGTGAGGGAATCTCGCTGAGCTCTGCAAATGGAGATTTTATCGCTGTAAACCCGCGTTTTGCCCAGATATTCGGGTACGATTCCCCAGAAGAGGTCATGAAGTCCATTAAAACACCAGACCTCTATGTAGACTTAGAAGACAGGAAGCGCATTCTGTCCAAATTGCGCAAGAGCGGGGCAACGGTTCACGAAGAGGTGTGGCTCAAGAAAAAGGATGGCAGCCCTGTACTCATATCCCTCAACCTTGCCCCGGTGAAGAGCGAGGATGGCCAGATAAAATATCTCATAGCCATGATTCAAGACGTTACCCGCACAAGGGAACTCGAAAAAGAGTTGCGTCATGCCCAAAAGATGGAGGCCATCGGGACCTTGGCAGGGGGAATCGCCCACGATTTCAACAACATCCTTGCAGCCATCAGCGGGTACAACGAGCTAGCCCAGCTCAAGGCCGGTGAAAACGAGCAGCTTCAGACCTATCTGTCCCAGATCGAACTGGCGTGCAAGAGGGCCAAGGAACTAGTCAGACAAATCCTCAAGTTCAGCAGAATCACAGACACCAGACGAGGCCCGCAAAACCTGGCAAAGGTGGTGGATGAAGTCTTGAGACTGCTGCGTTCCTCCCTTCCCGCAACTATCAAGATCGAAACGGACATACAAGAGACAGGCCCTGTATTTGCCGATGCAAGTGATCTTCATCAGATTGTCATGAACTTGTGCACCAATGCCTATCAGGCTATGAAAAAACAGGGGGGAACTCTGAAGGTCCGCCTAAGGGAGGAAGAGCTGTCTGAAGAAAAGGCCAAGGACCTGGGCCTCAAACCCGGCAAATATGCGGTTCTCCAGGTCGCCGACACCGGTAGTGGCATGGACGAGACGACCCTCAGCAAGATTTTCGAGCCCTATTTTACAACCAAGGAAAAGGAAGGCGGAACGGGCCTGGGCCTGGCAGTGGTCCACGGGATCGTGAAGGGGCTAAACGGAGTGATAAAAGTTGAAAGTCGCCAGGGAAAGGGCTCTGTCTTTACCATTTACATCCCCGTGATGAGCAGGGATGAGAATCACAAAAAGCTACCATCCCAGGGGCCAAAGCAAGAAATCGTCCGGGGCGAGGGGCGCAAGGTCATGTTCGTTGACGATGAGGAGATGATCTGCAATATCTTCAAAACCTTGCTCCAGGAGGCGGGTTTTGTGGTAAGCGTCTTCGCAGACGGGCAGAGTGCCCTCGATGCCTTCAGGAAGGACCCAAAGGGCTGGCACCTGCTGATAACCGACATGACCATGCCAGGAATAAGCGGTGTCGACCTCATTCGCGAGGCCAAGAAGCTGAACCCGGATCTGGCAGTCATTCTTTGTTCTGGGTTTAATGAAATCCTCACAGAAGAGTACCTGGCCAATCTAAAGATAGATGCGTTCCTTTCAAAACCAATAAGCAGTGACGACCTTTTCCGGGAGCTGGCTAGAATATTTTCCAAGACAAACCCTGAGTCATGACACCATCGAGACCCGACCTCAAAGACGTCCTGACAACACTTGCAGAATATGTTTCCGATATTCAGGCCCCTGTTGCCAACTTTGAAAGGGTGCAGACAACCGACCCATTCAAGGTTCTCGTTGCCACCATCCTTTCATCGAGGACCAAGGATGAAGTCACGGCAGCTGCTGCCCAAAGGCTCTTTTCAAGGGCCCAAAACCCCCAGGAACTGGCTCGTCTGGATGTAGAGGAGATAGAGAGCCTGATTTATCCAGTGGGTTTCTACAGAAACAAGGCCAAATTCCTTTCCCAGTTGCCAAGGGCCCTGGAAGGCTTCGGAGGCCAGGTGCCAGGTACACTGGAAGGCCTTTTGAGCCTGCCTGGGGTTGGCAGGAAAACCGCCAATCTGGTGCTGGCCCGTGCCTTCAAACAGCCTGCCATCTGCGTGGATACCCACGTGCACAGACTGGCCAACATGTGGGGCTATGTTGACACCAAGACCCCGGAAGAAACTGAAAAGGCCCTTGAGAAATTGCTGCCAAAGGAGTTATGGCCCAGGATAAATTCCATTCTCGTCTCCTTTGGGCAAAGTGTGTGTAAGCCCGTGGGCCCGCGATGCACCATCTGCCCCCTGAAAGGATGGTGCCCCAAGAGTCCAGGCCATAAGGAGCAAGGCGGGCCAAGGGGGAGAGTCT
>JAADCZ010000068.1 GCA_013154175.1 Thermodesulfobacteriota bacterium
AGTTGTCTCTATTGGTTTTTTGGTCTGGCAAGGATTGTTTTCATAGTTGCTCCCCTGTTGTATCTCTTTTTCGGACTCCACATATACATGGCCTCTGTGCCCCAGGTGCTGGCCTACGCATTCCCCTTTCTTGTTTCATCCTTTTACATAGCGAACTACATGTTCGGTAAGTACAGGTGGCCGCTTTTTTCAGAATTTTACGAAACTGCCCAATCCATCTTCCTGGTGCCAGCCGTCCTTTCAGTGCTCATAAGCCCGCGAAGGCCCCGTTTCAAGGTGACACCAAAGGGCCAGAGTCTGGCAAGGGATTTCATCAGCCCCCTGGGCTGGCCCCTTGTGGGCCTTTTTCTCGCCTGTCTGGCAGCCGTGCCCTTTGCCATTTACAGGTGGCATGCCTACCCCCTCGATCGGGACGTGGTGATTATCTGCACCATTTGGCTGGCCTTTCAGCTCCTGCTCCTGCTCATGTGCATAGGAAGCGTGTTTGAACGTCACCAGTGGCGCAGGCACCCAAGGACATGGGCCTTTGGCCAGGTGATGCTCTACAGCCAGAATTCAGGGGCCAGTGCCAGGGCGCGTGTGAGGGACCTGTCCTTTGGAGGCATGGGCATCGAAGCTGATGACGATTTTCCCTTCAGAAAAGGGGAGCTCGTGCACCTTTTGGTTCGAGACAGCTATGGCAACAAGTACATCATTGGTGCCCGGGTTTTGAGGGTGAATAGAGATGGCCAAAGGGTTAGGGCGGCCTTCGAGTTTGTTTGCAACACCCTGGACGATTTCAGAAACATCGTCGGATACGTCTACGGAGACAGCGTTCGCTGGAAGAGATACCAGGAAAGAAAGAGGAAGAAGGTGCCTTTGCTCCAAGGGGCCCGTTACCTCATACGTCAGGGAGTCACAGGGGCTGTCCACGCCTTTTGGGAGATGGTCAAGGTTTTGGTGGAGCCCCTTTGGGAAAGGCTCGGATTTCGAGGACGAAAGCTGTCTGATCTTCAGGAACGAGAGGCAGCCGTTTTCGACAAAGTGTTGGATAACCGCGGAGGTGGTGATGATAAAAAGATACATACTGATTTTTGGTCTGATTTGTTGTCTTGGCGCGGGTAATGTTTGCGCCGAGGAATTTTTGCTTAGCAAGATAGTCCCGGCCACGGATGTGAAGCTAAACTCCATTGCAGACATCCACCGGCTGAGCATACCCGTTCCAGAGAGGTGGAAGGTGAGGGAGGCAGTGCTCAAGTTCAACTATGTCAGTTCCACTGCCCTTTTGCCCTATAAATCGAGACTGGTGGTTTCCGTGGATGGAATTCCCCTTTCCCAGGCAACCCTTGGGCAGGACGGGGCAGAAAAAGAGATGGTGATAACGGTGCCTGGTAAGATGTTGGCTCCAGGCTATCACACCCTGGAATTTCGCGTTGCCCAGCATTCTGAAAGACAGTGTGAAGACCCCTTTGCGCCAGAGCTTTGGACCATGCTTCGTTTAGGCGATGCAAAGATTGACATCGACTATTCCCTAAGGCCTATTCCCCTGAGGCTTTCTGCGATACCCCGTTTCATAGAGGACCCAAAGCTTTTTCCAAATGGCCATGTCAATTTGGTCCTGGGCTCACTCGATGCTGAAACATTGCAAGCGGCAGCCATTGTGGCAGGGGGCATTGGTGCCAGGTTCAAATATCGCCCAGTGCACATAAGTGTCAGCCAGGAGGTAATGGCCAATACCGACAACATAATTATAGGCACGGTGGATGAGGTCAAAAGGTCGAAAGTTCCACGTGAAACCTTGGAGGGTGGCCCAAGGATTACCATCGATCATGTTTGCAGCCAGAGAGAGTCAGATTCCCCTGGGCAACAGTGTGATTCTGCCAAAAAGGATGCCCGGTTTGCGCTCATAACAATTTCAGGAAGCAACCAAGAGGAACTTCGAAGGGCAGCCACAGCATTTTCTTCCATGAATTTTCCCTTTCCCCAGGGAAGCTCCATGGTTGTGGAGGGTGTGGACTTTCCAAGGCTCAAGGCCTATTCAAGGGCCGGCCTCCTGGAGCCGGGAGTTGCAGTGCCCTTTGGGAGTTTGGGGTTTAGTACCCACATTTTCAAGGGTATGGGAGGGCCACCGGCAAAGTTCGAATTTTCCCTTCCTCCAGATCTTTATATAGAACCAAACCAGTATGCAGAGCTCTATCTACATTTTGGATTTAGCGCTGCCCTGAGGCAGGATTCCAGCCTCAAGCTGGACCTGAATGGCAAGCCAGTTGCCTCCATTCACCTCGATGACATGAACGGCGCCTTTTACGAAAGGTACAAGATCCTGATTCCCACATACCTCTTCAGACCAGGCAAGAATGTAATCTCCTTTCATGCAGTGCTGATGCCCCTTGAGATGAAGCGATGCGAGCTGTTTCAGGACATGAACCTGTTTCTTACCCTCTTTGACGATTCCATGATATCCTTTCCTGAAATGGCTCATTGGGGCAAGATGCCTGAAATAGGCTACTTTTTCGACTCTGGTTTCCCATTTTCTAGAATTGCCACATGTGAAGGTGCGGCCTTCTTCCTTGCAGACAGGAGCCTTTCCGAGGTGGCCTTGGCCATGAACATTTCTGCATATCTTGGCCAGGTAAATGGCATTGCACCCGTGGATATCGGGTTTGTTTTTGACGTGAACGAGGCCAAGGGAAAGGACATCATAGCCCTGGGAGATATTTCCAAAATGCCTCTCGCCCTTGTCAAGAACGGGCCTCTGGTCATATCCAAGGACTATGCCCAAGTGCGATATCCACTCTTTGTGGAGTTTTCCCAGAAGAGCGGCAAGGGCCTGTGGCAAAAGATTGAGGAAAAATTTGCTCGCGGCCCAGGGTATGATTCCCACGGATCCAGGGTCAAGAAGTCCACAGTAAAGATGAAGGGGGTTACCATCCAGTCGGATACTGCCATTATAATGGAGTTCGAATCACCCCTCGAGTCAGGAAGGACAGTACTTCTCTTTACTGGAGGAAGCGAAAAGGCGTTTTCCCACAGTGCCAGGATGTTGTGGTCTGGCCGTCTGAAGGGCATGGCCCACGGGGATCTCGTCATGTTCTCTGCAGATAATCCCCAGGATATTTACAGCCTGAACATCGGGCCCAGCTACTATACGGGCAAGCTTTCCCAAAAGGACAGGGTTGACTTCCTCCTGAGGAGCTACCCGTGGCTCTTTTACGGAATCTTGGCATCCTGTTTTGTGGTTATGGCCATTATAATCGCAGCATATCTTCGTTGGAGAAAAAAGAAGAGGCTTGCAAATGAAATCTAGGAAAGTGGTGCAAAGGGCCGTTGTGGCAGCCCTTCTTGTCTGGTGTTTTGGCCTCAAAGCCCAATCCTGGGCAATGGACTGGCACGAATACAAGGCCAGATTTATCTCCCAGGACGGGCGAGTCATAGATTTTCAGCAAAGAAGTATCTCCCACTCTGAAGGTCAGGCTTATGGCATGCTTCTGGCCCTTTTCAATGGAGATAAGGCGGGCTTTGAAAAGATCTGGGCCTGGACCAGGGCCAACCTTCAGATGCGAAAGGGCGACAGGCTCTTTTGCTGGTCGTGGGGGAAAAGGCCAAATGGTCAGTGGCAGGTGATTGACTACAACGATGCCTCCGATGGTGACATACTCATTGGGTGGGCCCTCTATCTTGCATGGAAGAAGTGGAACAAGGCCGAGTTCAGACAGGAAGCAATGGAGATAGTCTCTTCCATACGAAAGGAACTCTTGTTGTACAAAAATGGCAATTACCTGCTGCTTCCCGGCTACTTTGGTTTTGCAAAGAGGGACGGACTGACCATGAATCCATCCTATTTCATACTGAGCGCCTTTCATGACTTTGGCGCTCTGGATCGCCCTGCCTTTTGGGCAAAGGTGGAATCTTCAGCCAGGTCCTTGCTGAAGAGGTTTCTTCTGGGGAAGTGGGCCCTTCCACCAGACTGGATAACCGTCAGGGAAGGTGAGGCAGGTATCGAGCCGGATTCAAGGGGAGTGAGCTTTGGCTACGATGCCTGGAGGACCTTCCTCTATGCAGCCTGGGCCAGGGAGCCTTGCCTTAAAAGGGGTTTTGAGAAGCTTTATCAGTTTTTTCAGAAGAATGGCTACCTTCCAAGAAAGGTGCAGATGACCAGTGGCTGGGTCTCCCTGGAGCCTGCACCTGCCGGCAGCTACGCCTGCCTAGGGGCATATGCAAGGTTTCTTGGCAAAAGAGACTGTGCCCAAAGGTTGTTTCAAATGGCAGACAGGAAGATGGCAAGGGAAGGGGAAAACTACTTTTCCGCCTCCCTCTATCTTTTGGCAAAGAGTGTGAGCATGCCATGAAATTCCAACTGACTAGGGCAATAATCCTCTCCCTATTTATTGTTTTTCAAGTTTCAGCCCCTGTCCATTCAGCAGATTCTACCACAGGGGCAGATACCAGGGCCTCCTCAGGGCCAGGTTCCTCGGCAAGTGCAGTATCCAGGCTTCTGGCCTATGGCTGGCAATCCTACAATGAGGGCAATCTTAAGGATGCAAGGTTCTTTTTCAAAAAGGCCCTCGAGCTTTCACCCAATAGCCCCGATGCCCTCTATGGCCTTTCCTGGACAAACTTCAAGGAAAAGAGATTTGATGAGGCGGCAAAGGGATTTGAAAAACTTCTGGCCAGGGGGTTCAAGGAAAGAGAAAGTGGCAGGGCCCTCTTTTTCATCATGGTGGAAACTGGCAAACGGGATGAGGCAAGGAGATATCTGAGCTACTTTTCCCCTGAGGAAAGGAAGAAATACCAGGCCCTTGTTTCAGCCCCCAAAAAGGTCTCTAGGAGAAAAGGCCATAAAAGGGCAAGGTCTTCTGCTTCTGCAAGATATGTGAAGAGGAGGCAGGCGGCACAACGTCCTGAAAAGACAGGAAAGACTCCTCTTTCGCAGTTTTTCAGGTACTCAGCCAAAAAGAGGTGGCAAAAGGTAATAGAGCTATATGGGAGTTTGCCCGAGGACGTCCGGGAAAGAGACGATGTAAAAAAGGTGGCTGCATGGGCCTATTTCAATACGGGTAATTTCAAGGGGGCAAAGGTGCTCTTTGAGGGCCTTTTGAGGGGTGATAAGGCCAATGAGGAGGTTTTAGAGGGGCTTGCCCTTAGTTGCTCTAGGCTTGGGGATTACCAATGTCTGCACGGGCTTGCGCGCAAGATGCCAGAAAATCCTTCCATTAAAAGGCTTGCATGTGAGCTAGCAAGAAGCCGTATCTCAACCTCTTACAGTGAAGAAAAGTATAAGGAAGCCGCATCCCAATATGCACTTTTTGAGGACATGGGGTGCAGGGATGAGAAGGGGGAGATTGCAGCCCTTGCTGCCTGGTCTCATTTCAAGGCCGGGGAGTATAGCCAGTCTGAAAGGCTTTTTCGCTTCCTCATAAGAGGCAAAAGGGCCAATAGGGGTGTGTATCAGGGCCTTGTGGCAAGCCTCGAGGCCCAGGGCAAAAAGGGGCAGTTGTGGGAAGAGATGGACCTCCTTGCCAGATCTTCCTGGCAAGAGGGAAAAGAGATTGCCGGGGACTTCTTTTTCAAAAAGGGCTATCCCCAGCGTGCAGCCTGGATATGGAAGGATGATTCAGCTCCCTATTACAACGCAGACTCTCCTTCCCTCAAGATGGCCTATGGATATACCTACGTCGAGGGAGACAGGGGTACATCACGCCTCGAGGTTCAGGAAATGCCCGGGGTGGAGCTTCGTATTCAGCCCCAGGAAAAGATAGGGCTGGGCCTTGGTCTGAGCCACCTGCTCGTCCAGTCAGGGGCCATCAGCAAGGGGGCCTGGCTTGGAAGCCCTTTCTTGGGCACTTTTTCCCACAAGGCGGAAAGTTCTGTCAAGGCTGCAGTTCCAAGACTCTTTTTTGAGTACCAGGGCAGGGTTCATCTTTCTGGCCAGTTGAGTTCCACCCCTGCAGGAACAGGTCTGGCAGGTGCAGTCCCCCTCTTTTCCCTGAAGGCAGAAGGGCCCGGGGAAGGCCTGGGTTTATCCATCTTTCAAAGGTCTGTTACGAGGTCTCTACTCTCCTTTGTGGGGCAGCGAGACCCGTACACAGGAAAGATTTGGGGCAGGGTGGTGGCAACGGGGGCATCTGCCCACGGAACGGTCAATTTCAAACACAGATACTGGGCCTCCTTTAAGGGCAGCTACAGCCACCTCTGGGGCAAGGATACCTGGCACAACAATGAGGTAAGTGGTGGAATATCTGTGGGAAGGAGTCTTGACACCACCTTCCTGGAGGATCTCTCCCTTGGGATTTATACCTTCCTTCAACATTTTAAGAGAAACAGCAATTTCTACACCTTTGGTCATGGAGGATATTTTAGCCCCCAGTTCTTTCTGGCAGCAGGGCCCTTTATCCATGCGACATCCAGGCAGGGCAGCAGGTGGTTGGCCACTTTGGATGCTTCACTTAGTTATTTGAACTACTATGAGGAGGCCAGCCCCTTCTACCCCATATCAGGAAAAAATATAGGCAGTTACAGCTCAAACCAGACGAGCAAGCTCGGCTACTCAATGAAGTTTTCCAGTGGTTATCTGTTCACTTCAAGGGTCATGGGAGGGCTCAACTTTGCCATGGACAAAAGTGGTGACTTTTCCCAGTGGCACATAGGGGTCACAATCACCTTCTTTTTCCAGCCCAGAAAGGGTCTGCTGAGGTCAGACCTTGGCAGCCTGTCTAAAATCCTATCAAATTAGGCCCTTTAATAGCACGCTTTCAAAGATTATAGTACCTTAAAAAGAGTTTCTGCAGGCGCTACAGTTGCGGAGAGTTTTTTATTAGAGGACAAGTTCAATGAAGGCCATAATATTGAGTGCCGGGCAGGGCAAGAGGCTCCTTCCTCTTACCCAAAGCCTTCCAAAGTGCTTGGTTGAAATTGGAGGCCGCGCAATTCTCGAGTGGCAGCTCGAGGTGCTATGTTGCTGCGGAGTGAATGATATCGTTGTCGTGACAGGCTTTCAGCATGAAAAGGTGGCTGACCTGGTGAACAAGAAATATGCGGCCGCTGGGGTAAGGACCCTTTTGAATCGGGACTATCAAAAATATGACAACCTGTTCAGCTGCTGGAAGGCAAGTGGCGAGATGGAGGGAGATTTTATCCTCCTAAATGGGGATACCCTGTTTGAACCCAAGGTGCTAAAGAGGCTTTTGTCAAATGCCGGTGACAGGATAACCCTCACTGTCAGCACCAAGAAACGGTATGACTCCGACGATATGAAGGTGCAGTTTCATGGAACCCGCCTAAAAAGGGTTGGTAAGGACCTGCCCCTTGACTCGGTAAATGGCGAATCCATAGGGCTTTCCCTATTTAGGGGTGAAGGCCCGTCTTTGTTCACAAATGCCCTGAGACAGGCTGTGGAACGGCCTGGTGCGGAGAGACGGTGGTATCTTTCCGTTATAGATGAGCTTGCCCAGAAGGGTTTTGTCTCTGTGGTCGATATTACAGGGCTGGCCTGGTGCGAGATCGACTTCCCCAGGGATCTAAAGAGTGCAGAACAGGTTGTTTCCGTTATAAAAAGGGAACTTTTGTCCATGCGTTATGGCCAGCAAAGCGGTGCAGCAGAAGGCTGCGGAAAGACCATGGCCATGAGAAGGTAGTCTTCCTCCAAAAGGGAATTCATCCTTAACATCCAATCCAACCATTCTTCTAGTGATTATCGAGCGATACATAACCCGTCAGATTCTAAGGCCCATGCTGGCCATCTGTGCGGTGCTCATTGCCATATTCAGCTGTTATATGGCTGCAAGATATTGGGCCCACGCCCTCGAGGGCAGCCTTCCTGCATCTGTGGTGACGGTTCTGATCGCATGCAGAAGCGTGGTTGCCCTGGAGCTTTTGCTGCCCGTAACCCTTTATCTGTCTGTGGTGCTCGCCATCAGCAAGTTTATACGCCAGATGGAACTTACTGCCATGTATGCCTGCGGTATTGGGCCCTGGCGGGTTGTCCAGGCCGTTGCAGCCCTGTCTGCAGTGGTTGCGATTCTGGTGGCCTGCCTCTCATTCTATGTTCGGCCCTTGGCATGGAGCACCTTTTTTGAGCTTAAGGCAAGGGCCAGGTCAAGCTTTGATCTGTCCAGGATGAAAAGCGGCATATTTTACGAGATATGGGGTGGCAAAAGGGTCATCTTTGCAGAAAGGGTGAACAAAAAGAAGAATCAGGCAGAGAAAGTCTTCATCAGGACGAAGACCCCAGATAGCATCCAGGTCATCTATGCAAAGTCTGCCAGCCAGACCGGTCTCACCCAGAGTGGAAGTCCGGTGCTCATCCTTCATGATGGAAAGGAGTATGAGTTTTCCAAGAGTGGCGAGAACGACTTTTTGCTCGCCTTCAAGAGCTCGAGGCTCGTACTGGAGCCGAGGCAGATAAGCCCGGAGCAGAAGATGAAGGCGGTTACGACTGGCAGGCTCCTTAAGGGCGCAGGGCTCGAGGGGCTGGCAGAGCTTCAGTGGAGATTTCTCATGCCTATATCCACCCTGTTGCTGCCCCTGTGCGGAATAGGAATGGCGCTCAGGTTTACCTCTGTCAGGAGTGGCAAGAATAATGGCCTTATAGCCGCCATTTTATTTTTTGCTGCATACTATAACCTTGTTGCCATACTCAAGAAATGGGTTGCCAATGGCACCATGCCTGCAGTTCCGGGGCTGGGAGTGGGTGTGCTGATTCTGGTGGCTGGCTGCGTGATATTCCTGTGGCCGGAATTTTCATCGATTTTTGTAAGGCAAGG
>JAADCZ010000086.1 GCA_013154175.1 Thermodesulfobacteriota bacterium
TGAACGGCCTCGGCACCTATTCCAACCTGGAATTTCTCGCCGAACTGCTCGTAATTCTTCTGATAGGTCTCGTCAGACATGAGCATCCCAACAGGGATGTCAGGTATTTCCGACTCGATTACCACATGGGATTCAAAGTAGAGCACCCTTTCAAGTTCCTTGAGACTGAGATCCAGCAGGGCCCCTATCTTGCTGGGCAGACTCTTGAGGAACCAGATGTGGGCAACAGGGGCTGCAAGGGAGATGTGTGCCATGCGCTGGCGGCGAACCTTTGACTGGATTACCTCGACGCCGCACTTTTCGCACACGATTCCCCTGTGCTTCATGCGTTTATATTTACCGCACAAGCACTCGTAATCCTTCACGGGGCCAAATATCTTTGCGCAGAAAAGTCCGTCCCTTTCTGGCTTGAAGGTGCGGTAGTTAATGGTCTCTGGCTGCTTGACCTCGCCATGAGACCTCTTGAGTATGGTTTCAGGTGAAGATATGGATATTCTGACAGCCTTAAAGTTCAAAGGATCTTTTGGTTTTGTAAATAGAGAAAGAAGATCGTCCATAGATAGACCTCTTTTGGGATTTATGTTGTGAAAATTCAGGCTGCCCCATTGACCAAAGGGCAACGGGGCAGCAGAGTGAACAAGCCCTTACCCGCCTACTCCAGAAGCTCTATGTCCATACACAGGCCCTGGAGCTCCTTCACCAAGACGTTGAAAGACTCTGGTATTCCTGCTTCCAGGAAGTTGTTGCCCTTTACGATCTTTTCGTACATGCGGGAACGCCCTGTTACGTCGTCCGACTTGACTGTCAGGAACTCCTGAAGCGAGTAGGCTGCACCGTAGGCCTCCATTGCCCACACTTCCATCTCACCAAGCCTCTGGCCACCAAACTGTGCCTTACCACCAAGTGGCTGCTGGGTCACAAGGGAGTATGGACCGGTTGAACGTGCATGAATCTTGTCTGAGACGAGGTGATGCAGTTTCAGCATGTACATGACACCCACGGTAATCTTTTCCTTAAAGGGCTCGCCTGTAAGGCCGTTATAAAGGGTAACCTGGCCAATTTCCGGCTGCCCAGCCTCCTTCAGGAGATTTCTGATTATCTCTTCATCTGCACCGTCGAAGACAGGCGTTGCCACTGGTACGCCATTTTCGAGATGCAGTGCAAGTTCCCTTACCTCTTCCTCTGAAAGGCCGGCAAGAAGGGCATCCAGCTCCTTTTCAGAGTATATCTTGGCCATCTTGGCCTTGACCTGTTCTATCTCGTACTTCTTGGCAAGCTCGGCAATCTGCTCGCCCAGTTTCTTTGCACCCCAACCCAGATGAACTTCGAGGATCTGACCAACATTCATACGGGATGGAACGCCAAGGGGGTTGAGGATTATGTCAACTGGTGTGCCGTCTTCAAAGTATGGCATATCCTCCACAGGAACTATCTTTGATACGACACCCTTGTTCCCGTGGCGACCTGCCATTTTGTCTCCCACCTCTAGTTTGCGTTTGATGGCAACATAGACCCTGACCATCTTTATCACGCCAGGTGGAAGCTCATCGCCCTTTTTGAGGCGCTCTATCTTGCCTTCAAAGAACTCCTTGATGCGCTCTATTTCAGACTCGTACCAGTCCAGGATTTCGGTAACAAATGGATCAACGGTGTTGCGCCCCTCAAGGATAAGGTCTCTGAGTCTGTGAAGAGGAACCTTTTTGAGGGCCTCCTTGGTGATTTTCTTTCCTGCATCAAGAAGGAGCCTGTGACGGGCATCCTTTATGACTACTGCAGGCTTCTTGCCAACGAGGTACTCCTCTAGCTTCTTAAGGGCCGTGCGCCTGATGACGTTTATCTCGTCCTCCTGGTCCTGCATGATGGCGGCAATCTCCATGTCTTCGAGGCGCTTTGCCCTTTCATCCTTTGGAATGCCCTTTCTGGAAAATACCTTTGCATCGACAACCACGCCCTGGACCCCTGGTGGCACCCTGAGGGAGGTATCTTTCACATCCCCTGCCTTTTCACCAAAGATTGCCCGAAGGAGCTTTTCCTCTGGTGAAAGCTGGGTCTCACCCTTAGGGGTTACCTTGCCAACCAGGATGTCCCCTGCCTTGACCTCTGCACCAATGCGAACAATTCCAGACTCGTCCAGGTTGCGAAGGGCCTCCTCGCCAACATTTGGAATATCGCGGGTAATTTCCTCGCGGCCAAGCTTGGTGTCCCTGGCCTCTATTTCGAACTCCTCGATGTGAACAGATGTGTAAACGTCATCCTGGACTATGCGCTCGCTGACTATGATTGCGTCCTCGAAGTTGTATCCACGCCAGGGCATAAAGGCCACCACCACGTTTTTACCAAGGGCAAGCTCGCCGTAGCGTGTGGAGGCGCCATCTACCAGGATCTGACCCTTTTTCACACGCTGACCAGGCTGAACGATGGGCACCTGATTGATGGTGGTTGTCTGGTTGGACTTTTGATATTTGATGAGCTTGTGTATCTCTACTTCAACAGGCTTTCCTGTTTCAGGGTCTTCGTCATAACCAACGACCAGCCTGTTGGCGTCCACGTCTTCAATCCAGCCGTCCCTCTTGGCAATGATGGTCACACCAGAATCCCTGGCGACTGCCTTTTCAATGCCAGTACCCACAATGGGTGCCTCGCACTTTAGGAGGGGAACGGCCTGACGCTGCATGTTCGAACCCATAAGGGCCCTGTTTGCGTCGTCATTTTCAAGAAAGGGAATGAGGCCCGATGAGACAGAGACCATCTGATTGGGCGCAATGTCGATGCATGTCACCTCTTCTGATGGCAACATGAGGAACTCGCCCTTTTTTCTGACACCAACGAAGTCCTCAACAATCCTGCCGTCTTCATCAAGCTTTACAGTGGACTGACAGACAGTTTCTTCCTCCTCCTGGGAGGCAGTCAGGTACACCACCTCATCGGTGACCTTTCTGTTTTTCACGCGCCTGTAGGGTGTTTCAATAAATCCGTACTCGTTTATACGCCCGTAAGCGCTAAGAGAGACGATAAGACCAATATTTGGACCTTCAGGGGTCTCAATTGGGCATATTCTACCGTAATGGGTTGGGTGAACGTCACGGACTTCAAAGCCAGCCCTTTCCCTTGAAAGACCTCCTGGCCCCAGGGCCGAAAGCCTCCTTTTGTGGGTAATCTCAGAAAGGGGGTTGGTCTGGTCCATGAACTGGGAAAGCTGACTTGAGCCAAAAAATTCCTTTATCACAGAGGTAACAGGCTTTGGATTTACAAGGTCGTTGGGCATGAGCGCCTCAACCTCCTGAAGGGTCATGCGCTCCTTGATTGCCCTTTCCATGCGGACAAGACCGATGCGGTACTGGTTTTCGATGAGCTCGCCAACTGAACGCACACGCCTGTTACCAAGATGGTCAATGTCGTCCACTGGCCCCTGGGTATCCTTCAGATGCACTAGCTCCTTTACGATAGCAACTATGTCAGAATGAAGGAGCACCCTCTGGCTAAGGGGCACATCCAGACCAAGACGCTGATTCATCTTGTAGCGTCCAACCTCTGAAAGGTCGTAGGTGTCTGGATTAAAGAAAAGGGAGTTAAAAAACTTTTCTGCCACCTCGGCGATTAGTGGGGAGCTTGGCCTGAGCCTCCTGTAAATCTCAAGAATCGCCTCTTCCTGGGTCTCCACCTTGTCAAGAAGTAGGGTATCACGAATAGATGAGCTCACGGTGATGCCATCGATAAACAAGGTCCTCACCTCGGTGATACCATTTTCCCTCAAGACAGTGAGATCATCCTGGGTTAACCGGGTATTTTTGGGAATGAGTATCTCGCCGGTGGCAGGGTCAACGATGTCCTCTGCTGCAATCTTGCCAATTAGGTCATCCTCAAGGACAGGAATCCGCTCGATGCCAAGATCTGCAAGCTTTCTGAGCATCGTCTTGGAAAACTTCCTGTTCTTCTTGAGAAGGACCTCGCCAGTCTCTGGATGCAGTACCTCAACAGTGGCCCTCTGGCCCTTGAGCAGTTCAGGGTCGAGCTTTCTGTAAACGAGTTTTCCTTCCAGATAGTAGGTATCCCACTTGTAAAACTCTTTCAGAATGTCGTCTGTTGACAGGCCAATGGCCTTTAAGAGAATTGTTGCTGGAAATTTTCTGCGCCTGTCTATGCGCACATGCAAGATATCTTTAGGGTCGAACTCAAAGTCCAGCCAGGAGCCACGAACTGGGATTACGCGGCAGGAATAAAGGAGCTTTCCGCTTGAATGGCTTTTCCCCTTGTCGTGGTCGAAAAACACACCAGGGGACCTCTGTAACTGGCTGACTACAACCCTCTCGGTACCGTTGATGATAAAGGTACCAGTACGGGTCATGAGAGGAATGGTGCCGAAGTAGATCTCTTGCTCTTTGATATCTCTGATACTTTGAGCACCTGTCTCCTTGTCCACGTCGTAGGACAAGAGCCTGATGACTATCTTGACAGGTGCCTCATAGGTGCTTCCCCTCTGCAGACATTCTTCCTGGGTATATTTTGGCGTACCAACACTGTATTGCACGAACTCCAGTGAGGATGCACCAGTGAAATCCTTGATGGGAAATACAGATTTGAAAACTGCCTGTAATCCTATATCCTTACGGGCCTCTGGAGCGATATCCTTTTGTAGAAACTTCTCATAAGGGCCCTGCTGGACAGCAATAAGGTGAGGAATATCTATTATACTTTTAACTTTACCAAAATTTTTTCTCAGGGGAAAATTCTGAATGCTCAACATAAGACACTGCCTCTAACTGGCTAGATGATTTTTAAAAACTAAGATGTGAAATGACCGTGAAAAAAATCAAAATGTGGGACGCCACAGATGGCGCCCCGTATGAATATAAAAAGAGTTACTTGATTTCTACCTTGGCTCCTACAGCCTCGACCTGCTCTTTGATCTTCTCTGCCTCCTCCTTGGAGACACCTTCCTTGATTGGCTTTGGTGCGCTCTCTACGAGCTCCTTTGCCTCCTTGAGGCCAAGGCCGGTTACAGCCCTAACTTCCTTGATGACCTTGATCTTCTGGGAGCCAACGTCAGCAAGGATTACGTCAAATTCGGTCTTCTCTTCCTGAGCTCCACCAGCGTCTCCACCAGGGGCTGCGCCAGCGGCGGCAACGGCAACAGGTGCAGCAGCGCTTACGCCAAACTTGTCTTCGAGCTCCTTGATAAACTCAGATAGTTCCAACACGGTCATATTTGAAATGAATTCAATTACATCCTCTTTGGTAACAGCCATTTTTAAAATTCCTCCTGATAAATATGTCTAAAAAATTTTCTTACTGATTCTGTTGTTTCTGATCCTCAATGGCCCTAAGGGCATAAAGCAACTTGCGCGGTACAGCTGCCAAGACCTGTACAAGATTGGTAGGTGTAGCAACAAGCACTGAAAGCAGCTGACCGAGAAGCACCTCTCTGGTAGGCAGTTTGGATAGCGCCTCAAGGGAGCTGGCATCCATCACCTTGCCGTTGAGTATGCCCGTCCGTAGCTTTAAGGCCTCGTGATCCTTGGCAAATTCCACGAGCACTTTGGCCACTTGCACAGGGTCCTCATAGGCGAATACAGCTGCATTTGGGCCGTTGAAATAGTCCAGCAGTGCCTCGCCATCCGTGCCCTTTACAGCGATTCTAAGCAAGGTGTTCTTGGCCACCTTCATCTCGCCTTGAGCATCGCGCAGCTTGGCCCTCAGCTCATTGACCTCAGAAACCGTTAGCCCAGGAAAGTTAACGAGTGTCACTGAGACAGCCCGCTGGAACTTGTCATTCAACTCCTTGACTAGGGCTTCCTTCTGACTTCTTTTTAATGGCAATTTTCATCCCCCCTTTCTACCATAGGCAGTTTATTTTACTGCCAAAGGCAGAGGTCACACCGGTCTCGGTAGGTGAGGCAGTGTTCACCTCATTAAACACCAGGTACCTACTGTCTTTGACTTTGTGAACGCCCGACCTGGGGCGCACCATTTCTTTAATTCTTTTCAATTATGCGGCTACGTTTTTCATTTCAGAAGGATCGAGTTTAACTCCTGGCCCCATGGTTGCTGAAAGGGCTACGCCCTTTACGTACGTACCCTTAGCAGACGCAGGCTTCATCCTGAGAATTGTCTCCGCAACAGCTGCAAAGTTCTCTTTGAGTTTTTCTGGACCGAAGGAAACCCGTCCGATTGGAATGTGTACAACACCCGCTCTGTCTACCCTGAAATCTACCTTACCACCCTTGATATCCTTGACGGCCTTACCAATATCAAAGGTGACAGTGCCTGTCTTGGCGTTAGGCATAAGTCCCCTAGGGCCTAAGATACGACCGATCTTACCGACCTGGCCCATCATATCGGGGGTGGCTACTACCTTGTCAAAATCCAGCCAACCTTCCTTAATCTTCTCTATGACATCTTCAGCGCCAACGTAATCGGCTCCAGCTTCCTGGGCCTCCTTGGCCTTTTCACCTTTGGCGATTGCCAAGACCCTAACGGTTTTACCAGTCCCGTGAGGAAGGGCAACGGAGCCTCTAATGTTCTGATCAGCCTTCCTAGGATCCACGCCAAGATTGATAGCAACATCTACGCTCTCGTCGAAGTTGGCGTAATGGGTAGCCAGAACCTTTTCTATCGCCTCGTCAAGGGTATATTTCTTGGTGCTATCGATGAGTTCTCTTGCCTTTTGATATTTCTTGCCTCTTTTAACCATGACTTGTCACCTTCGCCCTAATCTACCACTTCAATTCCCATGCTGCGGGCCGTTCCCTCTATGGTTCTCATGGCTGCATTGAGATCCGCTGCTGTCAGGTCTGGCATCTTGGTTTTTGCAATCTCTTCGATTTGGGCCCTAGTGACCTTTCCAACCTTGTCCCTATTGGGTACGCCAGAGCCTTTTTCAATGCCCGCCGCCTTTTTAAGTAACACTGACGCCGGAGGAGTCTTGAGAATAAAACTAAAAGACCTGTCCGCATATACTGTAATCAGAACAGGAATGATCATACCTGCCTGATCCGCTGTCTTTGCGTTAAAGGCCTTGACAAACTCCATTATATTGACGCCCTGTTGACCAAGCGCCGGACCAACTGGTGGTGACGGACTGGCCTGACCCGCAGGTATCTGTAATTTGATATATCCAGCTATCTTTTTAGCCATGACTAACTCCTGAAAAATATCTATGATTTAGCTAACCCGTTGAATGTGACCAAACTCCAATTCAACAGGTGTCGAACGACCGAAAATGGAAACAAGAACCCGGACCTTGCCCTTATCTGGCTTAACCTCATCAACCACGCCTGTAAAATTGGCAAAGGGCCCTTCGGTGATAATCACCTTCTCGCCCTTTTGATAGTCATACTTGGGCCTGGGCTTTAAGGAACGCTCCTCCATCTGCCTGATGATCTTCTCGGCTTCATGTTCTGGCAGAGGTACTGGATTGTGCTGCCCCCCTACGAATCCAGTGACCTTTGGAGTATCCTGTACCAGGTGCCAGGTATCCTTGTTGAATTCCATGCGTATAAGAATGTAGCCAGGATAGACCTTTCTTGACGAAGTCCTCTTCTCTCCCTTAACTATCTCAACTACCTTTTCAGTAGGAACGATAATCTCTGAAAATTTATCCTCCATACCGTGCCTCTTTATACGCTCCTCCAGAGAGGCCTTTACCTTGTTTTCAAAACCGGAATAGGTATGGACGATATACCACTTATGAGCCATAAGGACTGCCTCTAGCCTTCTTTATTTGATTATAACGCCGACCAGTTTAGATAGCGACATGTCCACAAGGCCCAGATAAGCTGCAAAAAAGATTGAAATGACCATAACTGCTATGGTCATAGAAATCGTTTCCTTGCGGCTTGGCCAGGTAATCTTGTCAAACTCTGCCCTGACCTCTTGCAGATACTGCTTGATAGCCTGAATACGGCTGATGGGCGCTGTCTTTTGCTCCGGCGCTGCAGATGCAGACTTAGCCTTGACATCTGGCTCTGCAGCCTTGACTGCCTGGCCTTGACTAGGAGCCTGCTGGGCTGTCTTAAGTTTCCTGACCTTTTTCTTTGTCACTTTGGACCGAGCCTCTTTAAATAAAAATGACATTGGCAGGCCAGGAGGGACTCGAACCCCCAACACCCGGATTTGGAGTCCGGTGCTCTACCATTAGAGCTACTGGCCTGCAAATGCTTATTTCATTTTAATTTCTTTATGAAGCGTGTGCTTCCTATCAAACGGGCAATATTTCTTCAACTCCAACTTATCTGGAGTGGTTCTCTTGTTCTTGGTGGTGGTGTAATTCCTGCGCTTACATACTGTACAGCGGAGAATTATTTTCTCTCTCATGACTACCCCTATTCGATAATCTTACTTACGACACCAGCGCCAACGGTACGTCCACCTTCACGGATTGCAAACCTGAGCCCTTCCTCCATTGCGATGGGCTGGATAAGCT
>JAADCZ010000166.1 GCA_013154175.1 Thermodesulfobacteriota bacterium
CCAGAAGCCCCTTTGCGGGCCTGGTTCTGAAAAGGGCCCTGACGTGGATTCCCTGTCTCACGAGGATTTGAAGTATGTTCATGCCGATAAAGCCGGTTGCACCGGTAAGGGCTATGGTTTGGGGATATTCCATTTGACCAAGTGTCAAGATGCAGGCATTTGGTTAGTGGCCTATGTTGCAAGGCGCGGATTGTAGCTAGTTGAGATGAATTAGCCCGTGTTTCAGGCAATATTTTTTGGTGCCGTTTCTGGAGGGTTTTCCAGAGGTGGTGCGCACCAGGGTATTTTTCGGCACTATCTCAACATGACAATCTATGCCCAACTCCGTGGCAATCAGCCCCTTGAGTCCATCGATGAATTCTGAATGGTCCTTTCCGTTGTTGTTTCTAAGCTGTACCACAACAACTGCCCTCTCCTTGCCGGAGCTGTCGGTTACCGAGAAGGCACAGGCATCGCCGATTCTCACTTCATCCATGGTTTCTGCCAGGTATTCGATATCCTGGGGCCAGATATTTCGGCCATTTATGATGATAAGGTCCTTTGAGCGGCCTGTTATCACAATTTCAGACTCGGAGATGTAGGCAATGTCACCGGTGTCCAGCCATCCGTCTGGGGAAAGCACCTCTTTGGTGGCCTCGGGGTCGTTGAAATATCCATCCATGATGCTGGGCCCCCGTAGAAACAGGGTTCCGCATCTGCCTTCATCTTCTGACAGAACGACACCGTTTTCATCCCTGATTTCGGCTTCGAAGCCAGGGAGCAGGCGACCACATCTTACGAATTCCTTTATCTTGGAACCGTTTGACGATTTTGGGTCCACCTTTACTATCTCGTTATTTTCAACAAGCCGTTCATGGTCCACAAGGTCCACCTTGAGGCCTTGTCCTACCACGGAAAAGCTCACGGCCAGGGAACACTCTGCCATGCCGTAGCAGGGCATGAAGGCCTTTTCATCAAAGCCGCAGGGCTTTAGCCTCTGGGCAAACTTTCTGAGGAGCTCCGGCCTTATCATCTCGGCCCCCACCCCAGCGACGCGCCAGCCAGACAGATCAAACTGGGCAATGTCGTTGCTTCGGAGCCTCATGGCGGCGAGCTCGTAGCCAAAGGGCGGACTGAAAGAGACGGTGCCCTTGTTTTCAGACATGAGTTTTATCCAGAGGCCAGGCCTCATGGCAAAGTCGGCTGTTGAAAAAAAGTCTACTGAAATCTGCGTGCCCAGGGAGGCAAGCACCAATCCCACAAGACCCATATCGTGATAGAAGGGCAGCCAGGAAACGGCCCTGTCACCCTTCTGGCAGTTGATGCCGTGGTGGGTGATGATGTGGATGTTGTTCATTACGGCGCTCTGTTTCACCATGACGCCCTTGGGAAATCTGGTGCTGCCCGAGGTAAACTGGAGATAGGCAAGTTCAGTTGAATCCAAGGGCTGCAATTTTGCCTTTGATTCTGGCAGTCTGTCGAATTCATCCGGCGAGCCTATGAGGTCGAGCTCGAGGCCCTTTGCAGCCTCTTTGAGGAAGCCAAGGTATTCCTCAGTGGCAACCGCCAGTTTGGCATTGCTGAGTTTGAGCAGCCTGTGAATCTGCTTGACGTAGCCCTTGGCGCCACTGAAATGCATTACGATGGGCAGAGGCACAGGCACTATGCCTGCGTACTGGCAGGCAAAGAAAAACCTTACGAAGTCCGGATGGGTGTTGGCCACGATGGCCATGTGGGAACCCCTTGGAACCCCTGCGTACAGAATCTTTCGAGCCAGGGTACGGGCCTCTTTTCTCAAAAGGGCATAGGAAAGACTTTTGACCAGTTTGCCCCTGCGATTGTAAAAGTTGAAACCTGTCACCCCCTTGGCTGCATAGTCCAGGGCATCTGCCAGGGTATCGAAGGTGCCATGCTTTATGGGGATGGTGTTGACAGATGGTGTCGGGTCCACCTCTGTTGGGCTGACTTCAGGAGTCTTTCCCTTGCCAGAAGGGCTCGAATAGACTAAAGCCTGACTTTGATTCGTGCTCACGAGTCTCTATGCTGCCTCTGCTTTTGATTTTTTTGATGACCGGCCCGGTGTAGGACTTGGTCTATCAGTATAATACTTTGAAGCACAAGATAGTATCAAAGAAACGTAATTTTAACAAGGAATTGTGGCATAAATAACAAAAAAAATGGCACGATACGGCATTTTTTCACGAAAAATTCCCTGCCCTGCCCTGGGTTTGTTGTGTGATTTGGCTTGTTATAGCATGAAATAATGATAATCTCCCTACATGGCAATGAGATACCGGAAATATTTAACTTTTTTCGCTGTGCTTCCCCTCTATCTAGCCATCGGAGGATACCGGTTTGGAACAGGGGACCATGTATCCCAGCTTCCAACCGTGCTCCATTTTTTCAATCCACACCTTTACCAGACCGACTTCAGGCTCCAGATGATATTTCCGTGGTATGTGAAGTCGGGCCTTTTCATCTCACTGGCATGGCTGTCGCGCATACTTCACATTCCCCTGGAATATGTTTTTTTTGCGGTCTTCTGCCTGGTTCTGTGGTTTTTCCTGGTTGAGGTGGACGAGCTTCTGGCCCTGCTGGGAGTAGAGAGGCAGGTAAGGACACTGGCCATCCTTCTTATGCTGCCATTTTCCTATCTCTTTCCATCGATTTCTCACTTTCATCTGGTCACACTGCGGCTTGTGCCATACTTTTTTGTCCTGCCCTTTTGTCTAAAGGCCATGTGTTTGTTTATTAGAAGACGCCTGGTTGCTGCCTCCTTGCTAACGGCCTTTGTCTTCTATGTGCATCAACAAATAGGTCTCATCCTGTTTGGAATCCTCTTTTTCGTATTGGCCCTGGAGCTTTTTATGCGCAAGGCTGAATTTCAGGAGACCTCGTTCTTTCTTCTGCCCTTTCTTGCCCTTTTCGGGGTCCATTTCGTTGCCATGCAAATGCTTGGAAGCTACAGGGGCTATCCGTGGTTTGACCACCGCTGGGGAGTAGAGCTTCTTGAAATGGTTAGATTTCGGGTGCCTCACCATCTTCTCTTATCCTATTCCGGCTGGGTGGAATATTTATGTTTTGGTGTGTCCCTGGCCCTTGCCCTCTTTCTTTCACTGAGGCTCAGACCAGACAACAGGGCGGCCCAGGTGTTGTCCAAGGTGGCTGTGGCAGTGCTTTTGTTGTGTGCGGCTGGTGCTTTCTTTACAGAAGTTTACCCCCTTCCAATTGCATTTGGACTGTATCTGTTCCGGTCGGATGTGATATTGAGGGTCATTGGTTTTCTGGCTGCTATGGTGGCACTCGAGGCCCTGGTCGACAGCCGGTTTGTCAAGAAGGCCAATATGTGGCTCTTCATTCTGGGGGTGACAGTTGCTGCATCGGTGCTTTTTTTAAAGGATAACATACGGATTTTTATACCGGAAACAGAGCTCGTCAGGGTTTCAAGGTGCATCAAGGAGAAAACCCCCCAGTCTGCCTTCATCCTCGCCTCGCCTGCCATCAAGGGCCTGAGATTCTACAGTGAACGGAGCGTATTTGTCAGTTGGAAGAGCCACGGCCTCTTTTTCCCCCCAGACATCGCCAGGGAGTGGTTCCATAGGATGATGCTTCTTTGTTCAATGGATGAGGAAATTCCCTGTGAGGGCACGCCGTGTAAAAAGTTGTGTGGTAAAAATTACGATAATATGAAAAATGCTCGACTTCTGTCCATTGCAAACCAGTACGGGACTGACTACCTCCTGGTGGGTACAGATAGGGATTTGCCCTTTGAAAAGGTGTGTACCAGTGATCATTTTATTTTGTACAGGCTAAAATGAGACGGCGTCCTTATATCAAAAATTTAGTGGCACTCGTTGCAATCTTCCTGGTCTTGACCCTGTCTTGGGGCCAGGGCCTGGCCAAGGAACCAGGTCTTGACCAAGATGCATGGAGTGCCCCCTGGCAGGAGCTTACCTTTGAGGCATCTAAGACCCTTACTAGGATTCTGGTGAGGGTCGAGCTTCACAGTGGCCGTGGCTATTGCCCTTACCCCATAGACATCCTTGCCAAAGGTTTCATGTCATGTCCCCTCAAAGATGATAGGGCCATGGTCATCTCTGAAGAGACGGTTACCATGAGCCTCATATTTCCCCAGAAAAAATATGAACACTTCGTCTGGTTTGACCCCCTTTCCCTCGATGCAATCGAGAGGGTGAGGTGGAAAAAAAGCGGAAGCAGATGGATAAAACTTTATAAATGGCAGGCAAAGGGTGTGGCAAGACTTGCCATTAGGCCAGGGGATGCCAGTGAAGACCTGCCACCATTCAAATGGAAGAGGCGCTACAGCTCCTTTTACAGATTTGGCAAAGACGTCGGCTCTGTGTGCGGTAAGGGCCAGGGGGTATCAGAGCCTCTGGTGTTGGTGTATCTGGCCTCGAGGCTTGGGGAAGCAAGGCAGCTTGGTGAAAGGACCCTGTGTGTTTTTGGAAAGAAAGTCCTTCATAGGTGCAAAATTGAAGGTAAGGGGGAAGAGTCCGTCAAGGTGAGATACCTTGCCATCACCCCTAAGGGCAAGAAAAAGGTGAAAGAGCGCAAAAAGGTCCTTGTCTATTCTGTAAGGCCAGTGACCCTTGAGGCAAGCCAGAGTCGAACAGAGCCCTTTTCTCTTTTGGGGCTTAAGCGAAACATTGAGATATTTGTGGAGGCAGGTACAGGAATACCCGTGCGGATTCGTGGCGACAACGACGTCATGGGTCATATTGATCTTAGGCTTGTAGAGGCAAGGTTCAAGGGGCTTTAGTAAAGGGAGCTGGCAATTTCCTGGGCAAGGCGCCAGTCATCAAGTGTATCGACGTCTATGGCTGCCTCTGGATAATTCATTATCACTGCATCCACCCTGCATCCAATAACGCGCGATGCCCGCTCCAGGGCATCCCCAAGGCTCAGCAGGCCAAGGAGGTAGCGAAGCGCCCAGAGTATGCCAAAACCCATTACCACCCTTGCGGGATGTTTTCGTTTCTCCTCGAGCCCCATCCAGAAACGGGCAGCCTCAAAGGAGGCTTCGTTCATAAATCCAAATAGGTTACAGGTGCAGAAGGCGCCATCCTTGAAGCGGTAAGAAGTGCGTTTTACCTGGGGGTATTTGGCCAGGATTTCAAGGGGAGCAAGGCCGACTTTGAGGTCAGCATCCTTTTTAAGGGCCTCCTGGCAAAAGAATCGGACGTGTTCTCCCTGAAGGAGGGCATGGTCAGAGGTCGTAAGGAGCACTGGGCGCTGGCCGCCAGTCATGCCAAGGGCCTTGTAGGTGGAAAGGCTGGGGCCTTTTTCGTTCTGAATCCATACAATCCGGTGGGATTTCATGAGCTGGTCTAGCAGGGGGATTTTTCTGAAGAGGCCCTGGTCCTGCCCGCACAGGTATATCTTCTCGATACATTTTGACTTCAAAAGGGCCTTTAGTACCCTCGATATCATTGGCTCGCCAGCAACCTCTATGAAAGACTTGGCCGGGACCTTGAAGTGGTCGAGGAGCTCGCTGTGTCTCTTTCGTTCTCCAGCAAGAACGATTGCATCGAAGACGGGTGTTGTGTCTTCTGATTTTTTGTGCAACTTCATGTAGTTATGCCCCTTTGATGTCACTTTCAAAGATGCGATAGGTCTTGTAACGTGATGCCCCGAGCCCTTCTATGATGCGTCTCATGGGGATATTTTCTTCGAGAATCCATGAAAGTTCCACATCACGAATAGACGTCTTGAGGGTCTCTGTCAAAACATCCCGAATGAGGCTCAGGCAGATGGCCGCCCCGGCAAGAGAGTCCTGATATTTTCTCAGCACCCCCATGAGGGGAACCCTGCCAGTGGAAAACCTGTGAAATTTCAGTCTCCAAAGAAACTTCAGCCAGTTGAAGGGCAGGAGGCGTCCATCCATATCCCGGATTATTTCATTTAGGTTTGGAAGCAGCACGATGAAGCCTGCATCCTCTCCGTTGATGGATGCAATCCGGATGAGCTCCGGGCTGGCGATTTTGCTCATGGATTTTCCAAGGTGCAGGTATTCATCCCTGGTAAAGGGCACAAAGCCCCAGTTACGGGACCATGCGTCATTGAATATGGTGAAAATCGAATCGAGTTCGCCTTCGAGGTTGGCCATGTTCAGGGGGCGTGTGGAGAAGTGGCCAAGGCGGCTTCCTAGGATTTTGCCTATCTTTTCGAGGGTCTGGTCTGTGCCCTGGATAAAATAGGCATACATGTCCACGGCCTTTTCGTGGCCAAGTTCCTTGAGCCTGGTTTCATAATAGGGCGGATTATGACCCATCATGAAAACGGGCGGCTTGTCAAAGCCTTCCACCAGGAGGCCACACTCCTGGTTTATGGAAAGATTGAAGGGGCCAAGAAGCCTTTTCATCCCCCTTTTATGGAGCCAGCCCTGGGCGGTTTCAAACAGGGCTTCAAAGACATCTTTATTGTCTATGGCCTCGAGCATTCCCCAAAAACCCGTTGCCTCGTGGTGTCTTTCAAGAAAGAGCTGGTCTATCTGGGCACTTATGCGCCCCACAGGGGTGCCACCTGCATAGGCCACCCAAAAGGATGCCTCTGCGTGTTTGAAATAGGGGTTGCTGGGAGAAAGTTGAAGTTTTCGCTCGAGGACAAGGGGTGGAACCCAGCATGGATCCCTTTGATATATGCGCCAAGGAACCTTTATGAAGGTGTCGAGCTCCTTGCGGTTTCTGACTGGTCTTATCTCTAGTGGTTGCAACTGTCTAGTCTCTCAAAAGTTCTTTGCCCATGAAGTTCAAAAGCCATGATACCGCCTTTTCATTGAAATGGCACGTCAAAGCCCAGGCGTCAACGGGCGCCTTTCTCTTTTGAAGTGTGCCCTCTCTTCATGCGAATAGCCCAGAAAAAACCAGAAACATTCAGAAAAGTTACAAATATTACCGATAAATAAAAAGGACTCGAGCATACCCCATTGGGTCAAGAAGGAGATTTCATGGCGATAAAGGGAAACAAGGTCTTTTGGGTGAAGGTCTGTTCTTGCAGGCAAAGGTACTTTTGGGTGCGTGTTTGCGGCTGAGGCTTTGGAGATTAGATGAACGTTAAGGATGGGCTTACGCCCCTTTTAAAGGCAGCTCTTTTTGTTTGCGTACTGGCCGTGTTTTATCTGGTCCAGCTGGACCTAGACCTTGCCGGCCAGTTCCAGCTGGCTGGTGTGCTCACCCTGACTGTTCTTGGCCTCATGGCCCTTCCCTTTTCAGACCGGCTGGAAATAAGGCTCGTCATCTTTTTTGCCGGTGCATTTCTGGCTTTCAGATACATGTACTGGCGGGCAACCAGCACCCTTGTCATTACAGGAATGGCCGATTTTGTCCCCATGATGCTACTTTTTATTGCCGAGCTTTACAGTTTCCTGGTCTTTTTGTGCGGGCTGGTAATAAATGTTGTGCCCCTTGAACGGCCTGAGACAGCACCCTTGAAGGACAGGCCCCTTCCCTTTGTGGACATCTTGATTCCCACTTACAACGAGCCAGTCGATCTGGTCAAGATTACTGCCACGGGCTGCACCCTCATGGATTACCCCAAGGACAGGTTCAGGGTTTTCATCCTGGATGATGGAGCCACCGATGCCAGGCTCAACTCACCAGACCCGGAGGTGAGGCGCAGTGCCCATGAAAGAAGAGAGAAATTGCAAGGCTTTTGTAAAGAGGTTGGCATTGAATACAGGTCCCGCCCTGACAACGAGGGGGCAAAGGCGGGTAACATCAATGCCGCACTGCCTGCCTGCAAGGGCGAGCTGCTTCTGATTCTTGACTGTGATCACGTACCCACCAGGGACTTTTTGAGGCGAACCGTTGGCTTTTTTCAAAGGGACGAGCTGCTCTTTCTGGTGCAGACTCCCCATTTCATGATCAACGCAAACCCGGTCGAAAAAAATCTCGGTCTCTTCGCAGACGCACCTTCCGAGTCCGAGATGTTCTACGGGGTTATCCAGAAGGGGCTAGATTTTTGGAATTCCAGCTTCTTTTGCGGTTCTGCCGCCCTTCTCAGGAGAAAATATCTGGACAGAATTGGTGGAATTTCCGGGGTGACAGTAACGGAAGATGCCGAGACCTCCCTAGAGCTTCATTCAATGGGGCTCAGGAGTGCCTATTTTGCCGATCCGGTTACGAGCGGGCTCTCCCCGGAAACCTTCAGGGATTTCATCAACCAGCGGACCCGCTGGGCCCAGGGAATGATTCAGATCTTGCTCCTGAAAAATCCCCTGTTCAAATACGGGCTGAGGCTCTATCAAAAGGTCAGTTATGTAAACAGTTGTCTCTATTGGTTTTTTGGTCTGGCAAGGATTGTTTTCATAGTTGCTCCCCTGTTGTATCTCTTTTTCGGACTCCACATATACATGG
>JAADCZ010000109.1 GCA_013154175.1 Thermodesulfobacteriota bacterium
AATCCAACAGTTGCCAAGAAGATTCTTGCCAAGGCGGTCGATGCTGCAAGGGCAAGGGAAGCTGCAAAGAGGGCAAAGGAGCTTACTAGGAAAAAGGGCCAGTCACAGGAAATAATGATGGCTGGAAAGTTGGCAGAGTGTCAGGAAAAGGATCCAGCAAGACGAGAAATCTTCATAGTCGAGGGTGACTCGGCTGGTGGAAGCGCCAAGCAGGGCAGGGACAGGGCCTTTCAGGCAATTCTTCCCCTTAGGGGAAAGATCATGAATGTTGAAAAGGCCCGGTATGACAAGATGCTTGCCAGCGAGGAAATCAAAAATCTCATTGCAGCCCTGGGCACTGGTATTGGAATTGAGGATTTTGATCCGGAAAAGCTGAGATACCACAAAATAATAATCATGACCGATGCTGACGTTGACGGAGCCCACATCAGGACGCTCCTTCTCACATTCTTTTACAGGCAGATGCTCCAACTCATTGAAAATGGGCATCTCTACATTGCCCAACCGCCCCTTTTCAGGGTTGCCTTTGGCAAAAACAAGGAGCTCTACCTCAAGGATGAAAAGGAGATGGACCTGTTTCTCTTTGACAGGGCAACAAAGTCTGTAAAGTTGCGTCCAAATGGGTGGGACTCCACCTTTTCGGGAGAGAGGCTAAAAAATCTGCTCAATGACATATCCGAGTTCAACAAGGCCGTTGAGGAACTGAATCCAAAGGGTTGCTGGAAGGAGCTTTGTTATGCCCTTTTGGAGTTTGGCATAGAAGACAAAGACTTTTTGGCCAGTGAGGAAAATGCAAAAAAACTTGCTGATTATCTGAAGGAAAAGGGATTTTTGATAGGGCCTGTGACACCTTGTGAATCTGAAATCTCTGGCTACAGATTCAATGTGGCAGCAAAAGGGCTTGCCTATCTCAATATCGAATTAAGCCCCGAACTTTTGAGGAGTCCAGAGTTTAAGAGGGTGGTAAAGCGCTTTTCAAAGGTCAAGGATGTCTTCAACCGGGATATAGAAATCCTGAAGGATGGACAGCTCGTTCAAACCTGCAAGGACTTCTACGAACTCCTTGAGTTCTTCAGACAGGAAGGAAGAAAGGGGCTCAACATCCAAAGGTACAAAGGCCTTGGGGAAATGAACCCGGATCAGTTGTGGGAAACCACAATGAACCCGGAAAAACGCAATATGCTCAAGGTCTCAATCAAGGATGCAGACGAGGCGGAAAACCTCTTTACAACCCTCATGGGTGAAAAGATCGAACCAAGAAGGCAGTTCATCCAGACCCACGCCTTGGAGGTTCAGGAACTGGATATATAAATTCCAATTTTTTATGGGGGGAGGCAGTCATCTATGAAGTGTCAGCAGGAGAAAAATCGACAAAGGTGCAACTGTACCTATGAGCCATGCCCTAGAAAGGGGATATGCTGTGAGTGTTTGAAATATCATCTAAAGATGCGTCAGCTGCCAGGGTGTTGTTTTCCAGATGAGGCAGAAAAGACGTGGGACAGAAGTTTTGAACACTTTGCCAGACTGGTAAACGAAGGCGCTGTTTAAGATGTAAAACAGGTGTGCACCCACCAGCCACCTATTTTTTTACTATTTCTCCAACGAGATCATAGTCATGGGCCTCTGTAATGAGGACCTTTTCCAGAGAGCCCCCTGTTGAAAGGCCCTTGTTTATGTAAGTGGTTCCATCAATAGAGGGGGCCTGGAATCTTGTTCGGGAACAAAGTAAAAGGTGGGATTCTTCGCAGTAGCCATCAACCAAGACTTCCACTTCTTTGCCAACAAATTCTTGATTTATTGATCTCGATATCTCCCTCTGTATGGAAAGAACAATGTCCTTTCTCTCAGAGGCCAACTCCTTTGGCACCTTGCCTGACAATTTGTGTGAGGCAGCCTCCTTTTCATCGCTATAGGCAAAGCATCCCAGATGGTGAAATCGCCATTTTTTAATGAAATCTATAAGTGTCTGAAAGTCTTCTTCATTTTCACCTGGAAACCCCACCATTACGGTGGTTCGTAAGGAGGCGTCTGGGAGGAAACGCCTTACGCGCCTAAGGGAATCTTCAATTTGCGAACGTGAAACCTGCCTTCCCATTCTTTTTAGAATCTTGTCCGAGGCGTGTTGAATGGGAATGTCGAGGTAGTTGCAGATACGGTCACTTTTGGCCATTAATTCCAAAAGTCTTTCATCGAGGCCGCCTGGGTAAAGATACATCAATCGTAGCCATGGAACGTCTGTCTCTTCAAGGATGGTCTCTACGAGCCCTGGCAGATCGGTATCTTCGTAAGAATAACTGGTTAGGTCCTGGGCAACCAGGGTAATCTCCACAGCCCCCCTGGAAACCGCCCCGTTTATCTCATCCACTATTGTTTTTGGTGACCTGCACCTTGTTTTGCCCCTGATTTTTGGAATTAGACAGTAAGTGCACCTGTTGGAACATCCATCTGCGATTTTTACATAAACTTGCCACGGGTAGCCTGTAATGATTCTGCTGCTATCAGAGGGAGGAACAGGGCTGTTGTTTATGCCAAGATAACCCAGGAGTTTTGAGGCAACCTGATGAGGTTCCACGTGGAAAATAAAATGGTCAACCTCTGGCATGAGCCCCTCAAGCTCCTTGCCATATCTCAGGGGCAGGCATCCAAAGACAACCACGAGCTGGCCCTCTTTTTTCTCCTGGCAAAGCTCCAGGATGCAATCGATGGATTCAGAAACTGCCTCTTCAATAAAGGCGCAGGTGTTTACGAGAAGAATGTCTGCATCTTCCCTTTTTTGAGTAAAGCTTAGTTGGTGGAGGGCTTCTTTCAGGTCTGCAAGGACGTGTTCGGTGTCGCAAAGGTTCTTCGGACACCCAAGGCTTACGACATATACCTTGAGGGGATCAGACATCAATTTCGTCGACAGGTGACTCTTTTATGAGTTTTATGGAGTTGTCACTTGCCAGAAGAACCAATTTGGCAGAGTGGTTTTTGAGTTCGTCTTCTGAATAGAGTCCATAGGTTACGATTATGATAAGATCACCCTTGCACGCCTTTCTTGCAGCTGCGCCATTGACACAAACAGTGCCAGTTCCAGCCTTACCCTTGATGACATAGGTGTCGAAACGTTCACCATTTGTGATGTTGTAGACCATCACCTTTTCATTGGGCAGTATGTCTGCAGCCTCCATGAGCTTGCTGTCTAGGGTTAGGCTGCCTTCATATTGAAGCTCGGTCTGGGTGACCGTCGCCCGGTGAATTTTTGATTTGAGCATGTGCCTGAACATGTTTTGAAAAATGAAAACGTTATCTTATAAGTATGTTATCTATTAATCTGGTTTTTCCTACAAACACCGCCAGTGCCACCAGTAGTGGCAATCGGATTTCGTTTACAGGTTCCAGGAGCTCTGGATCGCCAACAAATATATAATCTATTTGGGTAAAAGGAAACGATTCTATAAAATCTGCCAGTGCCCTTTGAAGTTGTGAGGCAGTAGTGACCTTGTTCTCTGCGACCAGGCGTTTTGCAAGTTGTAGGGCCTTGAAGAGACAAATTGCACTCTTTCTTTCCTCTCTTGAAAGATATGTGTTTCTGGAGCTCATTGCAAGTCCGTCTGGTTCCCTGAAGATGGGCGCTCCCACGATCTCTATTGGAAAGTTTAGATCAGCAGTCATCCTCCTGATTACCTGAAGCTGCTGAAAGTCCTTCTCCCCAAAAATGGCCAAATCTGGCTGAACTATATTGAACAATTTTGCAACCACAGTAGCCACGCCTTTGAAATGGCCAGGGCGGGAGGCCCCGCAAAGATGATTGGTCAGATCCTCGACATTTACCCACGTCTTGTTCTGGGAAGGGTACATTTCCTTTACATCAGGAATAAAAACCCCGTGTACCCCAACCTCCTTTGCAAGGTTCAAGTCCCTGTCCAGGTCCCTGGGATAGGTGCTGAAATCCTCCTTTGGACCAAACTGTGTGGGATTGACAAATATGGAAACCACCGTCCTGTCGGACCTTTTCAGGGATTCCTTCATTAGGCTCAGGTGGCCTTCATGGAAAAATCCCATTGTTGGAACGAAACCAACCTTTAGACCATCACTTTTCCATTGGCTTACAATATTTCTAATTTGGTCTATGGTTTTGGCGACTATCATTTGCATTGTTCGTTTAAGGAACAGACTCCGTTTTCATCCTGATCAAAGAGGGGAATCTGTTCAACAAAAGGTAGTTCAGGAACCTGTGAAGCAGGGCAGAAACAGTGATTCTTAATAAAACGAATTATGTTTTCATCACCCTTTATGATTTTATACCCTTCATCTGTTCTGAAAATCAGAACGGGAACCGAGTGAATGTCAAAAATCTGTAGGGCAAGGATGTTGATTTCGGGCCTGTAACCCTCTATTGGGATAAGGCCAGGAAGCACTCGTTCATTGATTTTTGACACAGGGTTAAAATGGATTTCGCATTTAACACACCCTTGCAGGTTGGCCAAAACCTTTTTGCAATGGGGGCAATTTTCAGAAAAAATGAGATACGCCACGGATCTTGGATTTGAGCAGGTCTTTACCGCATATGTCCCCTGGTTTAAATTGACAGATCTGTCTGTCTGAAAGGGAAGTTGAATATTTGAGAATATCAGGATTTCAAAGAGCGCAAAGGCGATTCCAAATAGAGCAGTCTTTAAATCAAAAATTAATGCAATAAGGACGATTATCGAGGCGATAATAAGGCAGTAAGAGCAAAACGTATGGGCTATAAAGAGTTGGATACTGAAAAGTATCCCCTCTGCCACCATTGCCAATAACAAGATGAATGTTACAAGGGGCAAGAGATCACGCCTTTTTCTAGAAATTATGAAAAGAACCAATAAAGCCAAAAAGAAAAGGGCGCCCAGGCCGTTTACTATCAGGGGGTCCAGGGATAGAAAGGATTCAACAATCTTGCAACCCTGGTTGAAGCACAACTCCGAGCCCATCAGATGCAAAATCATTTGGCCTGTCGACAATAAAAGGCCCAAGGTTGCCAGAAGTATTATTGCAGAGCTTTTTCCGATTTTCATATTATATATAACGGCCAAAATTTTAGTTTTTTGAGTCCGTCGAGTATAAATAAGATAACACCTTATGACAAATAAGAAATCCAGCAACTATCCAAGTCTGGTCTATGCCAACTCCAGCGGAGAAATATTTGACTATCCAGGGCTCGACATGGCCGGTCGGAGGGGAAGGAGCTTCTTTCAGCCAGATGTCGAAGACCTTATTCCCCTACCCGAGGGCAGCGAGCTTTTCATCATTCCCGAAAGTTCTCCAATAGCCTGGGACCCTTTTCAGGAAGATTTTGTGGTCTTCGATACAGAGCTTCCAGACGGTCAGGCATTAGCTGTGGCTGCATTCATGGCACCGGCTTATACCCAGACGGCCCTTGCAGCCTATAGACGCGAATCCCAGGAACCCTTGCCCCTTTTTGCTTACACTGCAGTGGGTTGGTGGAAAGGGCGGTTTTGGGTACCCGCCTTTAGGAGTGATAGGGACAAAAGACAGGACATAAAGGGTTTCCGCCAGGAAGAAGTCATAAGAAAGACCAGGGCCACCCTTAAAAAATTTCGTAAAAACAGGCTGATACAGCATCTTGGCAAGTGCAGCCTCACCTATGGTTGCCCAGCTGCAAAAAACTTTTTTCTTGGCAGATATGAGGCCCCTTTGCCGTCTTCACCAGTTTGTAATGCAAGATGTCTTGGGTGTCTTTCCTATCAGCCTGAAGGTGGCCCGCCATCCACCCAGGAGCGCATAACATTCACCCCGTCTGCCAAGGAACTTTCAGAAACGGCATTGCTACACCTTAAAAGGGTTAAAAATGGCGTCGTATCCTTTGGCCAGGGGTGCGAGGGTGAACCCCTGATGCAGGCAGAGCTCCTTGAGGCAACAGTGGCACTTATAAGAAAGGAACATAGGGATGGAACCGTCAATCTGAATACAAATGCAAGCAGACCTAAGGCCATAGAGGCCTTGGCACGCAAGGGTCTTGACAGCATTCGAATAAGCATGAACAGTGTTGACCCTCGATTCTATGATGCCTATTACAGGCCCAAGGGGTACAGGTATCAAGATGTGCTGGAGTCATGGCAGGTGGCAAAGGCCGAGGGGCTTCACGTTTCCCTCAATCTTTTTGTCATGCCAGGTCTGACAGATCTGCCATCCCATTTTGACAGGCTGTGCGGCCTGATAGACAGATACGGGCTGGATCTCATACAGTTGAGAAATCACAACATAGATCCAGACTGGTACATGGATTCCATTGGCTTTGACAATAACCAGGAACCCTTGGGAATAAGAACAATGGTTAAGGAGCTCAAGAAGAGGTTTCCCTTACTCAAGTTTGGTTATTTCAACCCCCCTGTAAAAAAGGATAAAAGGTGATGGAAATAGAAAAGATTTGTTCAAAAGCGAGGCAACTGGCCCTCGATGGATATGGTGATGCAATTGAAAAGTCGTTTCATGCTGCATATGAGGCAGGGCAGGCCATAAAGGAACTGTATGGAAAGCCCCATGACGTGCAGTTTAAAGGGGAGATAGATTTGGTCACAGAGGCAGACTACAAATCCGAAGCCATACTTACTTCCGCCCTCGAGGGTCTTGGAGGTGCAGAGCTCATGGCAGAGGAAAGCACCCATGACCTTACCAAGAGGGAGGGAAGGTTTTGGATTGTTGACCCCCTCGATGGCACCACCAACTTCGCCCACGGCTTTCCCTTTTTTGCTCCATCAGTAGCCTTTGCCCAGATAGACGAGAAGGGGTACGAGACTTTATTTGGAGCCGTTTATGTGCCCCTTCTAGGCGAATTTTTTTGGGCCATAAAGGGCAAGGGTGCATATTTGAATCTAGATGAGATTGGCGTTTCCAAGGAGAGGGAGCTTTCAAGGTCTTTGCTTGCAACGGGCTTTCCCTATGATGTGCATCAGCATCCAGATGATGTCATGGCTGCCATGAAATCCATGATTGTCAGGGCCCAAGGAATCAGAAGGGCAGGAGCTGCAGCAATAGACCTGGTTTATGTGGCCTGTGGACGTTTCGAGGGCTTCTGGGAGAAAAAGCTGAAACCATGGGACACCGCTGCTGGCATACTGGTCGTGACCGAGGCTGGTGGCAAGGTCTCAGACTATAAGGGAGGGACATACAACCCCTTTGTTCCTGAAATTGTGGCCTCAAATGGCCTTATTCATGAACAGATGACAGATATTTTGGGTAACTTCTCATGTCAACCTACAAATACATAACTTGCCCCAAATGTGGCACCAAGATTCGCACCTATGCCAATCCAGTGCCAACAGTTGATACCATAATCGAGCTTGGAACAGATGGCCGAATTGTCCTCATAAAGCGAAAGAACCCTCCCTATGGTCTTGCCATTCCTGGTGGTTTCGTGGATTATGGCGAGCGAGTCGAGGATGCAGCAGTAAGAGAGGCCAAGGAGGAAACAGGGCTTGATGTGGAGATAAGATATCTCCTTGGTGTTTATTCTGATCCAAACAGGGATCCTAGGCTTCACACGATCAGCACGGTTTTTGTGGCGTCTGCACAGGGAAGTCCAAGGGCAGGAGATGATGCAAAGGAAGTTGTTGTGGTAAGGCCTGAAGAGATAGACCAGCCCCTATGTTTCGATCATGAAAAAATAATTTCCGACTATTTGAAAAAGGCCAAAAGGTGTTGAGTCTTAGTCTTTAGTTGTGTGGGAGCCCTTTATCACCAGTTTGTTGCCGCCATCCTTTTTTGCGGAATAAAGGGCTTCATCTGCATCGAGGAACAACTTTTTCTTGGTTTTTTCCGGGTCTTTTAGAGAAGGGTCTATTTTGGCAAGGCCCATGCTAATGGTCACATCACTAGAGACCTTGTTGAGGAAGTTGCTCCTAATCCTTTCCGCAATGGCAACAGCCTGGTCTTCACTGGCATAGGGGATGAGTACTGCAAACTCGTCACCGCCAAACCGGAAAAGCAGATCGACATGATCCCTGGTTGAGCTTTTTAGTGTATCTGCAAGGGTGACGAGTACCTTGTCACCTTCCTGATGACCCTGCATGTCATTTACTTCCTTGAATTTATCAATGTCCAGAAGAAGCAGGTACAATGGATACTTCTGGCGCAGTGCCCTCGTGACCTCTTCCTTTAGTTTGTGGTCAAAGAAACGTCTGTTGAAAAGGTCAGTAAGTCCATCCCGGACCGATAATCTTTTAAGGGTATGTCTGAGTTGGCGTTCCTTGATGAGTCTTTGAAGTTTGGCCTCGATTTCGTCAAGGGTAAATGGTTTTTGTACGAAATCGCTGGCACCAGCTCGTATGACGTCTGTGTAGGTAAAGTTCTTTGTGTAACCCGTCATTACAATGACGTCTGTATCGGGCCAGGATTCCTTGACTATCTTGAGCAGTTCCATGCCGTCAATTTGGGGCATTATCAGGTCGGTGATGACAATGGTAAAGGGTGAAGCCTCTAGCAGCTCCAAGGCCTTTTTGCCATTTTCTGCACACTTGCAATCAAACCCTTTTCGTTGGAGAAAATGATCCAACAAGTCAAGTATGGACGTATCATCATCCACTATGAGTATTTTCTGCTTCTCTGTTGGAAGCTTTATAAAGGGCAGGTCTGAGATGAAGTTATCCATGGTTAAAGGGTCCGAAAATTGAAAAATGCTGAACTTAATAATCCATGTTCAGATAAAAGACAATGACTTTGACCTACATAAAAAAATTTAAAATGTGTCACCAGTTTCATGATTCAGACTCTAATAACCTTTGAAGCAAGCTGCATACTAGTTACGATATCGAGCATGTTTGTCGTCTCTCCAACCGCCTTTTCCTCGAGTAATTTGAAGTATTCAAGGCACGTACCACAAACCAAAATATCCACACCACTTCTTTCAAGGGCCTTCAACTGATCCAAAACAGGGGAGTCCTTCGAGGCAAGTTTAACCCCTCCATTTACCAGGACTATTCTCCAGAGTTGTTCCCCCATCTCCTTGAGGGTCATAATAAAGTTCTTCATGAGTGCCCTGCCCAGCTCCTCGCTTCCCTTGCCAAGGGAGTCTGTTGGAACAAAGACCAATATCTTTTGCGTCGAGGATGTTTCTGCTCTGGTTTCTTCATCGTCTAGTTCGATGTCACAAGTATCGGGCGCCCCGGTTATAATAAATATATCGTCCATCTCCTTGACTGAGGTAATCCACCCCTGGCTTTTGAGAAATCTACAGACGTTTTCCTTGGATGCCTTATTGTCAACGAGGATTTCGACCATTTCATTGGGGTGTTCCTCAATAAAATCCTTGGCGACCATGACGGGCTGAGGACATGTCATTCCTCTACAGTCTATTTTCTTCATTTCGTCAACCTCGGACTCCAGCTAAATTTTTTGTGAAAAAGAGGGAGCTCAATTATACTCATCAAGTTTAACACTCACAAACGTAAAGTCCATTTAGATGGAGTCTTGTTTTTGAAACTTTTTGAAAAGTCAAAATAAAATGATGAAAAAGCTTATTATCATAGTATGTCTGTCTGCATTGGCGTTATATGCATTTTTTCATGTAAAATTTCCAAAAAAGAAGGGGGAGCTTGGGGGCATTTCTTCCATTCCGGAGCTGACATTGTGGGATATCGATTATGTGAAGAATGTGCACGGCAGACCCGTATGGAACCTCCATGTAAAATCGGCAATAAAGGATCAAAAGACAGGAGAGCTCAAAGGGGAGGATATCAGGCTCAAGATTTTTCGAAAAGCAAGGCCCTATGTGATGTTGTATGCCCAACACGGTTCAGCAAATGTAAAAAAAGGAATCTTTAGGGTATGGGGTGATGTCGAAATAAAAAAACTAAAAGGCAACTGTAGCGTAGAGGGCAAGGAAGTGATTTTCAGGGAAAAGGAAAAAAGACTCTATTCCAAGGGTGAGGTAAGCCTTGTCTGTGGAGATATCCGTTTAAGGGGCAAGGGGCTCGTATTTGATATGGGTGAAAGGGCCTTGAGGGTAGAAGGTCCGGTTTCGGCTATTCTTGAGTGAGTAAGTGGTTTTCCAAGGCCTTTTCCATCCTTGTATCCGCTGAGCACGGTGATGACCGTGCCCGCTGGTTTAAGTAGGTAATCTTTAGAGTAGTCATAGGTTATTGCCTCAAGATACACGTCTCTCCACTTCCCTCTGTATTTCATAATTTGTTTTCTGATACCATGTTTAAGAATCCTCTGGTGTGAAAACTCCTTGAGCCAGCCACGCCTCGAGAATTCCCTTTTTAGAAAAGAGACTATTTTTGGAAAGGAATAGGCCTTTTCTGAGACAAAATGTTCTAGGTCAACGAGCCAATACCTTTTTTTAAAGTCGATAATGTGTCGGGAGTCGAATTTTGTAATGCCAGGGGAAAGAAGCCTCACCTGTTTGAACATTGACGAGTAGGGAAAGGTGTACATAAGAGCGGCCCTTTCGTCTTTGTAGCCCAAGATCTTCAAGGCCCACTTCACCCTGCTTTTTGAAAGGTCGGACGTATCACCTATGACAATGAAACTTATGGTCTCAGCCACATCCTCCAAAACACCTTTTTTTCCATAGGCAGTGGTTTTTTCTGTCCTTTTGTCCTCCAGGCTTATCCTTTCGCATCCCCCAAGGTTTTTTACCCTCCAACCCGTGACCCCCACGAAGGACTTGACCAAGTCCGTATCAAGTGCAGCCAGGTTCCACAGAGTCTGCTCTCCGTGGTCCCTGAAAAGTGAAATGGCATCGGGTTCGTTCACAGATTTTACCACCTCTTGAAACTGAAGTACGTGAATGAGCTCATGAATAAATGCCCTGTAATTATTCTCTACAGAATCCATTGCCATATTCCCCCTTACAGCCAGAGAGTGTGCATCGAAAAAGATGTATGGCCCGCTTGCAATGGCAATGAAGTGCTTTGGCATTCCAAAGGGAAGCTGAATCTCCCCATCCTGCCAATTGATTATGGCTGCAGGGCCTGGACGCAGAAAGACAATGGGGCTTCGGTCAATGAAGAGTTTCAGGATCTTCAAATCCATTTCAGAAAATCGGGCCCTTGGAGTGGCCAGGAACCTTATTCCCCTGTAGCAGTCCTGGATGTAGGCATTGCGGGGAGGCAGAACCACGCCATACATTTCCAGCTCTTCAAGGGTGAATGGAGAGAATGTCTTTGATGTTCCATTTGATTCGAGATTTTCGGGCGTTTGCCTTACAGCCCTGGCAAGGCCTTTGGAGGCAGGGCACAAGATCAGGCTTCCTGCTAGAAATAGCAGGAAGGTCAGGGTGTTATTGAGCGCAAGAAGTTTTTTCAAGAAACAGTAAAAATTTAGCATGAAATTATAAGTTATTGACAGGTTTCGGTGTTAAACTTCATAATAAATTTACACACAAAAATCATAGGGAGGTGGATTATGAGTGTATATAAATTCATAGAACTCGTTGGAACAAGTGAAAATTCTTGGGAAGACGCTGTCAAGGAAGTTGTTGAAACCGCTGGAAAAACCCTCAAGGATCTTAGGGTTGCCGAGGTGAAGGAGATGGATGTCAAAATAGAAGATGGCAAGGTGGCCCTTTACAGGGTAAAGGTGCGTTTATCCTTCAAATATCACAAGGATTAAGCGTCGGTCCAGAAAACAGATGCGGACCACTTAAACTTGTGGATTTTGGTTTCGTACTCGCTCCTTAATAAAAAAGCCTGCTGATCCAGACAGAACCAAGGATGCCGGCAGCATCTGCCAGGAGGGCAGCAGTCAGGGCGTGTCTGGTGTCCCTTATGCCCACAGAGCCAAAGTAAACTGCCAGGACGTAAAAGGTAGTCTCTGTGGAGCCCTGCATTACTGAAACCAAAAAAGAAAGAAAGCTGTCAGGGTCCCTGGTCACTATTTCAGACATTATTCCAAAGGCGCCGCTGCCTGAAAGGGGTCTCATAAGGGCCATAGCAAGGGCCTCGGGAGGCATGCCAATTAGGCCTACCACAGGAGAGAGGATGGTTGTGAAGATGTCCATTGCACCACTTGCCCTGAGCATTCCAATGGCTACAAAGATGGCGACCATGTAGGGAATTATTGTTATGGCTGTCTCAAACCCCTCTTTTGCGCCAGTGGTCAGGCTTTCATAGACTTTTACCCCCTTCAAATATCCGTAAATGAGAAAGAAACAGATAAGAACGGGAATCAGCCACCCTGAAAGTTGACCCAGGGATTCCAGGCCAAAGGTGCCGCTGGTAAAGGCCTTATATGACCTTATGACAACAGCCCCCAAAAAGGCAAAGATGGCCAAGAGAATAAAGAGTTTGCCTGTGCTCGATGCGCCCAGGGCAGATACGGATTGAGAAACGCCATTTTCAAGGTCATGTTCTTCAGGCTCTGAAGGGTCGATAGAGGCAGGGAGTTCCTCTTCGTCTTTTCTTTCCAGCCATTTTGCAGCACATATTGCCACAAGGGTTGATAGGGCAGTTGCCAGGATTGTGGGAATTACGATGGCGGCGGGTCGTTGGGCACCAGCAGCAGCCCTTACCGTAATGACACCTAGTGGCAGCAAGGTCACATTGGAGGTGTTGATTGCCAGAAAAAGGCACATGGCATTTGTTGCCACCCCCTTTTTGCAGGCAAGTTTATTGAGTTCCTTCATTGCCCGAATGCCCATTGGGGTGGCTGCGTTTCCAAGCCCCAGGGCGTTTGCAGACATGTTCATAATCATTGCCGACATAGCAGGGTGATTGGGTGGCACCTGGGGAAAGAGCCTTTCCATGACAGGCCTGATCAATCGTGCAATGGCCTTGAGCATGCCTCCATCTTCGGCAACCTTCATAAGGCCCAGCCAAAGCGCCATGGGCCCAATTAGGTTGATTGCCAGGTTGACGGCAGCCTTGGCAGAATCAAAGGAGGCCTTTGTTACCGCATCCATGCGGCCTGTATAGGCTGCTGTGATGGTGGCTGTAATAATCATGCCCAGCCAAATGGCATTGATGGCAGCGGGTTTGTCTTTCATCCCTTCTTCCTAAAAACAAATTTTGACCTAAGTCAATGCTAGTAATTTCAATAAAGATATGTTAGACTAAAATAATCCTAATACTTTACGGTATTGGCAGAAAAAGGTGTCCAAATGAAAATCAAAAGGAAAATTATCCACATCGATGAAGAACTTTGCAACGGCTGTGGCCAGTGCGTTCCTGCATGTGAGGAGGGCGCAATCGAAATAGTCGACGGCAAGGCCAGGCTGGTTGCAGAAAAGTACTGTGACGGGCTGGGTGCATGCCTTGGAGAGTGCCCCACCGGTGCCCTTCAGATTGTGGAGCGCGAGGCAGAAGACTTTGACGAAGAGGCAGTGCATGAATATCTTTCCAAAAAGAAGGCAGGAGCCAGTTGCCCATCGGCCCAGCTGAAAAATTTAAGTCAGAGCTCTTGCCAGGAGGTGAACAGACCAACTGTCTTGAAGGAGAAGCAATCCCTTCTGGGTCACTGGCCCATCCAGATCAGACTTGTTCCTCCTGCAGCGCCATTTCTGCAGGGCAGCAATCTCTTGGTGGTCGCCGATTGCACGGCAGTGGCTTGTCCGGACTTTCATGACAGGTTTGTTGCTGGCAAGGTCATTATGATGGGTTGTCCGAAGTTTGACGATCAGGATGCCTATGTTGAACGGTTCAAGGAAATATTTATGAAAAATAATATAGCCACGTTGCACACGGTAATCATGGAGGTGCCATGTTGTTCTGCAATGCTCGGCATCTTGAAAAAGGCAATCAAAGAGGCGGGCAAATCCATGGATATCGGTTACACAGTCATAGGATTAAAGGGTGCGGTTCTGAGCGAGGGTAAGGAGACACCTTAAATCTTTGGTTTGTGCAATTGGTTACAATTTACATTCAAATAATAATGGACTAAAATTTAGAAACCAAAAGGAGAAAGGAGTAGGAGCTATGAAGAAGAGTTTTTGCTTGATTGGTTCAGTTGCCTTCTTCTTCGTGATGGGTCTCATGGCAGCCCCGTTGTTTGCAGCAGGGAATGCCTGTATTGACTGTCACAAGAAGATTTCACCTGGACAGGTAAAGGACTGGTCCGTGAGTAAGCACGCAGAAAATGATGTTACCTGTGATGTTTGCCACGGAAGTGCCCACAAGAGTGCAGATGATGTGGACAAGGTGATTCTGCCCGATGAGCACAAGTGTGCCGAATGTCACAAGGAACAGTTCGATTCATTCAAGAAGGGTAAGCACCAGTATGGCTGGACATCCCTCAATGCCATGCCTATCACCCATGTAGAGCCAGATGAGCTCATGGGAGGCGGCAAGGGTTGCGGTGGTTGCCACAACATGGGAATCAAGACAGAGGAGCAGAAGAAGGCACAGCGTGCAAAGGGTCACAGGTATCAGAACAACTCCTGTGACGAGTGCCACACCCGCCACAGCTTTTCTAAGAAAGAGGCCTTAAATCCAAGGGCATGTCAGCAGTGCCACATGGGTTACGACCATCCTCAGTGGGAGATGTGGTCCTCCTCAAAGCATGGTGAGCGTTACTTTGCCAAGCTCCAGGGAGACCTTCCCAAGGATGCACCTGCACCAACCTGTCAGTTCTGCCATCTTCCAAACGGAACCCATGAAAACAGGACCGCATGGGGTTTCTTGGGCGTTCGTCTGCCTATCGAGGACAAAGAGTGGGCCGAAGCCCAGGCAGTTCTTCTGAAGGCCCTTGGTGTGCTCAACCCTGAAACCGGCAAGCCAACTGCCCGTCTCGAGGCAGTAAAGGCTGTTCAGCTCGCAAGGCTCGACCAGAAGTCCTGGGAGACCGAAAGAGAAAAGATGATAAAGAGGTGTACCACTTGCCACTCTGAAAAGTATGTCCGCGCCCAGATGAAGATGGGTGATGACATGATGAAAAAGACCACCATCCTTTTGGCACAGGCCATCAATATAGTGGCTGATCTCTACAAAGATGGAATACTCAAGAAACGTGGTGCACAGGCCTTTGCATATCCAGATTTTCTCTACTTCATGAGAACCGACTATCCAAAGGCTTCTGGTGACAGTTACAAGAATATGGACAAGAACATCTCTTTCATAGAGCAGGTTCTTTTCCAGATGTACATGAAACACAGAATGCGTGCATACCAGGCATTCTTCCATGTAAATCCTGACTACGCATACTGGTACGGATGGTCCCAGATGACCAAGGACCTCGGCGAGATCAAAGAGCTGGCTGACCAGCTGAGGGCCAACCACAAGAAATAGGCAAGAAGAGATAGACCAATGACAAAGGGGCCGTAAGGCCCCTTTTTTGTTTGTGGAAACGGAGAAGTTTGTTGGCTCGTTACCTATGCCTGTAAATGGAAAGCTCTTTGGCCATTCTTTCCCTGTTGGGGTCAAGGATAGCAGGAACCCTTTTTATTTTTTCGCAGTATTCGGCAGGAAATCTATTTTCCAGGGCACCCCGCAAGACATGAACCTTGTACCATTTAAATGGTTTCAGTTTTGGGTCTATATCCGTGGCCTGATAAAAGAACACTTCCATTTCGCTTCTGTCTGAAGAACCATGTGGGAGCTCCACCAAGGCCCTGGCAATTTCATACCCCTTCCCAAGGCCCTCGAAGGCATTGAGTATGGGGAGATGTTCCTGTGGGATCTGATAGATGACACCGTAGATCCTATCGGAACTCCTTTTTGTGTAAAAGGCATCACACTTTGCCGAGCCGTCCCTGCCCCTTTTGTGAAAAACAAGGGTGTGACCCTTGAGGACGGCAGTGGTCAGCCTCACGGCCTGGGGAATGCGTTGCAACATCCTTCTGGTGGACATGTTGGAGCCATAGGCAAAGTAGTGTAGCACTGAATCGAGCCCTCCTGTAAGTTACCGAAATTACATTGCCAAGTATGAGACATTTTCCTAATATATTTCATTTTCTTTCTAAGTAGTACCAAAAGGGCTAGAGAGGCCAATGACGCAAATAATCATCATCTTTTTCCAGCTTGTTTTAGGGATAGTTTTTCTTGTGGCTGGTGCGGAATTTGTGACGCACCACTGTATAGTCCTTGCCAGGCATCTGGGAGTCAGGCCCATTATCGTGGGGTTGACCGTCGTTGCCTTCGGTACGTCCGCACCAGAATTTTTCGTAACGGTCATGGCAAATCTGCAGGGTCAGGCAGGGCTTGCGGTTGGTAATATAATTGGCAGTAATATCGCCAATATAGGGCTTATCTTGGGGGTGGCTGCCACCATAATGCCCTTTGCCGTTCCCATGAGGCTCGTAAGGGTGGAACTGCCCTTTCTGGTATTGTCTGTGATCCTGATTGGAGTGGCTTCATGGCAAGGTGTGCTCACAAGGCTTGCAGCCTTGGTTTTGATTGTCTCCTTTGGGATATATCTCTTCATTTTGTTTGAAAAGAGGGGGGCCTATACCCAGGGTGCGGAAACTGAAGAGCCCTCGGAATCCCTCGAGCCAAGGTATCTTTTCAGAACCGCCATAATAGTTTTGAGTTTTTGCAGTCTCATTTTTGGCTCCCACTTATTGATAAAGGGTGCGGTTTCTGCTGCCCGGCTCTTTCATTGCCCAGAGCTGATAATCGGCTTGACCCTCACGGCACTAGGAACCTCACTGCCAGAGCTAGCCAGTACCATCTCGGCCCTGCGCCGAAAGGAGACGGGCCTGATAATAGGTAACGTTCTTGGTAGCAACTTTGCAAACAGCTGTGGAATCCTGGGAACCGCAGCTCTCATCAAACCCCTGCCCATTGATCACCATGTGCTAGTGGCTGATTTTCCTGTAATGGCCGCCTTGAGCCTGGCGCTAATCCCCATTTTCAGGGACGGAAAGATTTCCAGACTGGAAGGATTCATACTTTTAGGAGCTTATATTTCTTATATTGCCATAATTTATTTGAAAATATGAAATTTTCTCATTATAAATCAGAACTTAAGAAAAGATGGGGGGTAAAATTAGCCCCTTGGTTTTTAGCGAAGGCCCGAAATACCAAGTAGCTTTTTAGGTCCAAGTTCAAAATGGAGGGACAAGTCATGCAGCAAAAAAGCCTTTGGAGTCTATTGGTCTTTCTATTGGCAGCCTTCTGTTCTGCCAATGTGTACAGCGCAGGTTTCCAGCTCTTCAATGAGCTATCCGCCAGGACAGCCAGTCTTGGTGCGGCAATGACGGCAAGAACCGATGTCGTAGAAAGTGCGTGGTTCAATCCGGCTGTCTCTGCCATGCTAGATGGGCCTCAGGTAATGGCTGGTATGGCCGCAGTTATTCCTCAGATGAAGTTGGAATCCGATGATTACAGGGCCGACATGAAAGACAAGGTCTATCCAGTGCCCCATGCTTATGCGGCAACCCCCCTAGGTGACAAATTTGGTGTTTCCATGGCCATCAACATGCCATACGGCCTGACAACCGAGTGGGATAACGACTGGCGCGGCAAATATTACGCCGTTTACACAGAGCTTCGTTGTCTGTTCATCTCACCTGCCGTGGCTATAAGGCCCCTTGAGTGGTTGTCTTTTTCTGCAGGCCCCAATTTCGTTTATGCAACCGCAGACATGAGAAAGGCCCTTACTCCTCAGATTCCCGGGCTCAAAACCAATATGAACGGCGAAGATTGGGCCTATGGATATACAGTTTCCATGATAGCCAAGCCTTTCAAGGACTGGAGCTTTGGCGTGACATATCATTCCCAGGTGGACATTGGTCTCAGTGGCACTGCACGTTATACAATGGATTTGCCCGGATTTCAGAAGTCGAAGATGTGGCTGGATGTCAGCCTGCCAAGAACCGTATCCATTGGTGTGGCAACCACTGCCATCAAAGACTTCACCTTTTCCATGGATATCGTCTGGACAGATTGGTCGAGTTACGACAGACTTGACTTTGTATATGAAAGTGCCCCAGGAACGGGCCAGCCCGGCGTGATAAGCGTCCCGAGAAATTGGGAGGATGCCTGGGCATTCAAGTTTGGTGCAGAGTATACCTACAGCAAGATGTGGCAGTTCAGGGCCGCCTATGTGTATGACAAGTCTCCCATCAAGGATAAGTACAGGGAACCCACCCTGCCCACTAACGATCGCCACGTGTTCAGTGTTGGTTTGGGATGGAACTACAAACACCTGGGTGTCGATGCTTCTTACACCTATGTGCTAGTAGAAAATGGTGGAACTTCCCCCATGACTCCGGGGCTGGATGGAACTTACAAGGGTCAGGCTCACATAATAGGTACCTCATTTAGATGGAGCTTTTAGAAGAAGCAAGAAAAAAGGGTTTACCCCTTACCATTCCCCAGATAGTCGAAAGGTCGGCACGTCTCTACCCAGACAGGCCGGCCTTGACAGCTAGAGAACGAGATGGGGACAGGACCATTACCTATGGGCAGCTCCTGGACGAAGTCCAAGATATTGCCAGGGGCCTCATTGCTCTTGGGCTCAAGAAGGGTGACAGGGTAGCCATCCTCGGTCCGAATTCCCCTGAATGGGCCAAGGTTTATTTGGCAACGGGCTTGGCCGGTTGCATCAACGTCCCCATAGATTCTTTATTGAGCGAAAATGAAAAGCAGCAACTAATTGCAAAGGCAGACGTCAAGGTTGCCTTTGTGGCCAAAAGATACCTCGAAATACTTGAAGACCTTCCCAAGGGTTTTCCTGCACCCAAGGATGTTGTTTGCCTTGATAGAGAACCTGGCCCTTTGAGTGAAGGGGTCAAGACCCTCGAGGACTTAAAGGCCCTGGCCAAGGGTGCAGGTAAGTCCGAGTTTCCCGAGGCTGAAAAGGATGACGTTGCCGCCATAATCTTCACCTCGGGTACAACCGGTGTGCCCAAGGGGGTGATGCTCACCCACTGGAATATAGTTTCCGACTGTATAGCATGTTCCCTTGCCGTTGACATAGGGCGGGAGAACTTTCTTTCCGTATTGCCAATGCATCACACCTTTGAATGCACTGCAGGCTTTTTGCTGCCCCTCTTTTGCGGCTGCCATATTACCTACGCAAGGAGTCTCAAGTCCAAATACATCATGGAAGATCTGAGGGCATGTAAGGCCACGGTGATGTTGGGCGTGCCCCTGCTCTTTCAAAAGATGAAGGAAGGCATTGAAAGGGCCATCGAGAAGGCTCCTGCACACCGAAAGGCCATGTTCAAGGCCATGTGGAAACTCGTCTTGGCGGCAGAGCGTGCAGGTAACCCCCATCTTGGCAAGGTGTTGTTTCGTTCCCTCAGAAAAAAGGCAGGGCTTGACACCATAAGATATTTTGTCTCTGGCGGAGCTGCCTTGCCACCCTATGTGCCCCTTTTTTTCAGGCGCCTAGGGCTCGACATGATTCAGGGCTACGGTCTTACTGAATCCAGCCCGGTTCTCACCATCAACCCCCTCAATCGGCCCAAGAACGAAAGTGTTGGCCCTCCCATGCCAGGTGTGGAAGTGAAGGTCGCCAAGCCCGACAAGGACGGTGTCGGTGAGCTGGCCTTTAGGGGGCCCATGATAATGAAGGGCTATCTGAACGATCCAGAGGCAACCAGGCAGGTCATCGATGATGAGGGGTGGCTATACACCGGGGACTTGGGCTATGTGGACAGCGATGGGTATGTGCATATCTGCGGGCGGGCAAAGAACCTGATCGTCACTTCTGCTGGGAAAAATGTCTATCCAGAGGAGATAGAGACCCTCCTCAACAAGAGTGAAATCATCCTGGAGTCCATGGTCTTTGGAAAGCAGGTGGAAAGTGGAGGCGAGGAGGTCTGTGCTGTAATAGTGCCAGACTTTGATGTGATCGCCCAGCTGAAGGGTCAAAGTGCCCTGGATGAGGAAGGGCTACACAGCCTGATTAGCAAGGAGGTCAAAAAGGTCAACTCCATGCTAGCCTCCTACAAGCGAATCAAGTCCTTTTATGTCATAAATGAAGAGCTTCCCAAGACGTCCACCAAAAAGATCAAGAGACACCTGTTCAACCTAAACATATTGGAAAAGAAACCGGCCAAGAGGTAGCTTGGATTGGAAAGAGCCGTTAAAAGAACTTAATGCCAGGCAAAGAGAGGCTGTTGTCACACAAGACAGCCATCTGGTTGTCGTGGCTGGCCCTGGCACAGGAAAGACCCGGGTTCTCACCGCCCGGATACTTCACCTTTTAGACAAGGGAGTGGAGCCAGGGCGGCTCCTTGCCATCACCTTTACCAACAAGGCCGCAGCCCAAATCAGCGACAGACTGGCTGATGCGGGTCTGAAAGACCTCCCCTTTGTGGGCACCTTTCACTCCTGGGCCTACAGTCTCATATCCCAAGTACATGGAAAGAGGCCCTATGTAATTGACGAAGGCGAGCAGCTAGAGCTCCTTAAAGAGGCCTGGGCCAAGGCGGGTCTTGAGGGGGAGAGCAAGTCTGTCTTCAAGCGTTTTCTCCTTCTGAGGCAGATGCCTGAGGTACCCTTGGACCAGGAAGAGGCGGCTTTAAGGGAGCTTTGGAGCCAATACAAGGCCCTTTTGGAAGGGTATGAAGTGGTGGATTTCGATGAACTTCTACATGAAGCAACCAGCATTATAAAAGATTCACCTGATGTACTGCCTTCCCATCTTCTTGTTGACGAGTTTCAAGACGTAAACCCCATTCAGTATGAAATGGTGAAGGGGGTTGGCAAGACTGCGTGGGTTAGCGTGATAGGTGACCCGAAACAGGCAATTTATGGATTTCGAGGGGCAAGTCCAGCCTACATCGAGGAGTTTCAAAAGGAGTTTTCCCCCCTCAAGAAGGTGACCCTGGAGGCAGCCTACAGATGCCCCCAGAGGTTTCTCGATGCGGCCTCGGCCCTGTTTCCCAAAAGTCCGCCCCTAAAGTCCCAGAAAGAGGCAGAGGGGGAGATTCAACACAAGATTTTTTCGTCTGAAGAAAAGGAGGCGGCCTGGATTGCCAAGGAAATAGACAAAATGGCAGGCGGTCTCAGTTTTGAAAGCTTCAACTATGGCAATTCAGGAGAGTTTGGGGAACGAAGCCTGGCTGACATCTGTATTCTTTTTAGGGCAAGGGTTGTCTCCAGGGCTGTCCTGGAGGCCCTCGTGCGTCAAGGAATCCCCTTTCATGTTCCCCTGAGCCAGAGGGGAGAAAGTAGCAAGTTGCTATCAATGCTGAATCATCTTGGTGGCATGCTTCTGGGAAGGTCCAAACATTATCACCTGTCCAGGCTGGGGCTTGATGAGCATGGTGTGAATGAACTCTTGAGCTGTCTTGAAAGGTTTCGCAAGGGAGAAGAGGGTCATGACGCCTTTTTGACGCTTTTTGAAAGGGTTTATGGAAAGAAGATGAGCCAGGACGATGAAGAGGCCATTTTGAGGTTTCTTGATTCGGTGAGCCAGGGGCTTCCTCCGTCGATTTTATACAGCAATGAACAGGATGAGGTGGACTTTGAGACAGAGGCAGTCACCCTCATGACACTTCATGCATCAAAGGGGCTCGAGTTTCCAGTTGTTTTCCTCGTTGGCGTGGACAAAGACATAATTCCCTGGAAAGATTCAGACATAGAAGAGGAAAGACGCCTTCTCTACGTTGGCCTGACCCGCAGTTCCCAACAGCTATACATTACATGCAGCCGAAAGAGGAGTTTTTACGGGCAAGTACACCGCCTTGAGCCATCTCCCTTTCTAAAGGGCCTCGAGCCATACTTGTCTGTTGAAAGGGTGAGGAAGCCGGTCAAGAAAAAGTCCATGAAAAAGAAGCAAAAGAGCCTCTTTTAAACTTTTTGTGTCAGCAGCCCTTTTTTTGTATTAACAGAAGGTATAATTTTAGAAATACAAAATTTGTCAAAACACAGGAGTTTGGTTATGGCGAAAATAACCATTAAAGAGGTAGAACATGTGGCACATCTGGCCAGGTTGAGGTTTGCACCTTCTGAGCTGGAGGAATTCACCAGTCAGCTCGATGCCATATTGCAGTTTGTTGGCAAGCTGGAATCATTGGATACCGAGGGTGTGGAACCCACCTATCGGGCCATTGAGATAGTTAACTGTTTCAGGGAAGATGAGGTAAAACCATCTCTACCCATTGAAAAGGTTGTGGCAAACGCTCCAGAAAGCGAGGATGGAGCCTTCGTAGTGCCGCGGATTATCTGATATCCGACAGTAACCGTTACCTTCCCAGGAGAGAAATATGGATAATGTGTTGAATTTGGACATATCCCAGTTGAGAGAACTGTTGGATAAGGGCGAGCTAACCAGTGAGGAGCTGACAACGACCTATCTGGACCGTATAAAGTCCGTTGACGAAAAGGTGCATGCCTATGTCACCCTCACTGAGGAAGATGCTATTAAACAGGCCAAAAAGGCCGATGAGATTATTAGAAAGGGTGAGGCGGCCCCCTTGACGGGCATACCCCTTGGGATAAAGGACGTAATTTGCACCGAGGGCATTCCAACTACATGTTCCTCAAAGATGCTGGAAAATTTCAGGCCACCCTTTGATGCCACAGTGATAGAGAAGTTCAAGGCGCAAGGGGCGGTGATGACAGGGAAGCTCAATATGGATGAGTTTGCAATGGGTTCATCCACTGAAAATTCGGCCTTCTTTCCCACAAAGAACCCCTGGGATCTGGACAGAATTCCAGGGGGCTCCAGTGGTGGGTCTGCAGCAGCAGTGGCTGCACGCATGTGCGTTGCATCCCTGGGCTCTGACACAGGGGGGTCGATACGTCAGCCAGCCTCCCACTGTGGGGTTGTTGGTCTGAAGCCTACCTACGGGCTCGTGTCCAGATATGGGCTGGTGGCATTTGCCTCGTCCCTAGATCAGATTGGCCCGCTAACAAGAAGTGTCAAGGATGCAGCCATAATACTGGAATCCATAGCCGGACACGACCAACGGGATTCTACGAGCTTGCCCATGTCTGTTCCCGCCTTTTCAAAGGCTTGCACCCAGGGCATGAAGGGCATGAAGGTTGGAGTTCCCAAGGAATATTTTATCGAGGGCCTTCAGAAGGACGTGGAAACTGCGATACAGGGTGCCCTAAAGGCCATGGAAGATATGGGAGCGGAGATTGTTGATATCTCCCTGCCACATACCGAGTATGCCATTGCGACCTATTACATAATTGCAACAGCAGAGGCCTCATCCAATCTGTCCCGGTACGACGGGGTGAAATATGGCTTCAGGGCGGAAAATTTTTCCAATCTCATGGAGATGTACAAGGAGACGAGGGCCCAGGGCTTTGGCATGGAAGTAAAAAGAAGAATCATGCTCGGCACCTATTGTCTCTCTGCCGGCTATTACGATGCCTTCTACAAAAAGGCCTCCCAGGTGCGGACCTTGATAATCGAGGACTTCAAAAATGCCTTTAAAAAGTGCGATGTAATCGCAGCTCCTGTAGCTCCAACAACGGCATTCAAGATCGGTGAAAAGGTACATGACCCACTACAGATGTATCTTTCAGACATATTCACGATTCCAGTGAATCTGGCTGGTATTCCTGGAATGTCCGTTCCCTGCGGCTTTGACAGTGAAGGATTGCCTGTGGGAATGCAAATTATGGCAGCTCATTTGCAAGAGGAGACATTGTTTAAGGCTGCTTACAGTCTCGAGAAGGGTTTGGGCCTGGATATTCAGTGGCCTGAACTGACGTGACGAGAGGTTAAGGACGTTGCAGAGGATTCCCATAAAGCTTGCCAAGGCCGACATGGTTTTGGCAAAGGATGCCATTACCCCAGAGGGTCAGGTGCTTTGTGGTGCAGGCACTAAACTTACAGAAGAGTTGATTTCCAGACTCAGGCGTCAGGGAGTGCTCGTCCTGAGTGTCAAGGGTCACCCTGTCAGGATGCCTGGCGAGTGCTCCCTTGCGCAAAAGCTCAAGGAGCTGGACAAAAGATTTTCAAAGGTTGGAAACGACCCGGTGCTGCGGGCCCTAAAGCACTTGATAGGCGAATATTGGGTGATCGAGGAAAAGGGCCCGGAATTTTTGGAAAAGCTGAAGAAGGAAGCCAAGCACTAAATGGACAAGGCCGAGATAAAGAAGAGACTCAAGGAAATCCAGTCCCTGCCGACTCTGCCCCCCATTGTATCAAAACTCAACGAGATGGTGGCAGACGAAGATATTACGGCCGTCAAACTCGGTAAGGTCATAGAGAAGGATCAGGTGCTCACAAGCAAGCTCCTGAAGATGGTCAACTCCTCCTTTTTTGGTTTTCCCCAAAGGATCAGCACGGTCTCAAACGCCATAGTTCTCTTGGGATTCAATGTCATCAAGACCCTCATTGTCACCTCGTCCATCTTCGAGGTTATGCAGGCCTCTGATGTTGGGCTTTTTGAGCACTCCCTTGGGTGTGCAACGGCCTGCGGCATCATTGCAAAGAGACGGGGCATAAAGAATCCGGAAGAGGTGTCCACTGCGGGCCTGATTCACGATCTTGGCAAGATAGTCTTGCGTTCTGAATTGCCAGAGGAGTATGAGGCCATTGTGAAAGAGGCCAAGGAAAAGGGCCTTTACATGCGTGAAGTGGAGCAGGAGCGCATAGGAACCGGCCACGGTGAAATAGGGGGGATTCTGGCAAGGCAGTGGAATTTGCCAGAAAGGCTCGTCTTTCCCATAGAGTACCATCACAAGCCGGAAAAAGCCCCAGACTTCAAGGAGATAGCTGCAATAGTCCATTTTTCAGACATACTTATCCGGGCAATAGGATTTGGCTATGGAGGTGACCCTTGGGTACCAGCCCTCGACCATGGGGCCTGGGAGCGAATCAAGCTTACAAAGAGCCAGATGCGAGAGGTGATAGCCGAGCTAGATGAAAAGCTGGTGGAGCTTCAGGATTTCACCCTTGAAATCAAGATAGAGGGTTAAAAGTAGATGGCAAGAATATCCCTGGTTACATCATCATCCTTTAACAGACAGGATGAAAGACTGTGTCTCGAGGCCAAGGGGCATACTGTCAGTTTCAAAAAGGATGTAGCCAAGGCCCTCGAGGCAATTCTCTCCGACCCCCCAGACATCCTGATTATAGAAAAGGGCCTGGAGCGCAACCTTGACAGGGAGGTAATCTCGGCCCTAAAGAACAATCTGCAGCTGGCCCTTATGCCCATAATTCTAGTGGTTTCAGAACGGGACATTGCAACCAGCCTAGACTGGGATTGCTACACAGTGGATGACATAATCTCTAACAGGGCCACTGTGGAAGAGCTTCTTACCCGTATAGAGCTATCGATAGCCCGCTCTCACAGGGTTGCGGACAACAACCCCCTTACAAAGCTGCCAGGCAACTCTTCCATTCTGAAAAGCATTCAAAACATGTTGGATCAGAAAAAGCCCCATGCTGTCTGCTACGTGGATATAGACAACTTCAAGCCCTATAACGACAAATATGGATTCTCCAGAGGGGATGAAGTCATCAGGATGGTTGGCCGCATCCTGGTAAATGTCGTCCAGGAGCATTGTGGCAGCGAGGGGTTCGTCGGGCATGTGGGCGGTGACGACTTTGTATTTCACGTGCCCATAGAAAAGGCAGAGGCGGTTTGTCAGGATGTTATAAAGAATTTTTCTGCCCTGATTCCCCTGTTTCTCGACGAAGAAGACCTCGAGGCCGGCTATTTCACCTCAACAGACCGACAGGGCAATGTTTTGAAGTTCCCCCTCACAACCCTTTCCATAGCAGTTGTTCCCTGTGAGCCATGCCGTTATTCCCACTATGGTGAGGTTGCTTCCACTGCTGCCAAGTTGAAGAAAAAGGTAAAGTCAATGGAAGGAAGCAACTACTTTATAGACAGACGGAAATTCAAGCCAGCCAAGAAGCAGTGCGGTTCCTGCTCGTAAATCCCTGGATAGCCGATTTTGCAGCCTATAACTTTTGGGTAAGACCCCTTGGTCTCTATGGAGTAGCCCAGTGGCTCGACGCCTATGGGGCAGAGACCCGGCTGGTTGACTGTTTGTCTCCATTTTCAGCACCTGGCAAATTTAGGAGGAAGATCGTTCCAAACCCCCTGCCCAAGGATATTGCCCTTGATAGAAGTTTTGCCAGATATGGCATAAGTGTAGATGAGTTTAGGCGCAGGCTCAGTGAGGCAGGCCCGGTTGATGGCGTGTTCGTGACCTCTGTCATGTCCTACTGGTACCCTGGAGTAATTTGGGCCGTAGAAGAGATACGAAGGCACTATGGCGACATTCCCATCATCCTTGGCGGAATCTATGCAACCCTGTGGACTGAACATGCAAGGAGAAATATCCCTGTGGATTTGGTTTGCAAGGGGCCACTAGAGGCGAACAAGGAGGCCATTTCTTCATTTCTTGGCCTTGGAGAGGAACGTAGGGAGTCAAGGGCCTGGTATGAGCTTGGTCTGTGGGACGGAGTAGACTATGGGGCCATACGTACCGCCTTGGGCTGCCCCTTTAGATGCACCTACTGCGCCTCCCGTATGGTTAGCGGCAGTTACAGGCCCAGGGACATGGAGACGGTACTGGCCGAGATGGAGTTCCTTAGCAGGTCCGGTGTGAAGCAGGTAGCGTTTTACGATGACGCCTTGCTTGTTGATTTTGATGCCAGGCTTCGCCCCACATTGGAGGAGCTGGAAAGAAGGGGTATTCACTTTGAGTTTCACACACCAAACGGCCTTCATGCCAGGATGCTAAACAGGCAGGTGGCAAGACGTCTTGTGCGTTCAGGGTTTAAGAGTGTGCGGTTGAGCTTGGAGACAGTCGATCCAGACAGACAAAAGGCCACAGGGGGAAAGGTAACGAGCCGGGACCTCGAAGTGGCCATTAGAAATCTTGTCGATGAGGGAATGAGCCCGGAAGGCATAGGTGTCTACTTGCTGGTTGGGCTTCCTGGGCAGGATCTCGATGAGATTGCCCAGTCCATAACGTATGTAAAGGGGTTGGGAGTAAGGCCCTATCTGGCAGAATTTTCTCCCATTCCCAACACGGTAGAATGGGAGCGGCTCGAGAGGCAAGGGGTAGTCTCAAGGGATATGGACCCTTTGCTTACCAATAACAGTGTATTTTACAGACTCTTCAGCGGTTATGACAATGACAGGTTCTTGGAGTTGAAACGGCTTGCGTCAACATAGCGGGCAACGTCATTTTGATCGTGCACCTGCTCTGGGGTAGACTCCACATCCTCTGATAATACAATTTCGAACACGGTTCCCTTACCCGGCGAAGACTTCACGCTTATGTGTCCGTCCAGTTCTGTGATGATCCTGTGAACAATGGACAGGCCAAGGCCTGTGCCCTCGGGCTTTGTGGTAAAGAAGGGGTTGAAAATCTTTTCGATCTTGTCCTTGGGTATTCCCACGCCGTTGTCGCTGATCTCGATATAGACCTTGCCGTCGTTTTTGTATGCCTTGATTTTTATCTTTCCATTTTCCTTTGGCAGCGCCTGAAAGGCATTGAGGAGCAGGTTCAGTATGACCTGTCTCAGCATGTCTGCATCCACCTTTATGACCAAATCATCGGGCACATCCATCTCGACTGCTGCCTGTTGCAGCTTCTTGCGCTGGGAAAGCAGGATAAGGGCAGCAGAGAATTCTTCCTTGAGGTTGATGTCCTCCAGCTTTTTCTTTTCCGGTCTTCCATAAAGGAGGAATGAGCTGGTGAGATCACTGAGCCGTTGGGTCTCTTTTTGGATAATGGTTAGGAGTCGTTGCCCTTCGGGCATGACCAGGCCGCTTTGGGCCAGAAACTCGGCAGCACCAGAGATGGAGGCGAGGGGGTTTCTGATTTCGTGGGCTAGGCCTGCTGCCATTTCACCAAGGGCGGCCAAGCGGTCTATGAGCTTTAGTTTTTCCTCCTGGGCCTTTATCTCTGTGATGTCCTGGAAGATAAGGCCATGACCGAGGACACCGCCATCGTTGTCGGCAATCTGGAAACAGGAGATGCCCAGGATGAGTTTTTTGCCCTGGGTCTCAATGTTCAATTCCCAGCGTTTGTCAATGTTTAGGTCACTGTTACATTCAGAAAGTAGATTTTTGATGCCTGGCAGTACCTGATCTATTCTTTTGCCATAGGAGTTTTCTATTAGCTTTCCTAGGATTTCCTGGGCAGCGATGTTGTAGTAGAGAACGCTCCCGTTGGTATCCAGGGTTATGAGGCCGGATCTCAGGCTGTTTGCCAGATGGCGCTGGATTTCTTCGAGAAGCTGTACATCCTTTGTGGTGGCCTGGAGTCGGTCTTCTGCCTTTTTGAGCCTCTTAGACAGATACAGGGCAAGAAGCGCAACGGTGTTGAAGGCCGCCATGTTCAGAAAGAATGTGAAGGCGGCCTCAGATGTGGATGTATGTTCATGGGTCGTGGTAAGGCATACCAGGGCGTAACAGAGTGTACTTAAGAGGGCCGACAGGCTTCCAATCCGTGTGGGGCCCAGGAGGCAGGCCGTAACGATGGCGATGGTGTATAAAAAGGTGAATCTGCTTTCTATGCCCCCTGTAAGATAAACGGCAAGGCTTGCCAGGATTACATCGGTTACTGTCTGGCTGTTTTTGAGGGAATCGGTCAGCCCGCTTTTTTTGAACCAGTAGATCCAGACCAGGGTGAGCAAAAAGGCGCAACCAAGGAGCAGAGACAGATATCTCATATTCAGGTCATGGGAAAATGAACCTGGAAAGAGTGCGGCAGCCCCTACGAGCAGCACAAATAGGAGGAGTCTGCCCCCGGTTATTGAAAGAAAGAGTCCGGTCTGGTTCTTTGAGCCCATGTCTTATCCGATGTTGTACTTAGAAAGCCTGTATCTGAAGGATCGGAAGTTGATTTTGAGTAGTTTTGCAGCCTCCTTTTTTTTGCCCCTGGTCTTTTCAAGGGCCTTCTTGAGTAGCCTTTTTTCTATTTCAGCAAGGTATCCATCGAGATCTATGCCTTCTTCCGGGATGTCGCAGTTTAAGGGGTCACTCGTTTCTTCCTGGGAACTTGAGTCGAATTCTTCCCTGTGTTTGCGTTTGGCAATATAGAGGCTTTCAGGGAGGATGAGACTTGAACTTGAAAGGGCGACACTTCGTTCAATTATGTTTTCAAGCTCCCTGACATTTCCTGGAAATGGATATTCCATCAGGGCCTGAAGGGCAAAGTTTGATATGCCCTGGACCTGCTTGTTGTGTAGTTTGGAATATTTGTCCAGAAAGTATTGGACCAGCAGGGGAATGTCTTCCTTGCGTTCCCGCAGAGGAGGCATCCTTATGTGAATTACATTTAGTCTGTAATAGAGATCTTCCCGAAAGTTTCCCTCCATCACCTCCTGTTCCAGGTTGCGGTTGGTGGCAGCAATGATGCGACAATCCACACTTATGGGTTCTGTTCCGCCAATGGGGGTGAAGGAGCGCTGTTGTACCACTCGCAAAAGTTTAACCTGCAGGGTCAGTGGCAGCTCGCCTATTTCGTCGAGAAAGATGGTTCCCTTGTCTGCAAGGGCAAAGAGGCCAAGCTTGTCCCTGTCCGC
>JAADCZ010000160.1 GCA_013154175.1 Thermodesulfobacteriota bacterium
CAGGCACAGGCTCTGTTCCGGCCCTAAGGCCCATTTCCTGGCCTGCTCCAAAGAAAATACGCTCAAGGCTTACGCCAGAGCGTACAAAGAGAGCCCCGATGCCCTTTGGTGCATAGAGCTTGTGGCCGGCAACCGTAAGGAGATCCACTCCAAGCTCTTTGACATCGACGGGAATCTTTCCAATTGCCTGGGCAGCGTCTGTGTGAAAGAGTATGTCGTGCTTCCTGCAAATTTTTCCTATTTCAGAAATGGGCTGGAGTGCCCCTGTTTCGTTATTGGCCAGCATGACAGAGCAAAGTACAGTGTCTGGCCTAATAAAGGTGGCAAGTTTTTGAGGGTCCACAATCCCTTTTTTGTCCGGGCCCACGAAGTCCACCTCGAAACCTTCTTCCATAAGGTGTACAAAGGGGTTGATGACAGAAGGATGTTCAATTCGTGTGGTTATGAGGTGTTTGCCCTTTTCTTTCAGGGCCTTGGCCCCGCCAATAATGGCAAGGTTGTTCGACTCTGTGCCGCCGCTTGTGAAAATGACCTCCTCGGGCCCTGCGTTTATTAGCCCGGCGACCCTAGCCCTTGCTGTTTCAAGGGTTTCTTTGGCCCTCTTGCCAAGGGCGTGGCTGCTGCTTGGGTTTCCCCAGGAATCTTCGAGGGTTCTTTCTATCTCGTTGATAACCTCTGGCAAAAGAGGTGTGGTGGCGTTGTAATCGAGGTAAATATATTCAGGCATGATGATTGCTTTGAACTCAGTTTGGTTTTTTAATGTAGCAAATTTTCCCGAAGGGTCTTTTAAGAGAGTAATAAAGAATTTTTGGAGTTAAAAGTAAAGGGCCTAGCGTCATGATAAAGTTTTGTTCTTCAAGGGGGGCTGATACCGGCAACTTGTGTCGCACAAGGAATATTTTTGTCGATGCATCAGCAAGGTATCTGGTGGGGTTGATATGTTTGGGGCTGATTGTCAGCATGTGGGGCTGCGGCCCCAAAAGACATGCTGTTAAGGGCAAATATGCCCGGGGGACGTATAAGCCCTACAGGGTAGGGGGGCATACCTACTACCCCCTTCCAAGTTCCAAGGGTTTCGTGGAAACCGGTTATGCCTCATGGTATGGGCCCAATTTCCACGGGAAACGCACTGCAAATGGGGAACGGTACAACATGTACGCCATGACGGCTGCCCACAAGATTCTTCCCATGAACACCTATGTCAGGGTGGAAAATCTGGAAAATAACAGGGCAGTAGTTGTGAGAATAAATGACCGGGGTCCATTCGTTAAGAATAGGGTGATAGATCTCAGTTATGCCGCAGCCAAGAAGTTGGGAATAGTTGGCAAGGGAACTGCAAGGGTACGTCTTGTGGCCCTTGGTGAGGTAAAGTCCATTCATGATGGAACAGTGGCCTTCAAGAAGACCCCGGACTTCAAACATGGGGACTTTTATGTGCAGGTCGGGGCCTTTACCTCAAAGGAGAACGCCTTCAGGTTGCGAAACAGGCTGCGCAAATACTACAGTGGTGTCACTGTGGTGAAGGGTTATACAAATGGCCACTATTATTACAAGGTCAGGGTGGACGCACCCAATGATTATAACAAGGCCAAGCGTCTCGAACGGAAACTGGAGTCAGAGGGGTTCCAAAGGGCGTTTTTGGTGGCCAGATAATATGCGAAGGAATATAATTTAATTGTTGTGCGTTTAAATAATTATTATAATTCGTTAAGTTTTCTGAATTAACCGCGTAAAATAACACGTTTTGGAGGAATTAGACTTGTTTATCCCAAAAAAAGAAACTTGTAACATCAAAAAAGAATCAGGTTTCACATTAATAGAACTTCTCGTAGTGGTAATAATCATCGGCCTTTTGGCCTCTCTCGTTGCACCCAAGTTTTTTGGAAAGCTTGGGGCAAGCCGGCAGAAGACTGCCAAGGCCCAGATCGAGCTTTTGGGCCAGGCCCTTGATGAATTCAGGCTGGATAATGGCCGCTATCCCACAACTGAGGAGGGGCTAGAGGCCCTGAGGAAGAAGCCCGAGGGGCTCCCAAACTGGTCTGGTCCCTACTTGCCAAAGCCCGTTCCAAAGGACCCTTGGGGTCGTGATTATGTCTACAGGTCCCCTGGTGAGCACGGCGATTATGACCTGTTCAGTTATGGCCGGGATGGCCAGGAGGGCGGAGAAGGCGAGGATGCGGATGTTGTGAGCTGGAAGTAGCGGTTATGCCTATTGAACAGCTTACAAATAAAGTCGTCCCCCTCCTCAAGGGGATACTGCCTGGTGCAGGCTCGAACAACTCTGGAGATGAAAATAGTGAGTCGGCCAGTGGCGACAACCACGGTATGGCTCCAGCCCCAGAGCCTGTGGTTCAGGTAAGAGAGGTAGAGGCCAAGGACTTCCCTGACAAGCCACCCATGGTCAATGGGCTCAATGCCCAGCAGATGCAACAGTGGAAGGTGCTCCCCATAGAGTCCTCCGAGGACAAGGTGGTCGTGGCCATGGCAAACCCCTCGGATATCTACCTGATTGAACTCCTGGAGGACATCTACAAGAAAAAGGTGGAGCCTGTCCGGGCCTCTGAAGAGGACATACTTTCTGCCATATACAGGTGGTTCGAGGCCGACTCCGACATGGAGGCAGATGAAGACGACTCGGATTCAGCCCTTGCAGAGGGGCTTTGGGATGACCCTGAACAGCTTAGGGACCTTGCCACAGAGGCACCGGTGGTGCGTCTGGTTAATCACGTAATCAACCAGGCCCTGGAGATAAAGGCCTCGGATATACACTTCGAGCCCTTCAGGGAGCATCTGAAGATCCGCTACAGAATAGACGGCGTGCTCCATGACGTGGAGACGGTGTCCAAGAAGCTTCAGCCTGCCATAACATCGAGGCTGAAACTCATGGCCAAGATGAACATTGCAGAAATGCGCCTTCCCCAAGATGGCAGGATAAAGGTCAAGGATGGCCATAGAGAGATAGATATCAGGGTTTCCTCCCTGCCAACCATCTTTGGAGAGTCCATTGTGCTCAGGCTTCTAAACAGGGAGGAAGTAAAGCTCGAGCTCGAGTCACTGGGCATTTCCTCTGACATACTCACCCGGTTCGACAGGTTGATCCGAAAGCCCTACGGCATGATTCTTGTTACAGGCCCTACTGGAAGCGGAAAGACCACCACCCTCTACAGCGTTATGAACCGGATAAACTCGCCAGACAAGAAGATCGTCACTGTTGAGGACCCTGTTGAATATCAGCTCGAGGGAATAAACCAGATACAGGTAAAGTCTAGCATCGGGCTGACATTTGCTTCTGCACTCAGGACCATTCTGAGGCAGGACCCCGATGTTATCCTCATCGGTGAGATAAGGGATGCGGAGACGGCAGAAATAGCCGTTCAATCGGCGCTTACAGGTCATTTGGTCTTTTCCACCCTGCACACGAACGATGCTGCAAGCGCAATTACGAGGCTCCAGGAAATGGGAATAGAGCCCTACCTTATATCGTCGTGTCTTCTGGCAGTAATGGCCCAGAGACTCGTCAGGAAGATTTGCCCTCATTGCAAGGAAGAATATACCATTCCCAAGGAGGCCATAGCTGAAACTGCCGCTGTTTTGGGGGTTTCCGAGGCCGATGTGCCTGTTAAGAGCTGGCGCGGTGTCGGGTGCCCTGCATGTGCCAACACCGGCTATTCCGGCCGTACGGGAATATACGAGCTCCTCGAGGTGAAGGAAGGCATCCCCGCGCTCATTCTAAATGGTGAGAATTCCAGCGCCATTTCCAAAAAGGCCCAGGAATATGGTATGCGCACCCTGAGGCAAGATGGTCTGGAAAAGGTGCGCAGGGGTGAAACCACCCTTGAAGAGGTAATGAGAGTCACCAATTAGATGCCTGAATTTGCATTTGAAGCAATAGATTCCAAGGGCAGAAAGGTTGCAGGGGTTCAAAGTGCCTCGAGCCAGGATGAAGTCATCTCGGGGCTGCTTTCAAAGGGCCTGCAGCCGGTTCGTGTTAAAAGGCGTCATTCTTTTCAGGCCCTTCTCGAGACAGGCAAAAAGAGGATCTCCCTGGACGATATCCTCTATTTTACCGGGGAGCTCGCAGACCTCTTGGAGGCAGGGGTCCCCTTGGAAAGGAGCCTTCTCATCCTTGCAGATGCAACAGACAAGGAGGAGGTTCGCACCCTGGTCAAGGAGATTAAGGAGGCCATTCACAGCGGAAAGACACTTTCCGAGGCCTTGTCCATGCACAAGGATGTTTTCGACAGCCTCTACATAAACATGGTCAAGGTTGGGGAGCTTGGCGGTGTGCTCCCAACTGTCCTGAAGAGGCTGGGACAATTCCTTGAAAGATCCAGGCAAATCCGAAAATTCATCATTTCCTCCTCCATTTACCCATCCATATTGGCCTTTGTTGGACTCGTCTCTGTATTGATTCTGGTGACCTTTGTCGTCCCGAAGTTTGGCCAGATATTCCAGGATATCAACCAGCCCATGCCGGCAATGACCAGGTTTATCCTGAGTGCGAGCCTTTTTTTGAAAAAATGGTGGTGGCTCATGTTCCTGACCATCGCAGGCTCGGTCATTGGGTTTCGTCTCTATGTCAACACCCCGGAGGGCAAGAGGTGGTGGGATTCCCTAAAGCTTACAATGCCGCTTGTGGGGCCTTTTGTGAGCCGGATTGAGCTTGGCCGTTTTGCCCGCACCCTGGGGACCCTTCTTGAAAGTGGAGTGCCCATCTTAAAAGGTATCAGCCTTTCGAGTGAGGTGGTTGGCAATGTTGTAATCAGGGATGCCCTAAAAGAGCTATATACAGGGGTTAGGCAAGGCAAGAGCCTTAGTCTTTTGATGAAAAAGGCCAAGGTTTTCCCTCCAATAATGATTCATCTTGTATCTGTTGGTGAAGAAACCGGTGGCCTTGCAAGGATGCTCCTGAAAGTGGCCGACGATTTTGATGAACAGGTACAGTCAGATACCAAGTTGTTTCTGTCTATGCTCGAGCCCATAACCATTGTGGTCATGGGTATTGTTATCGGCGGAATAATATTTTCCATGCTCATGGCCATATTTGGCATAAATGATGTCACGTTCTGAAAAGTCTGGAGGCAACCTGGGCTTCACCCTGGTGGAGTTGATGGTGGTGCTCGTCCTCATTGGGCTTCTGAGTTCCATGGTGGCAATTTCTGTGTCCAGTGGACTTTTCAAATCCAAGGAAAGACGGTTTTCAGAGGATTTTGGCGCTTCCATGAAGCGGGCCAGGAACATGGCCATTGGAAGCGGCAGGGCGGTCAACTTTGTGATAGATGGCGAAAAGAGGACATTTGGCATAGAAGGTAGAAAGGCTACAGATATCCCAAAGGAAGTGGAGATCTCCGCAGACGGCGTTATGGAGCTCAGAAACGGACTCTTTGCCGTTGTCTTTTATCCAGATGGAAGCTCCAGTGGGGGCGAGATAGAGCTTTCGTGGGACAGCGGACGAAAAGACGAATTTGACGTGGGTATCATCTGGGCAAGGATCACCCACAAGGTGAAAGGTCTATAGGGAATATGACGGGCTTTTTTAGGTGTAACAAGGGATTCACCCTCATGGAGGTCCTGGTGGCCACGGCCATCACAGGAATTGCCATCGGTGTGTGTATGGCGCTCTTTGCCCAGGGGCACTCCCAGGCCTTTCGGGGCCAGGAGGCTCGAATAGCGTCCCAGATAGGGGTAAGGCTCATCCAGGGCTGGAAGGCCCGGAAAAAATTCCCTTCCTTTGAAACAGGCCAGATAGAGAACTTCCCAGGGTGGACCTACTATGTAGAATCTGCACCTGTATCTGCAAAAATTGCGCTTCCAGGTGGCGACACCCGGACTATCGAGGCCGATGAGCTGACCCAGATAACACTGAAAATGGTGCCGCCCTCTAAAAAGAGGGATTTTGTCCTGACCTTTTGGATTCCATCGACCGAGACGGAGGAGCCGTGAAAGACAGCCCTGGTTTTACCCTTTTGGAGGTGCTCGTCTCCATCACCCTCATTGCCATACTCGTAGTGGTGCTTTCGATGGCCTTGCGAAGTGGCATCAGCTCATACACCAGGGCCAAGGAGCGAAACACCACCTTTTTCCCAGTGGCTGCCTTCGAAGGGCTATTGTGCAGACAGCTTGAGGCCATCGTTGCCCCTGGGATGGGGGATCTGTCAGATTTTTCCTTTTTTGACGGTTCTGATGACAAACTGATATTTATCACCACATATGGCCCCTTGGGCATTGGCAGAGGAGGGCTGATGAAGGTGGTATATTGGTTCAATGACGACGATGATGCCATCTATTATGCCCAAAAGGTGGTGGTTAGGAAAAAAGAGGTCAAGGAAGATCTGCCTGATGGGTTTTATAGCGCCTCTATTGAGGAACTCAATAAAGAAGGTTGGACAGTTGCCAAGCTTGAGGGCGTTAAGGGCCTGACATTTTCCTACAGGGGGGCAAAGGCCCAATCTTCAGAGGATGATTTCACTCCGGATAAATGGGAGGATAAGTTTTCAAAGAGCAGGAGCCTTCCCATTGAGATAGGTCTGAGGATCGATCTTGAAAAGGATAAGGATAAAGAAACAGAAGCCAAGGAGTGGGTGGTTCTTCCGGTGGGAATACTATGAGGGCGGTCATCAAGGAAGAAAAGGGGGCAGTTCTCATACTTGTCCTGTGGGTAGTGGCTCTGCTTTCCATGCTAGGCGGCTACTTTACCCTTGAGACGACCTTGAGACGAAACATGTCCTATAACAGCTGGAATCAGCTTCGGGCCCGGCTGACAATAGAGTCGGTCCTGAGCCTGGTCGGCCCCCATATCAAGCCCTTTGGGCAGGAAGTGGACGATAAAGAAAAGTTTATCGTTCCAGATGGTTCCACCTACAAGTTGGAGATTGGAGGCCAGACAGTAGCCTTTTCCATTGAGGATGAACGGGGAAAGCTTGATATAAACAAGGCTACGGAGGATGAGCTGGTCGACTTTTTTGAAGGTTTTTTGGGCAAGGGCCAGGGCAAGGATCTGGCAGCGGCAATACTGGACTGGCGTGACAATGACGATGATGAAAGGCCAGGTGGGGCAGAGAAGGACTATTATCTGTCCCTCGAGCCACCCTATGAACCTGCAAATGGTAAATTTGTCCTTCTGGAACAGCTCTTGCTTGTTCGTGGTGTTAATCCAGAGATTTACTGGGGCCCTCTCAAGTGGGGGGAGGTTAGTGACAGTGGTGAGGAGGTTTCATGGCAGGGAGGGCTGCAAGATTTGTTGACTGTGTACAATGGCAGCGACAAAATAGTCGAAGACATTGCGCCCCAGCCTCTCATTGACATAATGGAAAAAGAATATTTTAAAGATGGCCAAGGCCTTGGCACGTTGAGGTTCAAGACATGTGCATATCAGTCTTGTTACCAGATTTTCTTTACAGAGGCGGGGTCATCCAAATCGGGTTTTAACCTGGTTCATTGGCAGCAGATACCACGATTCTAAGAAGGGGAAGAGCTTGCTATCTGGTGAAATAGTAGGAATCTATCTTGGTGAACAGGGCCTCAGCTACGCATTTCTCAAAAGACATCTTAACAGGTGGGCCCGGTGGGAATCGGCCATCTTGGGTGAGGCAAGCGGAAGGACCAGTGTAGAACGGCTCGGTAGCCTTCTTTCTGGACTTACACCCAAGAAAAACAGGCGGTTGTGTATTGCGCTTCCAAGAAGCAGATACTACCTGCGGGATCTACATTTTAAGGGCCTGACCCCTGAGGAAGCGGAGAGCGCTGTTAGGCTGTCCATCGCGACCCACGCCCACCTGCCACCAGAGGAGATTTATTACGACTGCTGGGCATATCAACGTGCTGGTCAGACCAGGGTGCTGCTTGCCTATGCAAAAAAGGGGTTTATAGATTCCATCTATGAACAGGTTGAACGCACAGGTCACAAGAAGAGCCTATATGTTATCGCCCCCTTGGAGTTGGGAACGGATCTGTTACTTCGTAAGGGTGAGCAGATGGTCTTCCCCTGCGTCTCCATTTGCAAGGAAGATGACGATGACGTGGTAAGTTTCCACGGTTCAAACGGCTGGCTCGGGTGTCACCCTCTAAAGGCCCTGGGCGGTACGGTCTCTGAGGCCCTAAAGCGCCTTGGAGT
>JAADCZ010000039.1 GCA_013154175.1 Thermodesulfobacteriota bacterium
TTGTTACCCAAAGTGCATCCTGCCAATAAAGTGGTATGCCAGGTGGATTTGTAGCCAATACTTCCGATGCCTGAACCATAAGCTTAGCAAGTTTTTGGCTATCCGTAGTAACCAAAGCCTCATCATAAATTTTGTCTAGCTCTTTTGATACATAATGTCCAAAATTATTGCCATTTGGAGGCAGGGCATAGCTGGTAAATGGTGAAATAAAATGGATCCAGGAAGGATAATAGGGCCCCCAATATATTTCTATCAGGTCAAAATCTCCCTTTAGAAGCCTCTGTACCAATGCTGAAAAGGGTAAGGCTTCACTTTGCACCTTGATGCCAATTTTTTCCAATTCTTTTTGCAAAACATTCACTCTTCTTACGGAAAGGGGTTCTGAAAAAGAAACAAGTTTTAAAGAACTTGGCAAAGCTGAGGGCTTTGGGGCTGGAGCTTGGCATATCTTTACCGGCTCGACACCTCCTTTTGCAAAAACAGGAAGCCAGGAAAGCGCCTCTCTGGCATATACTGGAAATGTATCTTGCAAGACACTGCGCGGGATCTCACATTGTAAATAAGCCCTTACCTTTGAGGAAAGAGCTGATTTTTTAGAGTTGAAAAGATAAAACCTGAGCGAGGCCTGCTTATTCTTAAAAATTTGGAACCTATATTTTTTAATGAGTTTATCCGCATCATGCCTCCACATCTCAGACAGTGATGGAGTCAGCTTAATGGCATCTACCTTACCAACTTCTAGCGCCTTAAATGCCAGAAGGGGATCTTTGTAAAAATAAAGCTCGACTTTCGCGGGAGATCCTTTGGAGAAGTTGCGCCAATTTTTATTTTTAGCCAGCACAAGGACCTTTCCCTGCTCCCATTTATCCAGAAAGTAAGGGCCGCTTCCAGCTGCCTCAGTTTTCAAATTCCCCTTAAAATTGTGATCTATGATGGATGCGAAGGGTAATGTTAGACGGGCTAAGAAATCGGATGTGGGTTTGTTTAAAAGGAATTCAATCTCATCAGGAGAAATAATCTTAATACCTTCAATCCCATCAGACTCGCCTTTATGATAAGCCTTGGCCCCTTTTATAATATCATTGAAATATACTAGTCCTGGGCTGGTGGATTTGGGCGAGAGCAGCCGCATAAAGCTGAACTTTACATCTTCAGCTGTAATCTTTCGATTACTCCCATAAAAAGTGGCATCTCTTAAAAAAAACTTTATTCGACGCCCATCTGCAGACATTTTCCATCGTGCAGCCAGCCCTGGTGCAAGGTCTCCTTCCGGTGTTAAACGAATCAGGTTATCATAAAGCTCATGAACTATGACGGCCTGCCCTTCGTGGAACGCATCTAGAGGATCTAAAGACACCACCTCAGCCTGATCCGTTAAAATAACTCCATGATAAATTGCTTGTTCTTTTGGCTGTGGAGGGCTACTACAGCTCGCAAATAACAGTAAGAGACAGATAAATGGAATTACTTTTTTCATCCTTTCCTCCATAAATGTTCCAACCATAAAAACCTTTTTTAAGCACTACCCATTGCTTTTCTCTGAAAGTCTAAACGTGAAAAAATTAATAACAACGTGACACTATAGATAACGACCTTAAAATTGAGACTAATGAAACATAAAACAATGAACAAGTCAGAATCTGGAATTATCTTAAAAAATCATTTTTTCTCCGGTATTTTCAATCAACATATCTGACTATTAAAATTGAAAGGTTCAGTGCCGTATAACAGCTACGTTTTCTTTTAAATAATTCAGAAATATTGCGAGACAAATATGGAGAAAGTGTGAAAAAAAACGACGCAACACTTCAAGAGCTCGTCATTTTCGAGGAACAGGGTTCGGGGGATTACAAGATTGCCGGAATTGAGGTTTACGGAAAAGGAATAAAAATTGTTCGCGTGGTTAATGTGGACCAGCCCCTGCCGCCCCTCATCGATGAGCCTGAGGATTACATCCCAGATGACTTTCATGGGGATCTTGTCCTCAACTTTCTGAAACATCCAGACCTTTCCTACTATCTGGTTGAGCTTTGCAAGAAGAAGAACATCCCCGTCATTGCCTCTGGCCAGCAGATTCCCGGGGCCATTTGCCCCTTTACGTGTTGTGGCCTTGGAAAAAAGGAGGGCCTTGGGGCCTATGGCCAGCAGTTTGGCGTGCCTGAATATGATGTGGAGCTCACCCAGGACAACAAGATAGAATCCATCACTGTCAAACGGGCGGCATCCTGCGGGGCCACCTTTCAGGTTGTCAGGGAGATAATCGGCCTTGATATCGAGGAGGCCCCAACGGTAATCTCAAGACAGGTGCAATACCTTTGCCTTTCCGACCCGTCGGACTTTGACCCGGTTAGCGGAAAAAGTGCCCTTCATTTTGCAGGAGAAGTGCACAAGTCGGCACTGAAAAAGGCCATTGACCAGGCACTCAAGGAGAGGAGCAAATAGCAAGATGGCCCTTGTCAACATTGAAAGCGCCCTTAGGAAAATCCTAAACACCCTCAAGAAAACAGCGGTTGGGGCTGGCCTGGAGGTACTTTCCTATAAAAGAAACCGAGGTATCACTGTTATAAAGAAGGATGGCGATATTTTCCTCGTGAGGGAAAGGGGCTATCTGGATCAGGAGCTCGAATGCACAGGAAGGGAACTTCAGAAACAACTGAAATCAATGATGAAGCGGGAATTTCCCAGGAGCAGAAAGGTGAGAGTATATGTGCTCAAGGATGAATCGGAGGCTGGAGCTGCCAGGAAAAAATTATAATTCTCACAATTTGCACACTAACTTGCCAGGGCAAAGTCTCTTGACAAAGGGTATAGCTGCATGTAAACAGTGATACAGCTTTTTGAATTCTGGTTCATCCCCACAGAGGCACTCTGTGAGCCTTTTTACTAGGGAAGTGGTGTCTTGTGCATCACCCGCTCGTGAACCAGTCGTTGGAAATCCATAACTAAACCATAGGAGATCACCAATGAAAGAAGTTAGAATTCATGGCCGAGGCGGACAGGGAGGTGTTACCTCTGCAGAGCTAGTAGCTACCGCCGCAATTGCTGAAGGAAAGTATGCCCAAGCCTTCCCCAGCTTTGGCCCTGAGAGGCGAGGCGCGCCTGTTGCAGCATTCATCCGGGTTAGCGACCACCAGATCAGGACCAGGGAGAAGGTTTACCACCCGGACATTGTGATGGTGCTGGATCCATCCCTGCCGGCGCTGGTCAACGTGGCGGACGGATTGAAGGACGACGGTATTGTCATTCTCAACACCGAGCTTTCTGCTGACGAAATCAGGGACAAGTTTGGAATCAAGGCCAAGCTTGCCATGGTGGATGCCACGAAAATTGCAACAGAAGAGCTCGGGCTGCCAATTACCAACACGACCATGCTCGGTGCCTTGCTAAAGGCAACTGGCATAGTTGGCAAAGATGCCCTTTTTGAAGCGCTTGAGAAGCGTTTTGGTAGGCTGGCAGAAAAGAACAAGGCCGCACTGGAGCGTGCCTATAACGAAACCCAGGTAGCAGGCTAAAAAAATAGAAGATTAAGGAGTTTGTGATATGGCAAATTCAGACGCCATAGTAGGCTGGAAAACGATAACCTTCGGATGCCATATCCTGGAGCCTGGCAATGCAGCGAACTTCAGGACAGGGGACTGGCGCTCTCAGAGGCCAGTAGTGGACAAGGAAAAGTGCATCAAGTGCGGCATGTGCTGGGTGTTCTGTCCAGATATGGCTTACAATCAGGATGAGGACGGATACTTTGTGGTGGACTTGGAATATTGTAAGGGTTGTGGCATATGCGCCCACGAGTGCCCCAAAGATGCCATAACGATGGTTCCGGAGGAGGGGTAAAATCATGTCAAAACGCGTGGGAATAGAAGTTTCGATAGCAATAGCAGAGGCCGTGGGTCTAGCTAGGGCAGAGGTCATACCTGCCTACCCAATTACGCCTCAGACCCATATAGTGGAACATCTTTCTGAGATGGTGGCCAATGGGGAGCTAGACGCAGAGTTTGTTCCTGTTGAAAGTGAGCATGCTGCCATGAGCTGCTGCTGCGGCTCCATTGCAGCTGGTGCAAGGACTTTCACTTCAACAAGCTCCCAGGGATTGGCTCTCATGAGCGAAATCCTTTACATCCCCAGCACCATGAGGCTGCCTATCGTGATGGTAGTGGCCAACAGGGCCATGTCAGCACCCATCAGCATCTGGAATGACCATCAGGATGTCATGGTCCAGAGGGACACGGGCTGGATTCAGACATTTGCAGAAAATGGCCAGGAGGCCGTTGACCTTACTCTGCATGCCTTCAGGGTAGCAGAGGATAGAAATGTCTCCCTGCCCATGATGGTCAACATCGACGGCTTCACCTTGAGCCATGTGATCGAGCCAATCGAGCTTCCAGACCAGGAAGAGGTGGACAAGTTCCTGCCTCCTTTCAAGCCTCGTTACAAGCTTGATCCAAGGCGTCCAATAACCATGGGGCCTGTGGGTATCCCAGAGGTTTACACCGAGGCCAAGGTGGCTCACGATATGGCAATGAAAAAGGCCAAGAGGTACATCCTCAAGGCATGGGATGAGTTTGCTGAAATTTTTGGCAGAAAATACAATCCTGTAGAGTCTTATCGCACAGAGGATGCAGAGATACTCCTTGTCACCATGGGAAGTATTTCTGAGACAGCCATGACTGCAGTGGATGCCATGAGGGATGCGGGCCAGAAGGTCGGACTCCTTCGCATCCGCCTGTGGAGACCTTTCCCTGGCCAGGAGTTCAGGAAGGCCGTAGGCAAGGCAAAGGTTCTTGCAGTCGTTGACCGTTGTCTGCCTCCTGGTGCCCTTTGTGGACCAGTCGGTGCAGAGCTTCGCTCCCTCTTCTACAAGATTCCAGGGTCTCCCAAGATCTTCAGCTTTGTGGCAGGCCTTGGTGGAAGAGATGTAACTGTGGAGCGTTTTGAAGAAATCGTGGACAAGGCAAGGGCATTTGCCAAGAAACGTCCAAGAGAACTCTACGAAGTGATTGGGGTGCGGGAAAAATGATACCAGAATTCGAAAAATTCAAAGGTTTTAAGGCCAAAAATCTACCAAAAGAAGAACCCTTGTCCTCAGGTCACAGAGGATGTCAGGGCTGCGGTGAGGTTTTAGCCCTGCGCATGGTCATGAAGGCCCTGGGCAAGGACGTCATAGTTTGTAATGCAACTGGTTGTATGGAGATTATCACCTCTCCATATCCACATACTGCCTGGAAGGTGCCATGGATTCACATTGCATTTGAAAATGCTGCATCAGTGGCATCTGGTGTCGAGTCTGCCAGAAAGGTTCTTGCCAGAAAGGGCAAGATTCCAAAGAAGCACATCGACATCCTGGCAGTTGGTGGTGACGGTGCCACAGGCGACATCGGACTCCAGTTCATCTCTGGTGCCTTTGAAAGAGGGCATGATTTCCTCTATGTATGTCTTGACAATGAGGCATACATGAACACTGGTGTGCAGCGTTCAGGCTGTACCCCCTATGGCGCAATGACAACCACCAGCCCTCCAGGCAAGAAGAGCTTTGGCCAGGTTACATGGAAGAAAAATGTGCCTGCCATTGCAGTTGCCCACAACATTCCCTATGTGGCAACAGCTTCTCCGGCATACTTCCTTGACCTTATGAACAAGGTAAAGAAGGCTGCTCTGGTCAAGGGGCCTGCATACGTACACATCTATGCTCCATGCCCCACTGGTTGGGGTTCTGCTGGCGAACGCTCAATTGAGATAGCACGCCTTGCAGTAGAGACTAAGGTATTTCCTCTCTACGAGGTTATCGAAGGCCGCTACATCATGAGCAGGAAGATCACCAAGCCCAAGCCAGTGACCGAGTACTTCAAGGGCCAGAGGCGTTTCCGCCATCTGGATGAGGAACATATTGAGTACATACAAAGAAGAGTAGATGCTGAATATGAGAAGCTCCTGAGGCTGGCTGAAATGGGCTAAGGGGCAGAAAAAACAAAGCCTCCTTTCAAAAGAAAGGGGGCTTTTTTTTGGCATGAAAAAGCTAAATAACAGACATATCCTGGGTATAACCTATCTGAGTCCCGACGAGATTTCCTTCATTCTGGACACTGCAGACTCATTGAAGGAGATTCTGGAGCGTCCCATCAAGAAGGTCCCGCCACTTCGGGGGCGTACCATTGTCAATCTTTTCTTTGAACCAAGCACCCGCACGAAACTCTCCTTCGAGCTTGCGGCAAAAAGGCTCAGTGCTGACACGGTCAGCATCTCTGCCAGCACGAGCAGTGTTGTAAAGGGGGAGACCCTCATTGACACAGCCAAAAACATCGAGGCCATGAAGCCGGACATTATCGTCATGCGCCACTCCATGTCTGGGGCCCCGCATCTTCTGGCCAAGCATATTGACTCTGCGGTCATAAATGCCGGGGATGGCATCAACGAACATCCTTCCCAGGCGCTCCTCGATATGATGTCCGTGCGGGAACACTTTGGACGCATAGATGGCCTCAACATCACCATAATCGGTGACATAGCCCACAGCAGGGTTGCCCACTCGGATATTATTGGATTTTCCAAAATGGGAGCAAGGGTTACTGTCTGCGGCCCGGCGACAATGATTCCCCCACACATAGAAACCCTTGGCTGCAAGGTCGTCTACAACATCCATGAAGCCGTCAGGGATGCAGACGTGGTAATGGCCCTGAGAATCCAGAAGGAACGCCAGGGCATGGCCCTTTTTCCTTCAGAGCGGGAATACGCAAGGGTCTTTGGCCTTGATTCATCCATATTTTCACTGCTTCGAAAGGATTGTGTCATAATGCATCCTGGCCCCATTAACAGGGGGGTGGAGATGTCGCCTGCTGTGGCAGACTCCGACCGCTCCATCATTCTCGACCAGGTAACCAACGGTGTGGCAGTACGAATGGCCCTTTTTACCCTATTACTCTCAGACAGCAGGGAGGATTAAGAGATAAGCCATGAGGCCCATAATCTTCAAAGGAGCAAGAATAATCGATCCATCCACCAACTCCGACTCTACAGGGGAGCTCCTTGTGATGGATGGGAAGATAGCAGAATCCGGCCCGAAAATCGACTCCGTTCCAGACGATGCAAAGGTGATTGATCTAAAGGGCAAATGGCTTGTCCCTGGGCTCATAGACATGCACGTTCACCTGCGAGAGCCTGGTTTTGAATACAAGGAGACAATTGAGAGCGGAACGCGTGCCGCTGCTGCAGGGGGCTTTACTGCTGTTGCCTGCATGCCAAATACCTCCCCGCCAAATGACAGCGAGGCTGTCACCCGCTTCATTCTGGACAAGGCCAAAAGGGCGGCAAATGCAAGGGTCTTTCCAGTCGCTGCAATAACAAAGGGGCAAAAAGGGGAGCAACTTACTGAATTTTTTGACCTCTTACAGGCAGGGGCCGTTGCCTTCTCTGACGATGGCCTTCCTGTGGCAAATGCTGCAATCATGCGCCTTGCCCTGGAATACTCCCTCAATTTCGATGCCCTAATCATATCCCATGCAGAGGAGCTGGAGCTTTCTGCCCAAGGGGTCATGAACGAAGGCCTTACCTCAACCCGCCTGGGACTCAAGGGTATTCCTAGCTGCGCTGAAGACATAGCCGTATTCCGCGACTGCTGCCTTGCCTTTCACACAGGTGCAAGGCTGCACATAGCCCACGTGAGCACAAAGGGAGCGGTCAACATCATTAGAGCTGCCAAGAAAAAGGGTGCAAGGGTAACGGCTGAGACTGCACCCCACTATTTCAGCCTTACAGAAGAGGCGGTGGAAGGCTACAACACCTTTGCCAAAATGAATCCTCCCCTTCGGACAGAGGAAGACAGAAAGGCAATCATAGAGGGTTTGAAGGATGGAACCCTCGATGCCATAGCAACTGACCATGCACCCCATGACATTTTGAGCAAGGAGTGCGAATTTGCCCTTGCGGCAAATGGCATAATAGGCCTTGAGACGGCTCTTCCCCTGGCCCTGGAA
>JAADCZ010000117.1 GCA_013154175.1 Thermodesulfobacteriota bacterium
TCCACGACACCCCGGCAAGATTCCTCTTTTCCAGGCACATGAGGGCCTTCAGTCACGGCTGCATAAGGGTCGAGAAACCACTTGAGCTAGCAGAAATCCTATTTTCCGGCTCTAAAAAATGGACCAAGGAAACAATAAAGGAAGTTATCCGTTCAAAGGAAAACAAGGTTATACGCATAAAGAACAGACTGCCAATCCTGATTCTTTACTTGACGGTACTGCGTAATCGGGACAACACCGTCACATTTCTCCCTGACATATACCAGAGAGACAAGATGATCCTGATGGGCCTGGACTACCACCTCAAAATGGCCTTTGGAAGTCCAGGAGACGGAGAGGCCTCGAGCTAATCTTGCGAAAAAATTCGGTCGAGGCCTAAAAGAGCCAGCGCCAGCTCCTTCCAGCAAGATAAAGCTCTTTCAGGGTTGTTATTCCTCCCTTTTTGAGCTTGCGTACAAGGTACAGGAAGAGATAGGCAGTTTGAAAGGCATCCCCCAGGGCATCATGCTCCTTGAACTCCGGCAGACCATACTCCTTTGCAAGATCCGTCAGGTTGAAGGAGACATTATAATTAAATTGATCATAGTAGTTGCCCCATGTCTCTTCCTTGTAGAGTTGAGCCAGTCGCAGGGTATCGATACATGGATTTGAAAGGGGGCCGCCAAGATAGCGTTTTGTAACCTTATTTATAAAGGCCATGTCCAGATCGACATAATGGCCCACAATCAGGCATCCATTACAAAACCTTACAAAATCCTCCAGAACTTCCTCTATTGGCGGAGCATTCTCTATCTGTTCCGGAGTGATACGATGGATAAGGGTACTGTCCTTTGGTAGCGGACGCCTCGGCTTTACAAAACAGTAGAAATTTTCCTGTGGGATTATCTTTAAGTCCTTTATCCTGACAGCGCCCAGGGAGACTATTTCATCCTTTCTGGGGTTTAGACCAGTCAACTCAGAATCATAAACCACAAATTCATATTCACTAAGGGGCTTTTCCTGATCAAAGTCCTCGAAGTATCTACGATTCTCTTCGAGAACAGGATGTACCCTTCTATTGAAAAGCCTGAAGAAATCTAACACGCCCATTGTTCAGTCTGAATCATAAAGCCTACATCATGGGAAACATGTCACGAATTATGGACTGAAGCTTGGAGATAACTCCGAAGGCCTCTTTCAAGGTCTGTTTTTCAAGATCAGTGAGATCTGAAGGATTTATGTAATTGTCAGGCTGCTGCCCATTTTCCATCATTTCCAGCTGATGGACGAAACGAATCTGCATCTGAAATTCATAGGCCTCTACAGTTTCAGTGTATAACTCCTTGGATATGTGCTCGCCTTCATACAAAAGCCCCAGACGCTCAACGGTATTCGTCTCCTTGATGCCAAACTTCAGGGCCATGAGCCGGGCAAAATCCACAAAAGGAACCAGACCCCTCTTTTTTATATCCAGCCGATTTTTGTGTTCCCCATCCTTTTCCACTATGAAGTTTCTGAAGAAGGTGAGCGGGGGCCTGCTTGCCAAACAATCCTTGGCAAGATGCAGAAGAAAAATCTCCTGTCTCTTGGCAAGATCAGTGAGATGATCCCTTAACTTTATGCCAAGATCGAGGCTTCCAAAACCAGGCCTGAAATCAAAAAATATGGTGGCATTGAGGACTTCTTCTGGCTCTGGCTTCAGAATCCACTCGTCAAAATAGGATTGCCAAACCGAATAGGGCTGACACCACTTTGGATTGGAGGCCATGATATTGCCAGGGCAAGGCGGATAACCACATTTGACGAGGTGCTCTATTGCCTCCTTGCCAAACTGGGAAAAGTATTCCCTTGCCTCCTCCTTTTTGCGAGAATTTTCTGGGTCCTGATAGATGATGGCATTGTCCTGGTCGGTGCGGAAGGTCTGCTCTTTTCTTCCCTCACTTCCCATGAGAAGCCAGCAGAAGGGCACAGGCGGTGCACCATATTTGTCTATCATCAGGCTCAGGAGCCTGTCGAGAATGTGGTCATTGAGGATGGTAATCATCCTGGTGATGTTGTTGGGTTTTGCCCCTTCCTCGATAAGTGTCCTGACAATGAGGGGAACCTTTTTGGAAAGGGGATAGAGGCCCTCTATGGTGCGCTGGCTCACGATTTCCCTGAAGAGATACAGTGGCGAGCTTCCCTGTAGCACCATTATATCGTGGGAGGTTATGACCCCCACAATCTTCCCCTGCTTTTCAACAGCAAGGTGGTGAATCTGCTTGGTCATCATGGTGAGAAGGGCATCAAAACACACCTTGTGGCTGCTTATCGTCTCCACCGGGCTTGCCATTATGTTGGCCACGGGCTCTGCCACCGAGCGCCCCTGGGCAACGACCTTTGTACGCAAGTCCTTGTCTGTCACAATGCCTATGACATCGCCCTTTTCATCTGTGACCAGCAGAGAGCCAATGTGATACTCGGCCATCTTCTGGGCTGCCAGCTGAATGGAATCGGTGGCCGATATGGTTTTTGGCTCCCCCTTTACAAGATCCCCCACATGGACACTGAACATGTAGAGGGTTCCCTCTGTCCTGGGGGCCACCCTGTGCTGTCTAAGCTCCTGGTAGGCAGTTCTTAGAAATTTTTCAGTAAAACTCTTGAGATAATATTGGGCGAACTTGGGGTTATCCTCTATGAGCTCAAGAAAGATCTCCTTTTTCAGGAGGAAACAGAAGGTGTCCTCCACAGTTTCAACATTAAGATTCGCCTTTGTCCCCTGAATAATGGGCAGGGCTCCAATGTATGAACCTTCACCACGAAAGTCCTTGAGGGTGACCATTCCCTCTTCATCCTTGAGGTATATCTTCACTCCGCCCTTCTGGATGATGTAGAGGTATTCTACTTCGGTCTCATCCTGCTTGAATATCATGGTGCCCTTTGGGAAGAAATCTATGGTGCAATTTTGGGCAACCTTCATCAAACACTCTTCATCGAGCTCATTGAATGGAATGGTCTTTTTGAGGAAATCTATTATGACTTCGGGTGTAACCGAATGGACGTCTTTTTTGTCTTGTCTCGTCATGGAAAAACCGCCTACATCCTAAAATAATTAGGCCCCGAATGTGACGGGGCCTAACCATATTCGTTTTTAATAAGCGTTAGTTACTAACATTATTCCTTGGTCATGGCCTTTCTTGCAGCAATGAGATCATCCACCACAGAAGGATCTGCAAGGGTCGAAGTATCGCCAAAATCCTTGTAGTCACAGGCAGCGATCTTCCTGAGAATCCTTCTCATGATCTTACCACTCCTCGTCTTGGGCAAGCCAGGAGCGAACTGGATGATTTCTGGTGTTGCAATAGGTCCGATCTCCTTTCTCACCCATGTGCGGAGATCCTTGACCAGCTTGTCGCTCTCCTTCTCGCCAGACTTCAAGGTTACGTATGCATAGATGGCCTGACCCTTTACCGGGTGAGGCATACCGACAACGGCTGCCTCTGCAACTGCCGGATGGGCAACGAGGGCAGACTCAATCTCTGCGGTTCCCATACGGTGACCAGATACATTGATGACGTCATCGAGACGGCCCATGATCCAGAAGTAGCCGTCCTCATCCCTTCTTGCACCGTCACCGGCATCGTAGACCCCTGGGAAGCGTTCGAAATAGGTCTTTTTGAAGCGCTCGGGATCGCCAAAAACACCCCTCAACATGCCTGGCCATGCCCGCTTGATGACCAAATGGCCACCCTCATTCACAGATGCACGGCTTCCATCCTCGCGGAATATGTCGGCATCGATGCCTGGCAGTGGCAATGTTGCTGAACCAGGCTTGAGTGGTGTTGCAAATGGCAGGGGTGAAATGAGGATTCCTCCAGTCTCTGTCTGCCACCAAGTATCCACAATGGGAAGTTTGCCTTTTCCAATGTACTGATGGTACCACATCCATGCCTCTGGGTTGATGGGCTCACCAACGGTACCAAGGAGCTTGAGGCTTGAAAGATCGTGCTTCTCTGTCCACTCCACTCCTTCCCTCATGAGGGCACGGATAACGGTTGGAGCAGTATAAAAGGTATTTACCTTAAATTTTTCAACTATCTGCCAGAAACGGTCTGGTGCCGGATATGTTGGCACACCCTCAAACATGAGAGAGGTTGCACCCAAGGAAAGTGGCCCATAGACAATGTAGGTGTGACCTGTTATCCAGCCGATGTCAGCGGTACACCAATAGACATCCTCATCCTTCATATCGAAGACCCACTGGGTTGTGTGTGCAGCGTAGGTGAGATAACCGCCTGTTGTGTGAATAACCCCCTTGGGCTTACCGGTACTACCACTGGTATAGAGGATGAAGAGGATGTCCTCGGCGCTCATGGAAACAGGGTCGCACTTGTCATCAATATCTGGGGCAGACATCTCATCATGCCACCATGAATCGCGGCCCTTTTTCATATCGATTTCATTTCCAGCCCTCTTGACCACTATACACTTCTCAACAGTTGGACATTCCTTTAGGGCCTCGTCTGCATTGGGCTTAAGTGGGATTGTCCTACCTGCCCTCAAGACAGCATCAGAGGTTATGAGTATCTTTGCCTTGCAGTCTTGGATCCTGTTCTGGAGACTTTGGGCACTGAAACCAGCAAATACCACACTGTGCATTGCACCAATCCTGGCACATGCGAGCATGGCAATTGGCAGCTCTGGGATCATTGGCAGGTAGATGGATACCCTATCCCCCTTCTTCACACCATGTTTCTTGAGAACATTGGCAAAGCGGCAAACCTCGGTGTGCAACATCTGATAGGTATAGACCTTTACATCCTCGTCTGGCTCTCCCTGCCAGATAATTGCAGCCTTGTTGCGCCTGCCATCTGTAAGATGCCTGTCGAGGCAGTTGTATGAGGCGTTTAGCTTTCCACCAATGAACCATTCAATTTTGGGTTTGTGGAAATCTGCCCTTACTACTGTTCTCCACTTTCTGTCCCAAGATATTAATTCCTCAGATCTCTTCCCCCAGAAGGATGCAGGGTCCTCAAGGGCCTTTTTATAATGTTCCCTGTACTCCTTCATGCTTTTGACGTGGGCCGTCATTTGGGCCTTGCGGGAAGGACGAAAAACACGCTGTTCAGAAAGCAAACTTTCAATTGTCTTTGTGCTATCACTCATAGCTCGAATCTCCCTTCGTAGTTTTTTCGACAGCCTCTATCGAGTTATATAATTTTTTAACAAAACTGAAGGATTATTCACTCATTTCATGATTATGTCAAGGGGTTACTTTCTAAAAATTTCTATTTGATATTAGACAATTACGGAAAATTTCACAAATATATATCATTAATACTTTGGAACGATATATGCAAAAGGTGCAATATTTCCATTTTTCTAATAAAAATCACATTTTATCTTTTAAATAAATTTAGGATGGGAGGGAAACGGGAAATTTGAAATATCGACAGGTGACAAAAATGTAAAATCTTTGATTCTAAGGGGCTGGTTCAATGATGAGTTCCACCCTGCGGTTAAGCCCATCAACCTGCTCTCTTTCAGAATTTGAATCGGCCTCTATACTTCCGAGCCCCTGCACGAATATGTAGCCAGGGTCTATGCCTTGATAGATGAATTCCTTTGCAACCGCAGATGCCCTGGCAAGAGAAATACTTATATCCTCCTTGCTCCCTGAAGAAGACTCGGGGCTCTTTCCGTGGCCAACGATCCTGAGGCGAAATCTCGTTGACCCCTTTAGGATTGAGGCAATCTTTGCAATCATTTTTTGGCCATCCCGGGAAAGTCTGGCTGAACCTGGGCCAAATGTTATCGCCTGGTCAAGAACGAGTATCACCCCGCTGTCTGATGCACTAAGCCTTGGCGAAAACTTAAACAGGCTTCCCTTGAGCCTGGACATGTCCTTGATATGCATAACAGGGGCCTGGACCAACCCCTCTGATGCCTCCTCCTTTTTCTTCTCCAGGTGACCAATTTTCACAGTGGTCCACACCAGGAAAAACACCAGCAAAAGGGACATGAGATCGCTCAGACTCAATACCCATGACGAGTCATCGACACCACCAGATGCGCTTAGAAAATCATTTTCTGCTGCTTGCGGCTCTATATTCACCAAATGCCTCACCTTACTCACCCCTTTGTACCAAAAGGCTAGGCTGCCTTTTTGTTAAAACGCACCAGACGGGGCTTTTTCCCTTCAGCCTTCTTGAGCTTTAGGTACAAGTCATAGGAATTTAGACGCTCCGCTATTCGCAGTGGGTGCTCTGCCTTCTGGATTCCCAGGAGGGCATCCATAACGATCCTCATATTTGCTGCCTTCTTAGAAAAATATTGTTGCAACTTCACGGTTGCCGGAAGGAAGAAGAGATTGGCAAGAAGGATGCCATACAAAGTGGAGCTCAGGGCTAGTCCCAATGATGGCCCCAAGTTTCCCTCTGCACCAAGGTTCTGCATCACCTGCATGAGACTAATGACAGTACCTGCCATTCCAAGGGCTGGGGCAAGCTTGCACATGGTCTGTAGAAGCTGAATCTGGGAGGCCCCCTTTTCATTTCTCTTTATGTATTCCCGCTGGAGGGAGTTTAGCAAGGAGACCTGGTCATACCCCTCTGCCACCAGCACGGCACCATAGCGCAGAAAGTCGTCACCCACCTTGGAGGCTGCCTTTTGAAGGGCAACAGGGCCGTGCAGCCTGTAAATTTTTGCAAGCCTCAGGGCATCTGCCAGGAGCATTTTCCCTTCTCTTTCAAGGTCCTTTGAGCCAAAGGCCTCCCTGACAGAGTTCACTGTTCCCTTTAGCCTGTCCGATGGAAAGCCAAGCCATATCACCATGCAAAGTCCGCCTATCACTATCACCAGGGACTGTATATTCAACAGCTGGCTGACATCCACTCCCCAAAGAAAACCAACGAAGAGAAATGAGCAAATAAGAAACGTTGAAATCGCATATTTTGACATGACTAAGCCTCCTTTACCTGCATAGTTTGTTTATTAGCAAGATGAAGGCCACCAAAGACCAAAGATAACTGCCTGTTTTGTTTTGATTTTTCTTAAAAAGATGGGCCAAAAAGGCTGAAAAAATCACTCCTAGGAAATTTTTGCTTACCTCGCCCCATTCCTCTCCCCGTTATTCAGGGGCTCATAAAGGCAGCGACTACCCTGTCGATGCCTGCCAAATCCTTGAAAACTTCGATTTTGCCATAGGCCCCTTGAGCATCTGCCACCCTCACGGCCATTTCTGCCTGCCCCTCCCCTACTTCAACCAGGATGACGCCATCGGGGGAAAGATAACCGGGGGCCTGGGCAAGCAGTATCTCTATCTCAGAAAGCCCAGAGTCATCCCTGGCAAAAAGTGCCCTTTCTGGCTCAAATTTGGCCACATTCTTATCAAGTTTGTTAAAATCGGCCTGTGAAACATAGGGAGGATTTGCGACTATGAGGTCAAGCCCCAACCCCTCTTTCAAGGCACTGAACCAGTTACTGCAAATTAGATACACATGCTCCCTCTTCCCAAGTATCCCTTTGCAATTATCCCTTGCAACGAGCAAAACATCCACGTCTATGTCAGTCAGTATCACCTTGGCCTCGGGCCAAATCGAGGCCAGCGTAATTCCAATGGCACCGGTTCCTGTGCCTAGATCCATTAGCATGGATGGGGGATTGGCACCAAAGATCTCCTGGGCCTTTTCCACTAGAAGCTCTGTCTCAGGCCTTGGGATGAGACACTTTGGTGTACAGATAAAGGTGTGATCAAAAAATTCCTTCTCGCCAATTATGTAGGCAACGGGTTCACCGCTGGCGAGTCGTTCGAGGTGGCTCAGAAACAGGGCATGTTGATTGGCATCCAGGGTATCTTCCGGATGGGCTATGATATACTCTTTTGATTTTCCCAGGATTTTTGACAAAACGAGCAGGCAGTCAACATAGGCGGATTCGCGGCCCTGCCTTTTCAAGAGGCCAACGCTCTTTCTGAGCAAGGGCC
>JAADCZ010000060.1 GCA_013154175.1 Thermodesulfobacteriota bacterium
GGATCCAGTAGGTCGCCAACCTTTATCCCATTTCGAACTATCTTGTCCTCGTAACATGGGCCAATTCCGCGGCCAGTAGTCCCAATCTTCTTGCCTTCGCTCTTTGCCGCCTCCCTGGCGTGATCCAGGGCCTTGTGATAAGGCATGATGAGATGGGTGTTGAAACTTATCTTGAATCTGTCCGGGCTGACAGCCATTCCCTTGCTTGCAAGCTCGTCCAGTTCCTCAATGAGGACCGATGGGTCCAATACGACGCCATTTCCAATGGCACACTTCTTATTCTCGTAAAGAATACCTGAAGGAATGAGGTGAAAAATATATTTCTGACCGTCCACAACCAGTGTGTGTCCGGCGTTGTTTCCCCCTTGAAATCTAACAATGAGGTCCGCATGCCCTGTGAGCAGGTCGACTATCTTGCCTTTTCCTTCGTCGCCCCATTGGGTTCCAACCACAACTACTGTTGCCATGTTTTTTCTCTCCCTCTTTACTTTTCCAACCGAGCAGGATACTTAACCAGCATGGAAAAGTCAATTATCGCCACAATCTATCAAGTTTACTAACGTATTTGCAGGCAGGCCAGGATGAAACCAGAAACAGAGCCCACCATTTATGTGGTTGATGGAAGCTCTTATCTCTACAGGGCTTACTTCTCCACCCACAGGGAATTTACGAGTTCTGCCGGATTGCCAACCAGGGCAATCTACGTAATGACCAACATGATGCTCAAGATCCTTCGGGAAAAGGATCCTGAGTACATATTGGTGGCATGGGACGCAAAAGGTCCCACCTTTCGCCATGAGCTCTACGAAGACTACAAGGCCAATCGGCCACCAATGCCAGAGGATTTGAGCATACAGGTGCCTTACATCCGTGAAGTCATTGACGCCCTGGGCATTCCACAAATGGAAATTAGTGGTTTTGAGGCCGACGACATAATGGCTGCTGTTGCCAAGAAGATGGGTGAACAACAGCACCATAGGGTGATCCTTGTTACCGGGGATAAAGACATGCGTCAGCTGGTGTCTGAACACGTGGTGCTGTGGGACCCAATGAAGGACAAGATTACCGATCTCGAGGCCTTTAGGGGGGAGTTTGGTATCGAACCAGCCCAGTATCCAGATGTTCAGGCCCTTTCAGGTGATTCTTCAGACAATATCCCAGGAGTGCCAGGTGTAGGGCCAAAAACAGCACTGAAACTTATTCGTCAGTTTGGCTCCATTGAAAATCTCGTTGAAAACCTAGAAAGCCTAAAGGCCAGCAAGCTCAAGGAGCGCCTTATTCAGCACAAGGACATGCTGCCCCTGTGGAAACGGTTGGCCAGTCTGGATGACAATCTCCCTGTGGAAATAACTCTAGAATCCATGAAGAGAAGGGAGCCAGATAAGAAAAGACTCACAGAGCTTTTCAAGAAACTTGATTTTGAAAGCCTCTTATCACTTTTCTCCAATGAAGAGGTTCTTGAAAAAGATAAGTATCAGTTGATTTTCGATAAAAAAAAACTAGCTGACTGGCTCGATTCAAACCTTTCTTCCAGCAGTTGCCTCGTCATCGATACAGAAACCACCAGTCAGCATCCTATGGAGGCAAATCTCGTTGGCGTAAGTCTCTGCTTCTCCCCTCCCGAGGCCGTTTACGTTCCCGTAGGGCACAAGGGGGCTCATGCACAGATGGCAATGGCTGATTTACTAGAGGTCCTTTCCCCTCTTCTTGAAAATAAGGAACTAGAGAAGGTGGGCCAGAACATAAAATATGATCTGATCGTCCTTAATCGCCACGGCCTGGAGGTCGAAAATATTGCCGGAGACACCATGATAGCCTCTTACCTCTTGGATCCCACCAAGAGGAGACACAACCTGGATGAAATAGCCAGGGATGTCCTGGGGCACAAAATGATTTCCTACAAGGAGGTCACAAAGGGCCTTAAAAGGGACATGGATTTTTCCCATGTTCCCCCTGAAAAGGCAATGGAATATTCATGCGAAGACGTACATGTAACCGCCTTGGTAAGGGAAAGGTTCCATGAGAAGCTAAAGAAAATGGGGCTGTGGAATCTCTATTCAGATGTGGAGGTCCCCCTCATTGAAGTTCTGGCAAAAATGGAGATGAATGGAGTCCTGATTGATCAGGCCGGGCTCGAGGAGCTCGAGGAGGATTTTTCTAAACGACTCTCTGAATATGTGGAAAAGATCTATGAACTTGCCGGATGTGAATTCAACATCAATTCCACAAGGCAACTTGCCCAGGTGCTATTTGAAAAGCTCAATCTGCCCCAGCTTAAGAAGACCAAGAAAAAGACTGGTTATTCCACTGACGTTGAGGTCTTAAAGGCACTATCCAAGCTGCATCCCCTTCCAGAAACACTTCTTAAATATAGAAATCTGGCAAAGCTCAAATCTACCTATATCGATGGCCTCAAAAGGCAGATAAACCCTGAAACCAACAGGATACATACGTCATTCAACCAAACGGTTACGGCTACTGGCCGCCTCTCATCCAGTGAACCAAACTTGCAAAACATACCAGTCAGAACCGACGAAGGGCGCCGTATAAGGGCCCTTTTTATTGCTGAACAAGGCTCCATGCTTGTGGCAGCTGATTATTCCCAAATAGACCTGAGGGTTCTGGCTCACTACTCCCAGGATGAAAATCTTCTCAAGGCATTTAGAAACGATGAGGACATCCATAAGCGCACAGCCTCACTGATTTTTCATGTTGAGCCCCAATTTGTGACAAAGGATATGAGGCGCGTGGCCAAGACAGTCAATTTTGGAATAATCTACGGAATGAGCGCTTATGGCTTGGCAAAGGAACTCGATATTTCGCGAAAGGAGGCAAAGGAGTTTATTGATGCATATTTTCAGCGCCATCCTGGGGTGAAACGCTATATGGAGGAGACCATAGCCAGGTGCAGAGAATCAGGTTACGTGGAGACCATTCTAGGAAGGCGTCGCTATATCAAAGACATCCGGGCAAAAAGTAGAAATATCAGGCAGTTTGCCGAAAGAACCGCCATTAACACCCCAATTCAGGGCAGCGCTGCGGACATAATAAAGCTTGCCATGTTAAGGGTGCATGAGAGGTTCGAGGAAAACACCACCAATGCAAAGCTACTGTTACAGGTGCACGATGAGCTGGTGGTTGAATGTCCTGAGGAGGTGGCCCCAAGGGTTGCGCAAGAGCTTCGGGAAATTATGGAAAATGTAGTCGAGCTCAGGGTTCCCCTCAAGGTTTCCGTTGGTATGGGCAAGAATTGGAATGAGTTGAAATAGCAGTACTCAACCAGCCGTGGTAAGAAAATTATGCAAAAGCTGAATATCCTTCCCCTAAACTTTGCAGATGGAGAGATTCCTCTAAAAAATGGTAGTGCCCGGCTTCTGTTTCAGATAACCCTGGGCTGTGGATGTCCAACTTGCGCTGGCGGGCGCTTCGACCCGCAAAGGTTTCATGTACGGGTTGAGCTTTATAACGACAAAAATGGGCTAGCGGGGACATTTCAGGGGAAATATACGGGAGATGTTAGTCAGTTCGCAAGCGATATCACAGATGTTTCACCTGGGCACTATCTCCTTGAAATAAATGCCACAGATCCAGAATCAGGTGCGGCAGGAAGACTCAATATGAATGTCAATCTTGTTTAGTTCCGGCAAGGGCGGCTGCTTTTTATCATAGAAAAAAGGTTGTTTGTGTACTTTTAGTAGATAAGGTTTATTGCAGCTCTTTGTTAACGGGGTTATAACTTGAGTGCCAATTGCGGGCCGATTCAAGCGGGTTCGCCAAGACTTGCATACAGGAGGAGTTACTCATGGCCAAGATAAAAAGGGCAATCATTAGTGTTACGGACAAAAGCGGTATTCAAGATTTCGCCAAGGCTCTTGAGGAGATGGGAGTGGAAATTGTCTCCACTGGCGGAACCGCAAGGGCCATCAGGGAGGCTGGAGTTACTGTCAAAGACGTATCTGAGCTCACTGGCTTTCCTGAAATGATGGATGGCAGGGTGAAGACACTGCATCCAAAGGTCCACGGGGGCATACTTGCAATCAGGGATAACCCTGAACACATGGCCCAGATGAAGGAAAATGGCATCCCGGAGATAGACCTTGTGGTTGTCAATCTATACGCCTTTGAGAAAACAGTTGCCAAGGAAGGGGTTACACTTGCTGAGGCAATAGAAAATATTGATATTGGAGGCCCGACACTGCTGCGTTCATCTGCAAAGAATTTCAAGTATGTAACAGTAGTGGTGGATCCGGCAGATTACCCCAAAATACTTCAGGAAATGAAGGAAAATAACGGAGAGACAACTTTAAAGACCCGTTTTGAGCTAGCCAAGAAGGTGTTTGCCACAACGAGTGCCTATGATACCGCCATTACCAAATATCTCTCCTCGATAGATGTTGATTCAGATCCCTATTTCAAATAAAAAGAGAAAATAAGTGCGGGGTGCCTCCGTGGGGGCATCCCGTTTTTTATTGCCTGGAGCAAAAACAAAAAATGATTTGTGTTCCAATCTTTGGAAGAGACCTCGAGGAAGTTAGGTCAAGGGCCAGTGTCGCAGCGCCCAGTTGCGATCTTTTGGAATTAAGACTCGATCTCATAGAAGAGCTGAGTCCCAGTCTCGTGCCCAAGCTCATAGGGGAGATGCCCCTTCCAGTCGTTGCCACAAATCGTGCTCCTTGGGAAGGAGGCGCATTCAAGGGCGGGGAAGAGGAACGGATAGCCATTTTGGAGGCGGCTGTTGAGTCTGGGGCAAGATATGTTGACGTAGAATTTGCAACCAAGGCCAACCTCAAGGAGAGGATAGGGGCCCGGGCAAAGGAACGTGGTGCAAGGGTCATCCTGTCCCATCACGACTTTGAAGCCACTCCAGCCTTTGATGAACTAAAGGGGCTTTTCGATGAAATGAGCAGCCAGGGGCAGGTGGTGGTCAAGATGGTCACCTTTGCACAGGATGTGGCTGATTTTATAGAGGTTTTTCGTCTCTACCCTATAGCAAGGAAAAGGGGCGTTCCATTGATTGCCTTTTGCATGGGAAGACATGGATGCATGAGTCGTATAGCAAGTCTCGAGCTTGGGGCACATTTTACCTTTGCATCCCTGGAAAGTGGGCTTGACTCAGCACCAGGCCAGATTCCAGCAAGGCAAATGAGGGAGATTTTGTCTTTGATAAAAGGGTCTTGTGAATCCTGAAGTCAATGTCATGGATATATTGCTTACTAACGATGACGGAATTCATGCAATGGGGCTTTGTGCCCTCTATGAGGCCTTCAGGTCAGCAGGCTTTAACGTACAGGTAGTAGCACCAGATGGTGAAAGAAGCGCAGTAGGCCATGCAATAACGCTATCAGACCCTATAAAAATCAAAAAGGTCTACAAATCAGGGGATCTATTCGGATGGGCCATCAATGGCACCCCTGCAGACTGCGTCAAGCTTGGAGTAAATGCCCTGCTAGATAAAAGGCCAGACGTTGTAGTATCTGGCATCAACAGGGGAGCAAACACCGGTATCAATGTTCTTTATTCCGGCACGGTATCGGCAGCAACCGAGGCCTCAATCCTGGGTATACCGTCAGTCGCTGTTTCTTTAGATTCCTATCAAGATTACGATTACTGTTTTTCAGCATATTTCGTGTCGGCGTTACTTAGAAAAATAAAAAATAAAAACCAACATTGTTTCTCATTAAATATTAATATTCCTGCATTACCAGCCAATCAAATAAAAGGAATCAAAGTTACAAGGCAATGTATAAAACCCTTTAAGGAAAAATTTGAAAAAAGAGTCGATCCCAGAGGTAACATTTATTATTGGCAATGTTCATCACAGATTGATTGGACTAAGCATAAAGGTACTGATATCTATTGGTTAAAAAAGGGTTTTATTACTGTTACTCCCTTGAAATTTGATTTAACAGACGAAGTATGCTTGGAAACAGTCGGTTCATTATTGGAAAATATCGAATTATGAAATAAAAAAAGCCACTTTGCCTTGACAGTTTATTTGAACTAATTTAGTCTTATTTCTAAGAAATCATTTAGGAGGTAAAGATGGCTCGAAAAAGAAGTAGGCCTTATACCAAAGAAGATGTCGAATTTGTTCACAAGCACTATGCTGAAATGACCGCTAGTGAGATCGCAGAAAAGCTAGGTATCAGTAAGTTTCAGGTGTCAAAAATTGTCAGTGAACTCAGAAAGTATATCGATCTTCCCAAAAAGACTGCGAAACGCCCAAATCCTATTCTTGAGTATCTGAAATCTAAAGGTCTTCCAATTAAGGAAAGCAATGAGAAAACCAAGAAGACATCTACTAGGGGAAGAAAAAAGAAATCTTAATTTTCTAAAAGGCGATTTGGGAAAAAAGGCAAACAGTAACAGCTGTTTGTCTTTTTTTATTTCTAGCATCCTAACTGTTAAGTCAAAAAGCTGACTAATAGGAGTCAGTCATGAAGATAACAGACTATCGTTTTGGTCATATAACCGTAAACGGAAAAGAATATACCAGTGATATCAAAATAATTAATGGAACCGTAGTTCCAAACTGGTGGAGACAGCAAGGGCATCTCCTCCAGCCCGAGGATATAAGAGACATATTCGAGGCCAAACCACAGGTGTTGGTTGTTGGCACAGGTGCAGCAGGGGTTATGCGAATCCACGATAGTGTAAAGAGCAAGGCCCAAGAACTGGGTATAGAGCTAAGGGCTGCCAAGTCGTCAGAGGCAGTCGATATCTTCAATTCCCTTGTTGACCAAATGGGCCCAGACAAGGTTGCCCTTGCCATTCACCTTACATGCTGAAAAGGCTGCCTGCCGTTGTGGTGGCTGGTACCCACAGCGGCTGTGGAAAAACTAGCATTTCCCTGGGGTTGATGGCAGCCCTCCGAAACAGGGGGCTGAAGGTGGCCCCTTTTAAGTCTGGACCAGACTTTATCGACCCTGGCTTTCACAAAATCGCAAGTGGCACGCCCAGTCATAATCTTGATACCTGGATGCTTCCCCAGGAGGCCGTTGCCCAAATTTTTCGCTCCGCCACTAAGGACTGTGATGTAGCAATCATAGAAGGGGCAATGGGCCTTTTTGATGGCTCGGCCCAGGAGCCAGAGAGGGGTTCCTCTGCCCATCTTGCCAAGATGCTCAATGTGCCCGTGGTGCTAGTGGTGGACGCACGTGGAATGGGCAGAAGTGTTGCCGCCCTTGTAAAGGGTTATATGGAATATGACCCTGAAATCACTATCCTTGGCGTTATAGTAAATAAAGTTGGCAGTCCAAGGCATAGAAAGATTCTTCAAGGGGCCCTCGAGGAGCTTGGCCTGCCCTTTTTAGGATTTGTGGAAAGGGATGCTTCCGTCACCCTGCCATCCAGACATCTTGGCCTTGTAACCGCCCAGGAATTCGACTCTGAATCAAATATCTTCCAAGCTCTTTCTCAACTTGTAGAAAGAAATCTTGATATTGAAGCACTCTTAGGTGCCATGGAAGAATTGGGCCCTGTTAAGAATGACGATGTTTCGCTGTCAGGGGCGACTTTAAAATCCGTACCTGCTCGAGATGCCCGGGGCAAAGGGGTCCGAATCGCTGTTGCCTGGGACAAGGCCTTTTGTTTTTACTACAGGCGCAACCTTGACTTGTTGGAAGAGCTTGGCGCCAGACTGTCTTTTTTCTCCCCCCTGGAAGATTCCCATTTGCCAGAGCCTGTTCACGGGCTTTACCTTGGAGGCGGTTACCCTGAGCTTTATGGCCAAAGGCTTTCCCAGAACCATTCCATGCTCGGCACCATAAGGAATCTTGCCCTAAAAGGGCTTCCGGTCTTTGCCGAGTGCGGCGGATTCATGTACCTTGGCAAGGGGCTCTTGGAAGATGATGGAAACTTCCATCCCTGGTGTGGTGTTCACCCTGCGGCCTTTGTAATGGAAAAGAGGTTTCAGGCCCTTGGATATAGGGAAGTCAAACTCAAGGAAAGATGTTTGCTTGGCACTGCCGGAACCATATTTAGGGGCCATGAGTTTAGATATTCAAAACCCAGCACACCCCTTGTCTGTTCTGGCTCCAAATTCGAGGCAGTGGATTCATTCCACTCCCAAGTGGACGTTCCCTGTTATGTGTGCAGAAATATTTTTGCCAGTTATATTCATGTTCATTTCGACAGCAATCCCCTAGTTGCTGCAAGTTTTGTAGAAAGGTGCATGGAATATCAAGAAAGTGTTGGCTGAGATAAAATCTCGAATCAGGCAGCTGGTTATCCTCTGGGTGCAGATGGTGACCAGGCGGCCACTTCTTGTGGCCCTAGTTGGGGTGGTTTTGGGCCTGGCAGCAGGTGTCTATTCGGCACGAAATCTTGGAGTCATAACTGATACGTCGGTTATGTTGTCCAAGGATCTAGGTTATCTGAAGGTTTACCGGCACTTTAAAAAGGAGTTCCCCCATTCCTACAACCAGATTGTAATTCTGATCAAGGGGATAACCCCGGACCTCGCCATGGATGGCAGGGACAGGCTCGCCAAGGCCCTTAGGTCAAAACCTGCTCTTTTCCCATGGGTTTATTTACCTGGTGATGACACCTTTTTTAAAAAGAATGGTTTGCTGTTTCTCTCAGTCGACGAACTCGAGGAACTTGCTGACAATCTGGCAAAGGCCCAACCAATTCTTGCAAGACTCGTGGAGGAGCCCAATCTTGCCGGTTTCTTTTCCATCCTGTGTGACGCCTTGAGCGCTGGCAGAAATGGACAGAAAATTAGTCTCCTAACCCTCTTTGAGGAGCTGGATACAACCTTTAAAAGGCTGGAGCAGGGTAAATTCTACCAGATGTCATGGGTAAGGCTCATGACGAGTGACAAGGCTACAAAGGCCACCCATGAGTTGATATTGGTTCAGCCCAGGGTCAACTATGAGTCCATGCTCCCTGGCAAGGAGGCAATCAAGACCATAAAGGAGATGGCAGCCTCATTGGGGCTCGTTCCAGAAAAGGGCATAACCGTAATGCTCACCGGGGACATTCCCATGCAGTACGACGAGCTCAGGAGCGTTACCCAAGGGGCCAAGCTTGCAGGCATACTGTCCCTCATCATGGTGAGTATTGTTCTTCTAACCGGCCTTGGCTCCTTTAGGCTCATGTTCGCAACACTTTTTCCCCTTGTGTTGGGCCTCTTGTTTACGGCAGCCTTTGCAGCCTGGGCCATTGGCCACCTAAACATGATATCAGTGGCCTTTGCAGTGCTCTTCATAGGGCTAGGTGTCGACTATGCCATTCATTACTGCCTTCGCTACAGAGAGCTCCTTCTTGGCGGCTCTCAATCCACTTCCGCCCTCATCGAGGCAGCAGGGGATGTAGGCCCATCCCTTGTCCTTTGTGCAATAACAACAAGTATCGGATTTTACAGCTTCATTCCCACAGACTTTTCAGGTGTGGCAGAGCTTGGGCTTATTTCGGGGACAGGCATGTTTATAGCCCTTTTTTGTAACTTCACCTTTTTGCCTGCGCTCATTTCCCTATTTCCCCTAAGGCCCCATGCCAGGCAGCCATATTTTCTAACCTCTGACAGCCATCCATTTTTCAAGGCCCTGATTGCCTTGCCCTACCGCCACTCGCGACTGATAAGGGTTGTTGCAATCGCCTTGAGCCTTGTTTGCCTATTTTTGACTTTAAAGGTGCGTTTTGATTCAAACCCCATAAATTTGCGTGATCCTGATGCAGAGTCCATCCGGGCATTCAAGGAACTTTTAAAGGACCCAAACGGCTCACCCTGGAGTCTAGAGTCCCTTGCCCCTAACAGGGTGGCAGCCAGGCAGAGGAAAGAGGCCTTTGAAAGGTTGCCCCTTGTGCGCCACGCCATTTACCTGGAATCCTTCGTTCCTACCCAACAGGAAGAAAAGCTTGAAGTCATATCCGATATGGAACTTATGCTCGGCTCCTTGTTAAATGCGCCTATCAGGCTGGATACCACCAATTGGCCCAAAGAGTTTATGTGGCTCGAAAGGTTTGACAGGGAGCTTGGCCAGTCACTTTCAATCCTTGATCCAGAAGAAAGAGAGGTGGCAAGGGAGCTCGATGTCAGAATGACAAAGTATGTCTCAAGGCTCAAGGGCCTCGACGATGAAGAAAAGGCCAAGAGCATGAATGGTCTTCGCAAAGCCATACTTGGGGCCTTTCCTGGCCGTATGGAGGCCTTGAGACTTGCCTTGTCACCATCCAGGGTAACCCTGGCTTCCTTGCCCAAGCAGCTTGTTTCCCAGTGGATAGGTCTTGACGGAAGCTGGCGTATTCAGGTCGTTCCTGCCAAGAATCCTGAAAACGATCAGGAGATAATGAATTTTATAAATGAGGCCAGAAAGGTTGATAAAAACGTGACAGGCTATCCGGTCTTGATCATCGAAGGGGGTAGGGCAGTGGTTCGGGCCTTTAAACAGGCATTTGGCTATAGCCTCATCTCCATACTGGTGTTGCTCGTGGTGTTGATGCCGCGGATGCGGGATGCCTTTGTCATACTTTACTCCCTGATTCTTGCAGGCCTTTTGAGCGGTGCCATAATGGCCTTGATAAATATGCCCCTCAACTTTGCAAACATCATTGCACTGCCCCTGATACTTGGTATCGGTGTGGACAATGGCATTCATATTGTTCACAGATATCGGCAGGGCCTTCATACATCTGGTTCAATCTTACGAACCAGCACTGCAAGGGGTATATTTTTCAGCACCCTCACCACCATTTGCGGCTTTGGCAACCTGGCAGTCTCGTCCCATGTGGGAATGGCCAGTATGGGAAAACTGCTAACCATTGGCATCACCATGACGCTTATCACCTCTGTAATCGTGATTCCTGCGTTTTTGTCTCTCACCGATTCAAATGGCGTAGGAAAAGGGCAAGGTCCAGGGTAATGAAGACATTTAGAAGAAGATATTATGACTTTTTTTCCAACTTTTACGACAAGATCATTGCCCTTCACAGCAAGGACAAGAGTGCCAGGCTAAGGCGTTTTCTCCTGGCAAAGAGTGGTTTTCGTCCGGGCCAGTACCTCTTGGACGTATGCACTGGTACAGGTGCAGTGGCCCTCGAGGCGGCAAGCCTCGCCAAGGGCCAGGGCTGTGTGACAGCAGTGGATTTTTCCCATGGCATGTTGAGCCGTGCCAGGGCCAAGGCAAGCTCCAGGGGCCTTCAGGTTCATTTTGCCTTGGCAGATGTCTCCATGCTTCCCTTCAAGGATGAAGTTTTTCATGTGGTAACCTGTTCCCATGCCATGTATGAACTAAAGGCTAAGGTGCGCACCAAGGCTCTGGGTGAGTTTCGACGGGTGCTGAAAAGGGGCGGCATTTTCATCATGATGGAGCACTCGGCTCCTGAATCTCCATTTATCAAGTTCCTGTACAACCTCCGGATAATGACAATGGGTTCGTGGGAGAACAGGCGTTTTGCCCTTGATGAAAGAGGGGAGCTTTCAAGATTTTTCGAAAATGTCCGTCTTGAGCCAACACCCTCTGGAAGGTCGAAGGTGGTGTATGGATTTAAGGCCTAGCTCCCTTGGCGGCCATGTTCCCGTTGCCGCCAATCTGAAGCTCGATTCCCCTGTTGGAAACGAGCCGTCTGGCCGCCAGTGTGGCAAAGAGCATGGAACCCAAGGCATTTGAGGCGGCTATCATGAACATGATGACAATTTGATAGGCCACGGCCTGTACAGGCGATGCCCCGGCCACTATCTGGCCTGTCATCATGCCTGGAAGGGAGACTATGCCTGCCACGGTCATGTTGTTAATTATTGGAATCATGCCGGTTCTCACCGCCTGTCTTGCCCCTTCCAGCACAGCTTCCTGTCTGGTTGCTCCAAAGCACAAGGCTAGTTCCACCTCCCTTTGTCTGGACCTTAAATATTCGAGGAACCGGTCGAGGCACAAACAAATGCCATTGAGGGAGTTTCCAAATATCATCCCAAAGATTGGAATTACATACTGAGGGTCATACCAGGGCCTTACCTTGATTATCACCTGTGTGACAAGCAGCCCCACGGTCAAGCTGGTAAATGTCATGGTGGCCAGGGCGTCGAGATTTATGCCCTTGTATTTGCTTTTGGCACGTCTGACTGCCTCTCTCGAGGCCATGAAGAGCATGAAGGCAAGCCATGCCAGCACCAGATAGGGCGAGTTTATCTGGAAGATCTTCTTTAAAATGAGGCCAATTGCCCCTAGCTGGAGCATGCAGCGGGTTGCAGCAATGGCCAAGGAACGGGTGAGCCCGAGCCTGAGGGCCAGTGAAATGCTCGATGCGATAACGATTAGTCCAACTGCCAGTAATAAATCAAATGTGGTCAGCTCTATGTAGTGTCCCATCCTTAAGCCTCAGTGAAATGTCCGCCTGTTTGGCAAAGCGTTCCTCATGAAGTACACAGATAACGGTGTTTGGGCCTTGTCGGGCATAGTCTTTGAGTAGTTCGAAGCACTCCTGGGCAAGCTCCGGCTCCAGGCCAGAAAGGGGTTCGTCTGCCAGAAGGACTGGAGGGGCCCACAAGAGCCCTCGCACAAGGGCGAGCCTGTGTCGTTCCCCGCCGCTCAGGCCATCAACCTGGTGGTCCAAATGGAATTGGGAGAGTTTGACCCTTTTGAGGAGCCTCATGGCCCGGTCTGGCTCAAAGACCCTGCCAGGGTTGTTTTTGAATGAAAAGGGAAAGGAGAGATTGTCCCTTATGGAGCCTGGAAGGCAAGGTGCGTCCTGTAACAAGAGGGTGACCTGGGTGCGCCAATGGGGAAGTTTCTTGGGACTATAGGTGGTATCTCCTATCCGTCGCACGCCAACAGAGGCGTTATTGAGGCCACAGACTGCCCTAAGGAGTGAGGTCTTGCCAGAGCCGGAAGGCCCTGAAATTACACAAAGACATGGCGGAGACAGGGCAAGGGTTACATGCCTGAGCAGGTGTCTTCCCAAGGGGTCAATGTAGTCGATAGGGCCGCAATAGAAGTCCTTCGAGGCCTTTGGTGCTGTTCTTGACGGGTCCTTTTCCATACTTATCTTTTTAACAAAAAAGATGCCAAGGAGGTATTAAAAATGTTTGAAATTGCTCCGTGGAAACCAGTTTCGGAGCTTTCAAATCTCAAACGCGAGATGGATAAGCTCTGGTCAGAATTTTTCGGACAGGGAGAGATTGCACCAAGAACAGAGACTTGGGTTCCAGCCGTGGACGTTTCCGAGACCAAAGATGCAGTTATAGTCAAGGCTGAAATTCCTGGCATGGACCCAAAGGATATCGATGTCTCCCTTTCCGGCGACACCCTGATAATAAAGGGTGAGAAGAAGGTTGAAAAGGAAGAAAAGGACGAGAATTTCTACAGGATCGAAATGAGAAGGGGAAGCTTTCAGAGGGCCATTCCCATTCCTGTTCCAGTGGACAAGGACAAGATCGAGGCCAAGTATGAAAATGGAATTTTGAAGATCAAGCTTCCCAAGACAGAAGAGACGAAACCCAAGCAGATAGAGGTGAAGGCATCCTAATGCCTTCATAGGAAGTGGAGCAGGAACGTTTTGAAAAAGCGGCAGGGGTGCCGCTTTTTTGTTTTTAGGCCCAAAGAGAAGTCATAAGTGGGCCAGGGTTTTTGGATTCGAGCCCTTTTTCAGCCCTTTATCAGGCTTCTTAGGAGCTTGCTTTTGCTCGGATGTCTCAGCTTTTGCAGGGCCTTTGCCTCGATCTGACGAATTCTTTCCCTGGTAACGGCAAAATCCCTTCCCACCTCTTCCAGGGTCTTGTCCGAGTCTTCGCCTATTCCAAATCTCATCCTGAGAATCTTTTCCTCCCTGGGAGTCAGGGTGGACAGGGCAAGGCGTACCTGCCTGGTGAGGTTGGTCAGGATTGCCTGCTCATCTGGCGGAAGAGCGTTTTTGTCTTCTATGAAATCCAGAAGTTCGCATCCGTCCTCGTCGCCCACAGGGCTCTCCAGGGACAGGGGCTGATTTATTAGCCTGAGTATGTTTACCAGCTTTTTCTCTGGTATCTTCATGATGGAGGCAAGTTCTGTTGGTGTGGGCTCGCGCCCCTTCTCGGCTATGAAGGCCTTGGTGACCTTGGCTATGCTGTTCAGGGTTTCCACTGTGTGTACAGGGATGCGAATTGTCCGTGACTGGTCGGCAATTGCCCTGGTGATTGCCTGTCTTATCCACCAGGTGGCATAGGTGCTGAATTTATAGCCCTTTTTGTATTCAAATTTTTCAACGGCCTTGATGAGTCCTATGTTTCCTTCCTGAATGAGATCTAGAAGGTGCAGGCCTTTGTTGACGTGGCGTTTTGCAATGCTTACAACCAGGCGCAGGTTTGCCTTTACGAGTTTTTCCCTAGCTTGGTTTGTTCGTTGCAAGGCATTGTAGTAGCTCCTTACAACCTCGTTTAGCGCCTCTTCCGAAAGGCCTGTGGCAAAGAAGAGGCCTTCCATGTCCTCGTTGGCAGCATCCCGAATGAATTGCTCAAAGGCTGTGCGAACAATTTGGAGAAATGTCTTTTCAATGCGGCCCTTTCCCAAGACCTCGATTATTTCAGAAGGGATGCGTCTTATTTGCTCAGCTATTTCCTGCATCTTGTCCGGATCCGACGCAGAGTCTTTGAGCTCCTCGAGTAACCTTTTCCTCTTTTGCTCTATGGCGCGAATTCTTTTGAGCAGGCTCTTGGTGGTCTTGTAGCCGGCGAATCTTTCCTCCTGGGCAGTGCGTTCACTGTCCTCGGCCTCTTCATCCTCAGAGTCTTTGGAGAGCTTTTTTATTATCTCATCTACCACCTGAGGAATGTGAAGGGCGCAGAAGACATAGTTCCTCTCTCCTTCCTCCAGCAGGTGAGCAACCTCTGCCTCCTCCTTTCTTGTCAGGACCTTGCCAGCGCTCATTTCCTTGAGATAGAGCCGGACAGGGTCTGTCACCGCCTTTGGAGGCAATTCGCTTTGACTAGTTTCGTTTACACTATCCAGCAGCTTTTCAGATTCTGGCAGAAGGGGTTCAGTATCAAAGATTAAGTCAGAGGTATCCTCACCATTGTTGGCAACCCCGACATCACTATCGAAGCCTTGATGCTGTTTTGCCTTGAGCCTGTCCTTTTCCCCGTTTTTCAGGGTCATAAACCCTCCCCCTAAAATACTTTATCTAAGGCTGAGGAGATCCCTTAGCAGATGCTCGCAATCTCCTTCTTCCCCTTGCTCCCTAATCTGTTGGATGAGCTGCATCCTAAGTGCGCGTTTTTTTCGCTCCATACAGCTCTTTTCCAAATCTTTTACCATGCTTTCAATATCGCTGCACGGCGGAAATGCCGATGCCAGGCGCATTGCAGTGGAGCGAAGCTCTGGTGCATGCTCCAACCTTTCATAAAGTTCACTGAGACTTAGCCGACCTGTAAGTGAGTGCAAATGGACCATTGCATCCCATAGCTCCGCAAGGTCCCTATCTTCAAGCCAAAGTTCCAGCCCAAGATCGAGAAATCTGTCCATGTACTGGGGGTAACTGAGCAGAAACCCCAAAATTTTTTCCTCTGCCCTGTTTTTCCTTTTGGCCAAGACCTTTGGCTTGGCCTGCGCATCATTGCCCTTGTCTTTGCTATAGGCTACCCTTAGGGGCTTGTTCCGTTCCCTGCGCTCAAGGTTTTGCCACAAACTTTCTTCCCTGACCCCAAGTTTTCTGGAGATGTGCCCCACGAAGAGGGATTTTCGCACAGGGTCCTGGACTTGGCTGATGGCGTCCAGGGCCGACTCTATGGTCTTGAGGGTTCCTTCCGTATCTGTGCCAAAGTGGCGTTTGCCCATGTCAATCAGGTAGTCCAGGCCAGACTGGGCTGTGGAAACGAGTTCAAGAAGTTTGTCCGGGCCATTTTTTCTGACGAAACTGTCCGGGTCCTCACCTTCTGGCAGTACCAAGACCTTTGGGCGCAGGTCCACCTTGTAGCATATTGGAAGGGCCCTGGTTGCTGCCTTGAGCCCTGCCTCGTCTGCATCGAAAAGGAGCACCCATTCCTTGGTAACTCCCTTCATACGTCGGCCATGGTCCTCGGTCATGGCTGTGCCAAGGCTGGCAACGGCCTGGCGTATGCCAAATTGCCAAAGGCTCACCACATCCATATAGCCTTCGACCATTAGGCCATATCCAGCCTTCCTTATGGCCCCCTTGTTCTGGTAAAGCCCATAGAGGATCTTGCCCTTTTTGTAGATTGGCGACTCTGGAGAGTTTATATACTTGGGCTGTTCTTCCTGGCCTGGAAGGCCCACTGTTCGGCCGCCAAAGGCAACGATATTGCCCTGATGGTCGTGGATGGGAAATATTATTCTTCCCCTGAACCTGTCATACCAGCCAGGGGCATTTGCGCGTTTTATGATGAGGCCAGCCTGTTCGGCAAGTTCGAGATCCAGCCCCTTGGATTCGAGATGGCTGGTCAGGCCATCCCATGAATCCTCTGCCCATCCCAATTGGAACGTCTTTATGGTTTCATCATCAAGGCCGCGAGATTCCAGATAGTTCCTTGCAAGCTCGGCGGTTTTTGAGCTTTCAAGTTGCGAGGTGAAGTAATGACTCGCCTCGAGGGTCAGCTCAAGAAGCTGCTCTTTCAGCTCTTTTTTCTTTCGTTCATGGGCAGAGACGGGCCTTTCTGGGATGGTGATTCCATAACGCTGGGCCAGGGCGCGGGCAGCTTCAGGAAATGAAATTCCCTGAATTTTCATTAAGAACTTGAAGACATTGCCCCCTTCACCACATCCAAAACAGTAGAAAATCTGTTTGTCTTCGTTAACGGTAAATGAAGGATCCTTGTCTGAATGGAAGGGGCAAAGTCCCACCCAGTTTTTGCCCCTTTTTTTTAGAGGTACGAATTCCTGAACAACCTGCCTTATGTCGGCGGTTTCCCGAATGGTTTGAAGGATGTCTTCAGGGATGTATGTCATTACAAAAAATCGTTTCTATTCCACGGGGTCAGTCCATTGTCAGCCTGCTCAGTGCATCTGAAAGCTCCTTTGGTATCCTGGTGAGCCTGCCTGTGGTGTTAGCTGCTGCATGTTTTGTGCTCCCTGTTACCAGTATCTTGCCGTCTCTTTTGATTTCGTAACAAAAGGTCAGGGTTACAGGAGACCACTCACTAAGGCCGGTGCTTATTTCGAGGAGGTCATCATAGCCTGCCGGTGCCTTGTATCTTACATGGGCCTCCACGACGGGAAAGAGTACTCCCATGCCTTCAAGTTCCCGATATGGGGTTCCAAGTCTGGCCCTCATCCATTCAGTCCTACCCATTTCAAAGAGCCTCAGATAGTTGGCGTAATATACAACCCCGGCCCTGTCAGTGTCTCCATATATGACCCTGTACCGGATTGGATCACTCCATATTGGTCGTTTCTCGTTACTCATGAAGGCTATTAATTAGGATGCTACTTTTTTTTCTTCGGGTCAAGCTCCACATAGCGAGGCTCGGCGCCGATGAAATGGGGAAACAGCTTGTGGCCGTGGTCAAAGAGTAATCCAGACTTCTCTGCCCATTCTTCGTCAAAGAATGCACCTGGATTGTCCTTCACATCGAGGCTGTCATAGATGACAAAGGGCACGGGCCCCCTCGCATGGGTCCTGATGGACACTGGCGTATAGTGGTCGGTTACGACCATAAGCCTGAAGGAACAGTCCATGTTCTTCATTCCATCAAATACAGTGCCCACGACCTCTTTGTCGAAGCGTTCAATAGCCTTTATCTTTTCCTGAATGTCTCCCATGTGGCCTGCCTCGTCTGGAGCCTCCACATGAACCACGACTATATCGTTCTTTTCTATGGCCTCTAGGGCTGCCTGGGCCTTGGCATGATAGTCTGTATCAAGAAATCCCGTGGCCCCTTCAACCTTGGGTGTCGCAAGGCCTGCCCACGTCCCCAGGCCCTTTATGAGGTCAACTGCGGCAATCACCGCGCCCTCGAGGTCATACTGTTCCGGAATGGTTGCCATTACGGGCTTCCTGCCCTGACCCCATGGCCAAATGGCATTGGCCGGCCTTTTGCCCTGTTCCATGCGTTTCTGGTTGATTGGGTGTCTGTGAAAAAGGTTGATGGCCTTTTTCAGAACCTCGTAAAGGAGAGGTTCCTCTTCATAGACACGCCATGCCTCTGTAACATCGTGGCCCGTGTAGTCGTGGGGCGGGACGGTTGCAAGCCCCTCTGGACCTCCCCGCCAAAGCAGGAGGTGACGATAACTGATGCCTGGAAAGAGCTCAAAGGACCTGTTCTTCACTATTTCGGCCAGCTCCTTTACGAGCACCAGGGCCTCCTCTGTCGATATGTGGCCTGCGCTGTAGTCCTCCATGAAAACCCTGCCGTCCCTGAAACCGAGGGTTACGAGGTTACACCTGAAGGCCACATCTTCGGGATTCATGCTAATGCCCATTGCAGCGGCCTCCAGCGGCCCTCTGCCTGTGTAGTACTTGTGAGGGTCGTAGCCCAGAAGGCTCATGTTGGCGACATCACTGCCAGGAGGAAGTTCGTCGGGGATGGTCTTGACCAAGCCGAATTCACCAAGCCTTGATAGAAGATCCATGAAAGGGGTCCTGGCGGCCTGGAGAGCGGTTTTGTTGTCTATGTCCTTGACGGGAAAGTCAGCCATCCCGTCACCAATGAGAATCACGTATTTGTCAACTGGATGTGAAATAGGTTCAGAATCTTCCTGCAAGACCTGTTTTTCCTTGTTGGTTGCTGCATCCGTCATGGTTACGATTCCTCCAATGCCTTCATGTCTTCTATACGAATAATCATGGTTTCGTCCAGAATGAAGTCCTGCGAGTCGATTTCTTTGAGGGCCTTCTTGACCTGACCTTCCCTTGCCTCATGGGTGAGCATTACAATTGGAACCGAAGAGGAGCGATGGGCCCTGCCTTTTTGCACGACAGAATGGATGCTTATATCCTCTTTGCCCAGGATGCCAGAGATCTTTGCGAGAACCCCGGGTTTGTCCTTTACGGAGAACCTGAAGTAGTATTTGCACAAGACCGATTCTACAGGCTTGATCGAGGCTGGGCCTATGGAGTCAAAGGGTTGTGACAGGGCAGGGACCCTGCCAATACAGCCCCGTACAAGGTCTCTGGCAATATCCACAACGTCTGCCACTATGGCGCTGCCCGTTGGCATTTGGCCTGCGCCCATGCCATAGAGCATTACCTTGCCCACGGAATCTCCCACGAAATAGACTGCATTGAATGCCCCATTTACCTGGGAGAGCAGATGATCCTGGGGAATCATTGTGGGATGGATGCGAACATCGATGGTTTCCTGGCTGTTCTTCTTGCCAATGGCCAGGAGCTTGATGCTGTAGCCAAGTTCGGTGGCAAAGGAGATGTCCATGGGTTCTATCTTGGAAATGCCCTCGGTGTAAATGTCTGAAAGTTCAATCTTTTTGCCAAAGGCAAGGGTAGACATGATGGCAAGCTTGTGGGCAGTGTCTATGCCTTCGACGTCGTAGGTGGGGTCTGCCTCGGCATAGCCAAGTTCCTGGGCCTGTTTTAGCACCTCCTGAAAGGGCAGGCCTTCCTGGGTCATCCTTGTAAGAATGTAGTTGGCAGTGCCGTTCATTATGCCAAGAACCGTATTTACGTTATTGGCAACGAGCCCCTCCTTCAGGGCCTTGATGCAGGGAATGCCACCACCAACACTTGCCTCTATGCCTATCTCGACCCCTTTTTTGGCAGCTGCCTCGAATATTTCAAATCCGTGGGTTGCAAGCAGGGCCTTGTTGGCAGTGACTACGTGTTTGCCCTTTTCTATTGCCTTCAGGATGAATGTCTTGGCAGGCTCTATGCCACCGATTAGCTCCACGAAGATGTCGAGTTCCGGATCATCCAGCAAGGTGTTTATATCTGTAGTGAGGATATTCTCTGGTACTGGAAAGCCCCTGTCGGTGGTGATGTCCTTGTCACAGATCCACTTGAGATTTATTGCCGTGGATGCCCTTTGTTCCAAAAGGTGGCGCTGTTCCAGGAGAATTTTTGCAGTACCGCTTCCTACCGTACCAAAGCCAACGATGCCTACATTTACAACGTCTTTCATTAGTCACCCCGTAAACCAGAATAAATATTGTCAAATAGCCGCCAAATTGGCTGAGTTACTCTAAACACTTATCAAAATGAGGGCAACCCTGCCATTGGCCAAAAATAGTCCATATCCAAAGAGATACTTATTAAAAAATCAAGGGGAAATGTCGATAAATAGAGTGTGAACCCGCTTACCGAGATGCAAAAGACGAGGCCGGAGAAACGTGCGCTGTTACTGGCCATTGTGTGGCTGGTGGTGATAAGCCTTGCGCGTTTTCAGCTTACAAGCGGTGGTCAGACCAGCGAGCATCTCAAGATAGGTTACCTGCCCATCACGTGTCATCTCCTTCTGCCAATAGCAATGGAAAGGGACGAATTTTTTAAGAGACATGTTGAGCCAATCAAATTCACATCGTGGCCCGACATGATAGAGGCGGTGAAGGGGGGCAGGCTTGATTGTGCCCTCATCCTTGCACCAATAGCCATTTCCCTTGCTGCACAAAGGGTGCCCATAGAGGTGGCCCTCTTGGGCCACAGAAACGGAACAGGTCTGGTGGTGGCAAGGGGTGGGCCCATTCATGGTCCAAGGGATTTCGAAGGCAAGACCGTAGCCATTCCCATAAGATTCAGCACACAGAATCTGGCTCTCTTGTCCTTTCTCGAGGATTCGGGTGTGGACATCCAGAAGGTTACGCGGGTGGAACTTCCGCCCCCAGACATGCCATCTGCCCTGGCTTCAGGTGCCATTGACGCATATATCGTTGGTGAACCCTATGCCACCCAGTCGGTCTTGGCTGGCACCGGGGTAATCTTAAGGGATATTCGCGAAATTTGGCCAAACTTCATTTCAAGTATCCTGATAGTGAGAAAGGATGCCCTTGATGGAAAACGAGCAAAGCTAGACACCTTGATTAGGGGGCTTTACAACCAAGGCAAATGGATAGACAACCACCGGGCAGAAGCAGCCCGAATTGGTGCCAGATTTTTTGGGCTAAGCCCCAAACTCATAGGCGCGGTGCTTCTTGGGGGCAAGGTCAGCTATGAAGACATCTTGCCCCGTGAAGAGGAGTTTTCACAGATAGCCTCGAGGATGAAAAGGCATCATCTGCTCGAGCACGTTCCCAGGCTAGAGATTTATAGGGGCTGGAAATGAAGAGATTTAAGCCGCTTCTAAGCTTTTTGGCCCTGATTGTCCTTTGGCAGGCTGGCGTCGTCTTGTTGAAGGTGCCAGATTTCATGTTCCCAAGGCCCTATGCAGTGGCCCAGGCCCTATATGAGATGTTGGTCGATGGCCAGCTTTACAAGAATGGGGTGGCCAGCCTCTTTCGGGTGACCTGGGGCTTTTATCTGGCCCTGGTTACAGCCGTTCCCCTGGGACTATTCCTAGGGCGCCAAAGATCCATGCGCGATTTTTTAAATCCCCTGATCCAGTTTCTAAGACCCATATCGCCCCTTGCCTGGATACCAGTTGCCCTCATGTGGTTTGGAATCGGTGACAAGCCTGCCATATTTCTCATCTTTCTTTCTTCTTTTTTCCCCCTGGTGGTATTCACTACCAGTTCTGTACTCAACATAAGGAGCACGTATCTGAGGGTGGCCAGAAACTTTGGATTCGAGGGGAAAGAACTCTATCTGAAGGTCATTCTTCCTGCAGTGTTGCCAGACATCGTAACGGCGATTCGAATAACCCTTGGCACAGCGTGGCTAGTCATCGTGGCTGCGGAGATGATTGCAGTGAAGTCTGGCCTGGGATACCTGATAATCGATGCGAGAAATTCCCTCAGGATGGACAGGGTGGTGGCAGGGATGGTTGCCATCGGGGTGATTGGTCTGGTGCTTGATTATTTGGTGAGGTTTTTGGAACGTATGCCAAGTGTCACATGGAGCAGGAGAAGACGTTGACAAAAATAGAGGTTAGGGAGCTAAAGAAGGCATATATCGAGCGGCGCACCAAAAAGCGGTTTTACTCCCAGTGTGGAGCCCATGAGTATTGTCCCGTCCTGGATGGCATCTCTTTTTCCATACCAACAGGCTGTTTTACATGTTTCATTGGTCCGTCTGGTTGCGGAAAGTCCACCATGTTCAGGATTATCTCAGGCTTTGAAGAGCCTACTTCAGGCAGTGTGCTCATCGATGGCAAAGAGGTTGAGGGGCCAAGCAGCAGACACGTGTGCGTGTTTCAGGAAGATGGGCTCTTCCCGTGGTTTACAGCCAGGGAAAATATTGGTCTAGGGCTGAAAGATGCCCGCTCCCCAGGGGCTCAAGAGGAAATAGAGGAATACCTGGAGCTCGTTGGTCTTTCAGGCTTTGGAGATCATTACCCCCATGAGCTGTCGGGAGGCATGAGGCGACGCGCCGAGGTTGCAAGGGCCCTTATAATGAACCCGGATATTTTGTTCATGGATGAACCCTTTGGTGCCCTAGATTTTGTCACAAGGCTCCAGATGCGGGAGGAGATGGTGAATGTTCACCAGATGTTCGACATGACGATTCTGTTCATAACCCACGACATCGACGAGGCCCTTCAGTTGGGGGACAAGATAATAATGCTCACTGACCGCCCTTCAAAGGTTGCATGGGATCTGGACCTCGATTTTCCCCATCCGCGCGATCTATCCGTTGGACCCTTGCGGGAGCTGAGACGAGAGATCTACCACCGAATGGGCCTTCATGTGGCGTTGTAGAATGGGCATGTAAAGGGGCTTTTGGGACATTTCCCAGGCCCCATGAGCCTTTGAGGGTTCGGGGAACAGTCAGCTTTGTGTGAGCCAAAGCTCTATCTCTGCCTTTGATGGAATCTTGCCACTGCTTACAAGCTTGTCTCCAATCATGAGGGCAGGGGTTTTCTCGACTCCGTATCTATGGATTTCGTCCCTGTCGGTTACATGGTAGATGTCTGCTGCAATTGCCTTTTCTGACATGATCTGCAAGACAAGCTCTTCTATCCGGTTACACCCAATACAGCCAGGTCCAAGTATCCGCACGGTAAGGGGGCCCTGCTCCTGCTGGCCTTTGACGTCACTTTCCTCTTTTAAGAGAAGCTCCAGGGCCTCCAAATAGTCACTTCGGACCGAGGAGGGGATGTAGTTTTTCCTTTGAATAATCTCCAGAAGTTTCCTTGCGCCCTCTTTGGCATCGAGCCCTTCCTCCTTCATGAGGGTGCGCACTTTGTTCAGGGCGAGCTCCAGCCCGAAAATCCCTATTGGTTTTCCCTTTATTTTTATAATGTTTGCCATTTACCTTGCCCTCAGCACGATTTTTATGGGAGTATGCGGTATGTTCAGCTCTTTTCTGAAAAAATTACTCAGATACCGCTTGTAATGGTCGGGAAATAGTTCCGGATAATTGGCAAAAAAGGTGAAGGTAGGCGGCTTGGTATCGGTCTGGGTAACGTAGTAGAGCTTCAGATAGTGTCCCTTTGTCACAGGGGGATTCCTCCTGGCAATGGCCTGGCGCAGAATACGGTTGAGTTTTCCTGTTGTTTCCTTGTAGTTGTAGTCATGGAAGACGTCGTCTATCAGGGGGAAAAGTTTGTCCAGGTTCTTTCCTGTCCTTGCCGATACATTCAGGTGCGGGGCATATGGGACGAGTTTTTTGAGAAACTTTGCCTCCTCATTCAAGATGCGCACCCGTGTCGGGTCAGACTTGACCAGATCCCACTTGTTGTAGAGGGTGATACAGCCCTTACCGAAGCGTGAGGTATAGCCAACGAGCCTCTTGTCTTGGTCGGTGATTCCTTCAGAGGCGTCAAATACGCAGATACAGATATCGCTGTCCTTGATGGAATCGAGGGATTTTATGGCACTGAATTTCTCTATCTTGTCCTTCACCCTGGACTTTCTTCTCACCCCTGCAGTATCCACGAAGATGATGGGCCGATGACCTGGCCGTTCCACCAGGCAATCGATGGCGTCCCGGGTTGTCCCCGGAAGGTCGGAGACAACCATCCTTGGCTCTCCAAGGATTCGGTTCAATATGGATGATTTGCCTACGTTTGGCCTGCCAATAATGCTCACCCTTATGGGGGTAAGCTCGTCTTCCCCTGCTTCGTCTTCAGTTAATGAAGCTTTGTCACCCTCGTCTTCACAAGGGGCGGTGACTTCAGCCCTGGGTTCCTTGAAGAGCAACTTTGACAGCACATCTTTGAGCTTGTTTAGACCACGGCCCGTTTTCACCGAGATGTCCACGATCTGGTCCAGACCTGTCTCATAGAATTCGGCAAGGTTTGCCAGCCTTTGGTCTGAATCTATCTTGTTGACTGCGGCAACAAAGGGCTTTTTTGACCTTCGTACGAGGCCTAAAAGGTCCAGGTCGTCTGGTGTCAGACCTTCTGAGCCGTCGAAAATCAGAAGCAGGGCGTCTGCCTCACTTATGGCCTGGTTTGTTTGGTTGACCACATCCTGGGCAAGGGGATCTTCCAGCCCCTGGGCGATTCCCCCTGTATCGATGATGGTGACCTCGCCCTGTGGGAATGTGGCCTTGGCATAGCGCCTGTCCCGGGTAAGGCCCGGGGTTTCCGCAACTAGTGCTGCCTTTGACCTGGTGAGCTTGTTGAACAGGGAAGACTTGCCCACGTTTGGTCTGCCAATTAGCGCAAGCTTAGGCACTTTAGTATCTCCCCTTGAATTTTTTTCCTTTGTTAGCATAAAAATTTTGTATTATCTCTTCAAATTTAATATAATTTTAAAGTGCTTTTTTCGATGCCTTTGAAAGATAGTGGTTTTCTCTCAGGCTTCAAGTAAATTGTAGTCTCTAGGGGCCACAGGGCAATCGCAACCCGTACCAGGCCCCAAATATTTTTTATCCTGAAACTTTGTTTGGGAGGTTTGTGGAAATGGATAAAAGGGCTGTCATCATTCTGGCCCCAGGTTATGAAGAGTTGGAAGCAGTGGCTGTAGTGGACATACTTCGCAGGGCAGGTATAGACATAAAAATAGCGGGGGTGCAGGAAGGGCCTGTACCTTCGGCAAGGGATGTAAAAATCGTCCCTGATGTGACCTTGGATGAGATAAAGGATGAAAAGTTCGATCTTATAATACTGCCAGGTGGTCTGGATAGCACAGAGGCCCTTGCCAAGGATGACAGGGTGGTCGGAATGCTAAAACGTCAGCTTGACGAAGGCAGGATGGTTGGTGCAATATGTGCAGCCCCCACAATCCTGGACAGGCACGGGCTTAGTCAGGGTAAAGAGATAACTTGCCATCCTGTTTGCAGGGAGGCAGTAAAACAGTCCCAACTTTCAGATAACAGGGTGGTTGCTGATGGCCTTCTTGTCACAAGTCAGGCACCAGGCACGGCCCTGGAGTTTGCCTTGAGACTTGTTGAGAAGTTAGCAGGAACAGAGAAGATGAATGAGGTTAACAAAGGCGTATTAGCCAAGATCTAAGTTGGGGAGGTTTATGACCCAAAAAACAGCCAAGAAAAAAAGAAAGCCAGGTCGGCCCAGGGGCAGAAAGAAGAAGGCAACAAAGGCGAAAAAAGAAATAAACAGCGTTCCCGCAGTGAGCCCTAGCAAGGATCTGCTTCCCCTCGAAGCGGATAACCTGCAGCGATACCTGGCGGAGATCAACAAGTACCCGCTTCTTAGCAAGGAGGAGGAAGAGGCCATAACCAAGGCCTACTATGAGACCAAGGACCCAGCCCTTGCCCATAAGATAGTTACATCCAATTTGAGGCTCGTGGTGAAGATTGCCTTGGATTTCCAGAAGTTTTGGATGCAGAATTTCCTGGATCTCATCCAGGAAGGCAATGTTGGGCTCATGCATGCCGTGAAGAAGTTCAACCCCTACAAAGGGGTCAAGTTTTCCTATTATGCATCCTTCTGGATAAAGGCATACATCCTCAAGTTCATAATGGACAACTGGCGGCTGGTTAAGATTGGTACCACCCAGGCCCAAAGAAAGCTCTTTTATAACTTGAACAAAGAAAAGGAGAGCCTCAGGGCCTTGGGTTTCGAGCCAGTGCCGAAACTAATTTCCAAGAGGCTCAATGTGTCTGAACAAGACGTGATAGACATGGAGCAACGGATGGGGTCTTGGGAGGTTTCCCTAGATGCCCCTGTAAAGCAGGATTCCGAAGACAGCTACATGGAGTTTCTGCCAAGCAAGGAGCCTGAGGTGGAGCAGGTATTGGCAAAGCAGGAGATGCAGGAAAAACTCCATGAAAAGCTTCAGGAGTTTGCCTCTACCCTCAAGGATAGGGAAAAGATTATATTTGAAGAAAGGCTTTTGGCTGAAGAGCCCAAAACATTGCAGGAAATCGGAGAACGGTTTGGGGTTTCAAGGGAAAGGGTGCGTCAGATAGAGTCACGCCTCAAAAAGAAGCTAGGCAAGTTCCTTGAGTCTCAACTTCCGGACATCGTTCCTGGTGCCTCTCCTGTCTAAATGTCTTGAAGTCATATTCCATTTGGTTGTTACTGTGATACGTTATGGAATCTATTATTTGCTAGGTTGGTACGGCGGGTTATGTAAATGAGCTTACGTCTCTTTGTCCTTATTCCACTTATAGTTGCACTTTTTATCGCCCCTGCAATGGCCCTTCCCCTGGAGTCCAAGTCTGGGTCCTATGCCGCCTACATGATGGGGTTGAAGAAAGAGTTGGATGGCAATCTCCTGGAGGCCAGGACTTGGTACAAGAAGGCCTATGAGCTCGATCCAGGTTCTGTGGATGTCTTAAAGGCCCTTGCCAAGATATCCATCAGACTTGGAAAGCTCGATGAGGCACAGGAATGGATTCAGAGGGCCTTGGAGCATGATCCAGACGATCTGGATCTAATGTTGCTCCTTTCCAAGATATTGATCCACAAGGACAAGACCGATGAGGCAACAGAGGTCTTGGAACAGGTAATTGCCAAGGACCCGAAAAACCAGCAGGCCCTTCTGGTTCTTGGAACCCTCTATGCAGAAAGGCACCAGTGGGACAAGGCAAAGGCCATCCTGGAAAAGGCTGCAAGGCTCGACAGGCAAAAGGCCTTCATGGCCTACTACTTCCTGGGCAAGATGGCCAAGGACAGGGAGCGTTACAAGGAAGCAGAGCGGTACTTCAAAAAGGCCCTTGAAAAAAACACCTTTTTCACCCCGGCCCTTTTTGAACTGGCCGATGTCTATGAACGCCAGGGCAAGGTTAAAAAGGCAATAGAGACCTATCAATCGGTCATACGCAGGCAACATGACAACATAAAGGCCAGACAAAGGCTGCTGTTTCTCCTGCTGGAAAATGGGAAGCAAAAAGAGGCCCTCAAGCAGATAGAGATTCTGAAGCAGATTGCCTCTTCAGATGCAAATGTCCAGTTCAGGCTGGCACTCGTGCTCCTTGAGCTAGACAGACCCCATGAAGCCCTGGACATTCTTCAGGCCTTGAGGGAGCGCATGAAGGACAATGTCCAGGTGAATTTCTACCTTGGTCTTGCCCTTGAAAGATGCGGCAAGGAGATGGAGGCCCTTTCAGTCTACCGTTCGATACCCCTAGATAGTGAAGTGGGAGTGGATGCTGCCATCAGGCTTGCACGGCTTCTTCAAAAACAGGGGAACGTCTCTGAGGGGGCAGATCTGCTCAAGAAGGCGATCAAGAAATACCCCCACAGGGTGGACATCTACAACGCCCTTGCCTCACTGTATGAAAAGGCCAATATGCCGGATAAGGCAATCGAGGTCCTGAAGAAGGGAATCAAGGACAATCCAGACAGCAAACCCCTGTTGATGAGCCTTGTGATGCTCCTGGATAAGCTTGGCAAAAAGGATGAGGCCATTTTTTATGCCAAAAAGGTGCTCAAGATAGATCCCAACTATGTTCCGGCACTGAACTATGTTGGCTACACCTATGCAGAGCTAGGACAGCACCTGAATGAGGCAGAGAGGCTTCTCAAAAAGGCGGTGAGCCTCGTACCCAAGGATGGGTTCGTTCTGGATAGTCTCGGCTGGCTTTATTTCAAGAAAAAGAATTACGCAAAGGCATTATTTTACATACAGAAGGCACGGAAGCTCGTTCCTGATGACCCAATAATCGCAGAGCATCTGGGGGATGTCTATTTTGCGCGTCAGGAATTCAAGAAGGCCCTCGAGCAATATTCCTGGGGGCTAAAAAAGGCGAAAGACAAGGCAGATAAGAGACGGATTAAAAGAAAGCTCCAAAGGGTCAAGGAAGCCGCCTCCGACATGCCAGACTTCTGAATCAACTCCAACCTTGATTGCCTCGAGTATATTTGTTATCACTTGTCACGTTCAATCAATTAAAACAAACTTGTGCCTGGTCCAACCTTTTTGAAAGGGAGGCTAATAATTAAGCAGAGAAACGGCAGTGCCGCAGTAGAGGTCAGGTCGCTAAAAAAGGCCTATCGTCTTGAAGGAAAGCCCTTAGAGGTGCTCAAGGACGTATCTTGCACCTTTTATGAAAATGAGTCTGTTTCCATTGTCGGGGCGTCTGGAGTGGGAAAGACCACCCTTTTACACATTATCGGCACATTGGACAGGCCTACCAGCGGGACGATTCTCCACTTTTCACAGGATGTTTTTTCGTGGCCAGACAAGCGGCTTTCCTGTTTCAGAAATGAGGAGATTGGGTTCGTTTTCCAGTTTCATCATCTTCTGCCTGAATTCAACTGTCTGGAAAATGTTATGATGCCATGTCTTCTTGCAGGCGAGGGGCAAAGACATGCAATAGACAGGGCGAGAGAGCTGCTTGACTATCTGGGACTCGGCGGCAAAGAGGAGCTAAACGTGAAGAAACTTTCTGGTGGAGAACAACAGCGAGTGGCCCTTGCCAGGGCGCTCGTCAGGAATCCACGTCTGATACTGGCAGATGAGCCAACGGGGAATCTCGATGAAAGGAGTGGCCAGAAGGTTGCGCGGCTCCTGTTCAAGATTAGGGAGGAGGTCAAGGCCACTTTGATAATTGTTACCCATAATCTCAACCTTGCCGGAATGACAGACAGGTGCATCGGACTGAAATCAGGTAGGGCCTATGAGCTGGCAAAGGAAAGGTTGGCCGAATTTGTAATGGATGAGGCGGCTTAACATGGTGTACAAGGGATTTAATACTTTTGGTTTGCTCCTTTTTTTTGTGGCACTCTGGGTTGGTTTCGTGGCCAATGCTCGTGGCTCCATCGATGCCTCCATCGATGATATTTCTGTACGTCCTTCCTCTATCGTGCTGTTTCAGCCTTCCTACATCGGGCCCAAGGGGGGAGAGGCGATTACCAGCGATGTTAAGGAGTTGCTGGTCTCGGAGCTTGAGTCCCAGGGGCACAGGGTGGTCGTGGCAAGTGATTCTCCAGAAACTCCTGCCCAGGCAAGGGCCATTGTGCAAGATGAGGGGGCGGACTATGGCATCTATGGAACTGTGTCCAGGCTTGGAGATGTGGTAAGCCTGGATTTTTTTGTGGTCAGCAAGGCAACTGAGGAAAAAAAGCCCTTTGTGGCCTTTGTTCAAGGGCCAGAGTCAAAGCTCAGGAATCTTGTAAAACTCCTTGCTCTTAAAATCAATCAGGATTTTTCAATCCCGTACAGGGTGGCAGAGGTTCAGGTTGAAGGCAACAAGAGGGTTGGCACCGATGCCATATTGCAAAACATCCATACGGAAAAGGGTTCGGTCTATGACCCTGCCACAATAGCCGAGGATATCAAATCCATATACAAGATGGGCTACTTTGACGACGTTGAAGTGGACGTTCAGGACACCCCCGAAGGCAAGGTCGTCACCTACATGGTCAGGGAAAAGCCAGCCATCAGAAAGATAATATTCGAGGGCAACAAGGAGATAGCAGACGACAAAATAAAGGATGTGCTGGATCTCAAGCCCTATACCGTTATCAAGGACAAGAGCCTGCAGGAGAACGCCGAGAAGATAAAGGCCCTCTATGCAGAAAAGGGTTATGCAGGCACCACTGTTACAGTATCCGTTAGGCCTGTTTCGAATCAGGCCGCTGACGTGATCTTTGAGATCAACGAAGGAGAGAAGGTCCATATAAAGTCCATCAAGATAGAAGGGGCCAAGGCATTTTCCCAGGATGACCTCAAAGACATAATGGAAGTCACTGAGAAAAAGCCGTGGTGGACCCCAAGCCTTCGCAACTTGATCGGCATGGTCAAGGGGAATGCCGGCGTCCTCAAATGGGACGCACTGGAGCGCGACCAGGGCAGGCTCACGGCCTTTTACCACAATCACGGTTACGTAGATGCCAAGGTTGGGCAGCCCAGGGTGGAGAGGAAAGGTGCCGATATCTACGTCACCATCCCTGTCCATGAAGGGGAGCGCTATGGTGTTGGCAAGGTAGACATAGAACAGGACTTCTTCCCAGACGAATACAAGCTGTTGAGCCATCTCGAGATAAAGAATATGGACTACTTCAGCCAGGAAGTCCTGCGAAAGGACATCATGACCCTCACCAATATGTACGCCGATGAGGGTTTCGCCCACTGCACAATAACCCCGAAGATTACCAAGGACCCAGAAAAGAAGGTGGTCAACATCACCTTTGTGGTCAACAAGGGACCAAAGGTCTATTTCAACAGGATCAATATCACAGGCAACACCCGGACAAGGGACAAGGTCATCAGGCGAGAGCTGAGGGTCATGGAGTTAAAGCCCTTTAGTGCAACTGGCCTAAAGAGGAGTAACGACAGGCTGAGACGCCTTGGCTACTTCGAGGACGTGGACATCACCCCCAAGCCGGCCCAGGACGAGTCCCACATGGATCTGGATGTAAAGGTAAAGGAGAGGCCAACTGGAACCTTCAGTATCGGCGCAGGCTACAGCTCTGTGGACAAGCTGATACTCATGGGCGAGATAAGTCAGAGAAACTTCCTCGGCAAGGGCCAGACCTTGAGCTTCAAGGGAATAATAGGCGGCAGTACACAGCGGTTCTCACTGAGCTTCTTTGAGCCCTACTTCCAGGATACCAGGTTGTCCCTGGGAGTCGATTTATACAACTGGCAGTATGATTACTCTGACTACACCAAGGATAGTGTTGGTGGATCCTTGAGGTTTGGCTACCCCCTGACGGATAATCTTAGCTTCTTCTTTGGTGGCAGAATCGATAACACCGATCTTTCAGACATAGATGACAACGCCTCATACATCATCAGGAGTTCTAGGGACATAAAATCGACCAGGTCATTGAGCGCAGGGTTGACCTATGATTCCAGAAACCGCTACTTCAACCCGACCAGGGGTTGGAGAAGCAACATATCAATGGAATGTGCAGGCGCATTCCTTGGCGGGGATGCATCCTTTGTCAAGTTCAGGGGGGAAGTGGGCTATTATCACCCAATCTGGCACTTCATAACGGGTCATGTGAGGATCGGTGCAGGCTACGTGGTTGATGGGCCTGGCGGAGACCTGCCTGTTTATGAAAGATTCTTCCTTGGCGGTCTCGATTCGGTCAGGGGGTACAAATATGGAGATGTCAGCCCCAGGGACCCAGAGACAGACGAGAGAATTGGTGGCGAGTACATGGGTTTTATGCAGAGCGAACTCATATTCCCGCTTCTCAAGGAGATGGGCCTCAACGGGGTCGTCTTCTTCGATATGGGAAATGTCTGGGGCAAGGATACAGACGAAGGCTTTGACATAACCGATCTTCGAAAATCCGCAGGAGCCGGTGTAAGATGGCTTTCTCCCATGGGGCCCCTAAGGGTTGAATGGGGATATAACTTTGACAGAAAGCCTGGAGACGACAAGAGCAACTGGGAGTTCCGGATGGGAGGAAACTTCTAGTGGATACCAAAGACGGTGTAACCTTAAAGGCCCTAGCAGAATATCTGGGTGGTGAGTTCCAGGGGGACCCTTCCCTCGAGATTCGTGGCATTTCCAGCCTGGAAGATGCGGGCCCTGATGAGATAAGTTTCGCAGTAAGCCAGTCCCTGGCAGACAAGGTGGCAGATTCAAGGGCGTGTGCCTTCATCTTGCCAAAGGGTTGGAAGGCCCAGCCAGTGGAAAACGCCATCTTCGTCAAGGACCCTTACCTTGCCTATGCGCAAACGGCAAAGCTTTTCTGGGAAAAACCCTTTGATGCCAAGGGCATAGATGAAAGGGCAGTGGTTGGCCCGGATTGTCAAATAGACAGCGAGGTCACCATAGAGGCAGGGGCCGTTTTGGGGGCTAATTGCAAAATCGCCAAGAAGGTCCATATCCATCCAGGTGTTGTACTTGGTGACAATGTGGAGATCGGGGAGGGAAGCGTACTCTTCCCCAATGTGGTCGTTTATGAAGGGTGTCGCATTGGACGCCGCGTTAGAATTCATGCAGGGGCCATCATAGGTGCAGATGGTTTTGGCTACGCCCCTGGGCCCGAGGGCATGGTAAAGATCCCCCAGACAGGGATAGTTGTAATTGAGGACGATGTGGAAATAGGGGCCAATACCACAATCGACAGGGCTGCCATAGGCGAGACACGAATAGGGCAGGGGACCAAGATAGACAATCTCGTTATGATTGCCCACAATGTGAGCCTTGGCCCCCACTGTGTCATCGTCAGCCAGGTGGGCATCTCTGGCAGCACCAAGGTTGGGGCAGGCGTGATGATGGGTGGCCAGGTAGGCGTCGTTGGCCATATCCAGATAGGGGACGGGGCCCGGATTGGTGCAAAGTCTGGGGTGCCCCATTCCATTGGACCCGGTGAGACGGTCTCTGGAATCCCGGCAATGCCCCATCTTAAATGGCTGAGGATGGTCAATGTGCTCAAAAAGTTGCCAGATCTTTTCAAGGAATTGAAACAGCTCAAGAAAAGGATAGAAAGGCTAGAGGGAGATGGGAAAGGGTAGTACAAACGATATATTTGAGGTGCTGAATCTGCTGCCTCACAGGTATCCGTTTCTGCTTGTGGACAGGATTGTCGAGTTTGAGCCTGATGAGTATATAAGAGGCTACAAGAATGTGACCATAAACGAGCCCTTTTTTCAGGGTCACTTTCCTGGAGAACCCATAATGCCTGGCGTACTGATACTAGAGGCCATGGCACAGCTTGGCATTTTGTTTGCGAAAAAGACAGCGCCAGAGGAGCTGGAAGACAAGCTCTTTGTGTTCGCAGGCATGGACGGCGTCAGGTTCAGACGGCCTGTCAGGCCTGGGGACAGGCTCGACATGGAGCTTAGGCTTGTGAAGAAAAAGAGACTCGTGTGGAAAATGGAAGGAACTGCGTCAGTGGATGGAAAGACCGCTGTCGAGGCGATTCTCATGGCAGCAGTTTCCAGATAGTAGGTTGATTCGAACAAGGTTCAGGGAACAAGGCCAGTTGGCCACTTAATAAAAATTTATGTCAGCACAGAACAGTACAAACAACATTCATCCTACAGCAGTGGTGGACCCTGCCTGTAGGCTAGGCAATAACGTGACTGTCGGCCCCTACACAGTTTTGGGGCCGCACGTCGAGGTGGGCGACAACTGCTGGTTGGGGCCCCATGTAGTCATAGACGGAAAGACCACAATAGGTGCAAATTGCCAGATTTTTCAGTTCTCATCCATAGGTGCAGCGCCCCAGGACATCACCTACAAGGGTGAGCTCACCTCGGTGGAGATTGGCGAATCTACAATCATCCGCGAAAGCGTCACCATTCACAGGGGCACGCCCAAGGGTGGTGGGCTCACCAAGGTGGGCAAGCAGTGCATGATCATGGCATACTGTCACATTGCCCATGATTGCAAATTGGGTGACGGGGTAATCATGGCGAATGTGGCAACCCTTGGTGGCCATGTGGAAATTGGTGACCATGCAGTAATCGGCGGGCTTTCTGCAATCCATCAATTTTGTCACATTGGGAAATATGCCTTCCTAGGGGGCATGTCTGGTGCCAACAAGGACATTCCACCCTTTGTGAAGTACCAGGGGCAGAGGTCCAACCTTCATGGCATAAACGTGCTTGGGCTAAGAAGGGCAGGATTCTCCAAAGAGACCATAGAAATGCTGCGGGAGGCCTACAGGATAGTGTTCAAAAAGGCGGCCACAATCACCGAGGGGCTCGATCTTGCTGACGCCGCGTTTCCCGACAGCCCAGAGGTCAAGGAATTCACTGATTTTATAAGAAATTCAAAAAGAGGCGTGCCTGCCGGGGAATGGAATCAGGATTAACGGACAAAGGCTCTGTTGGAATAGTGGCAGGCGGTGGGCAGTTTCCTGTGCTGTGCGCCCAGGCAGCATCCCGCAAGGGCTATAGGGTCTATGGTCTGTGCCACAAGGGCGAGACTTCAAAGGAGCTGGAAAAATATTGTGTCAAGACCAAGTGGATTCATCTTGGTCAGTTGGGCAAGCTCATATCCTTTTTTAAAAAGAACGGGGTTACCAAGGTCTTTTTTGCTGGCACCATAAAAAAGACCAGGCTTTTTGTGGATGTAAGGCCCGATATGAGGGCCCTTGCCCTTTGGCGTAGCATGGATGGCCACTTGGACGATTCCATTTTGCGCCTCGTTGCCGCCGAGCTCGAAAAAGAGGGTCTCGAGGTTGTATCACCAACCCTATTTTTGGAAAATCTCCTTTTCCCCCAAGGCATCCTTACCAAGAAGCAACCCACGCAAGAGCAGATGGAAGACGTGCGCTTCGGGTTTGAGATCGCAAAGCGTATAGGCGACCTTGACATAGGCCAATGTATAGTTGTGAAAGATAAGGTAGTCTTGGCCGTGGAGGCCATCGAGGGAACCGATGAGACGATAAGGCGCGGTGGAAGGCTGGCAAAAGGGGGGGCCGTGGTGGTAAAAATCTGTAAGCCCAATCAGGACAGACGCTTCGATCTTCCTTCTGTTGGCCTGAAAACCATTGAGACCATGATAGAGGCAGGGGCGGACGTCCTGGCTGCAGAGGCAGGGGTATCACTCTTTTTTGATATGTCAGAAAGTCTTGCCTTGGCAGACAGGGCGGGAATCTGTGTTATGGGAATAAAACAGCCATGAAAGTAGCAGTTATTGGAGCGGGATACCTAGGGCGGTTTCATGCCCTGAAATATGCTGCAATGGAAGATGTGGATCTCGTTGCAGTGGTGGATGTGGATAGGGAACGGGCAGAGGCTGTAGCCTTGGAGACTGCCTCCAGGGCATATTCAGATTACCGCGACGTGATACCACAGATCGATGCCGCATCGGTGGTGGTCCCCACTACTGCCCACTATGAAGTGGCCAAGAATCTTCTCGAGGCCGGAGTTCATGTGATGGTGGAAAAGCCCATAACAACCACCACAGAGGAGGCCCAGGAGCTTGTGGACCTGGCTGAGGCCAAGGGCCTTATCATGCAAGTTGGGCATCTTGAGCGGTATAATCCAGCCATTGTCACCCTGATGGATAGGGTGACGCACCCGGTGTTCATCGAGGCCCACAGGCTTAGCGGTTTCAAGGGCAGGGCCACGGATGTGGACGTCGTCCTGGATTTGATGATTCACGACATAGACATAATGCTCTCCATGGTGAAGAGCGAGATAAAGGAAATTCGTGCCTCCGGGGTGCCTGTCTTGACTCCACGCATCGATATTGCAAACGTGCGGGTGATTTTTGAAAATGGTTGTACGGCAAATCTTACTGCCAGCCGCATTTCCCTTACTGATTTGAGGCGCATCAGGGTATTTCAGCCTGGCTGCTATCTGTCTGCAGACTGTACTGAGAAAAACAACCTCATTGTCACTGCTGACAGGAATGCCCCTGACCCGGTCAGTTCCATCCGGCCAGAGTATATTCGCCATGAGGATGCGGACATCCTGGATCTGGAGCTCAGGGACTTCGTAAAGAACGTCCGGGAGAAAAGGCGCCCAATGGTTGACGGCAGGGCAGGTATGGCAGCCCTGGATCTTGCCTTGCGGATTAACAAGGCCATCGATGAGGCCTTATCCCAGGCCAATATCAAAGATGTCTGGAAATAGGATCTTTGTCATTGCCGGCGAGGCATCTGGAGACCTGCATGCCTCACACCTTGTCAGGGAGATAAGGAAGAGACGTCCAGACATTGAGATAAGCTGCGTAGGCGGTCAACACCTTGCAGAGGCCGGATGCGAAGTGGTTGTCTCGAGTGATACCATCTCTGTGGTTGGTATCTCCGAGGTCTTTTCCCATGCCATTCCCATTGTTTCCGCCTTCCTTAAGACCAGGCAATGGCTGCGAAGCAAACGGCCAGACTTGCTCATCCTAGTGGACTTCCCGGAGTTCAATCTGCTCATGGCCAGATATGCAAAGTCCCTTGGGATTCCGGTATTTTACTATATCAGCCCCCAGGTGTGGGCATGGCGTCAGGGCCGTGTAAAAAAGATTGCCAAGGTCGTGGACAAGATGGCCGTCATTCTTCCCTTTGAGGAAGAGTTTTACAAACGCTTTGGCATAGATGCCAGATTTGTGGGCCACCCCCTCCTGGATTCCCTGGATCCTGACTCCATTGATGGCAAGGGGCTTAGAAGGGCACTGGGCCTTTCAGACAGCGACACCATCATCTGCCTCCTGCCTGGGAGCAGGAAAGGGGAGATAGAAAGACATCTTCCCATAATGCTGGATGCAGCCTCGAAAATTGGTGCTAAAAGCAAAGGAGTCCGCTTTCTGGTTGCCCTTGGAGAGTCCACAGCCAGCCATAATCGTGACTTTGTGGCAAGCCTTCTTTCCCAGGCAAGATGTGACGTTAAACTCGTTGAAGGCAAGACCTATGAAGCCATAAAGGCGTCTCAGTTGTGCATTGCAGCATCTGGCACCGTAACCCTTGAGGTGGGCATTATTGGCACACCCCTCGTTGTCATCTATAAGGTTTCATCACTTTCCTATTTTCTGGGGAAAAGACTCATAAGGGTGCCCTGGGTGAGCCTCATAAACCTCATTGCCCAAAAAGAGGTTGTTCCAGAACTCCTCCAGGATGATGCCAACCCAGAAACGATAGCTTCAAAGGCCCTGGAGCTCTTGGAATCTGATTCTGCCAGAAGCAAGATGCAGAAGGAGCTTGCTGCCCTCAGAAAGAAACTTGGGTCCCAGGGTGCATCGAGCCAGGCAGCAGAGCTTGCCCTGGAGTTACTTGACAGTCGTGTATGATTTTATGAACCAGAGTTAAGTTTTAAGATCCTGTCAAAAATTCTCTCGGCAACCTCTTCCTTGTGGAGCAAGGGCAGCTCTTCTATATTTTTGTCCGGATCTATCAGATACACCTTGTTGGTATCCCAATCGAACCCGGCTCCAGGTTCAGTGATATTGTTGGCAACTATCAGGTCCAGATTCTTTTGTTCAAGCTTTTTGAAGCCATTTTCAATGAGATCTTCAGTCTCGGCACAAAAACCAACAAGAATCTGGCCTGGTTTTTTCCTGGCACCAAGTTCCTTCAGGATGTCTGTTGTCTTTTCGAGTCGGATGGTCATCTCCTGGTCAGACTTCTTTATCTTTGAGGCAGAATATGTCACAGGTGAATAATCCGCCACTGCAGCAGCCATGATGATGATATCTGCCGCCTCTGCCTCCCTGAAGACTTCCTGGGCCATTTCATTGGCTGTTTCCACCTGAATGGAACCAAAATAGGGCGGGGGTTCCATGCAGGTTGGCCCAGTTACGAGGCGTACCCTGGCCCCCCTGATAAAGGCGGTCTTGGCGATGGCAAGGCCCATTTTGCCAGATGAGCGGTTTGAGATGAATCTTATTGGGTCAATGGGTTCCCTCGTGGGGCCTGAGGTTACGAGGATATTGAGCCCCTTGAGGTCTTTGTGGGCCAGGGCCTTTCGTATCTGGACAAGAACGGTGTCAAACCCTGGCAGCCTGCCCCTTCCCTTGGCTCCACAGACGACAGTGCCCTCTTCAGGTTCCACTACGACAACCCCTCTGTCCCTCAGGCGCTGGATATTGTCCTGAACCGCCGGATTTTCATACATTGCAGGGTTCATCGAGGGAAAGACAAGTTTTTTGGAGTCGAAGCTTAAGAAGAGTGTGGTGAGGAGATCATCGGCGATACCATTTGCGGTTTTGCCAATTATGTCTGCGCTGGCAGGCAAAATAACGAGAACGTCTCCCCAGTTTGCCAGTTCGATATGGGGCATGAAACTGGGGTTGTTTTGGTCAAACATGGAGTGGAAGCAAGGGTTTCCAGTGAGGGCCGAAAAGGTCAGGGGAGTTACGAATCTGGCCCCATTTTCAGTCAGAACAACCTTGATGTTTGCCCCCAGTTTCTTAAGGCCCCTTATGTAATCCGCGGCCTTGAAGGCGGCAATACCGCCGCTTATGCCAAATACGATGTTTTTCCCCTCCAAGGGTCTAAAGACGTGTGGCTCTTTGCAATGATTTGTCATTTTAACCCTCGAAGACTATGAGCTCTTCCATTGGTTTTCTGCGGGATTTTTGATCCTTCCTGGCTGGATGCCCCAGGGCGATGACTGCCATGAGTTCCAGGTTGTCCCCAAGTCCAAGGAGTTCCCTTATCTCCTTGTCGCTCTTCAATATTTCCCCAAGCCAGACACCACCAAGTCCCAGGCTGTGTATTGCCAAGAGCATATTCTCCAGACAGGCACCTATGGCCTGATGGTCTTTGACCGGGTGGTACATTGCCTCCTTGTCGATAAAGACAGGCAGGAGCACTGCTGCACCCTTGATTATTCGCGAATATTTTGTGAGGGGTTCAAATTTTGCCTTGAGATCTGGAGATTTGACTATTGCAAAACGCCAGGGTTGATTATTCAGCCCAGAGGGCGCCCACATCCCTGCCTTTATTATCTCGCGGATGAGACTGTCGTCTACCGGCTCGTCTGTATATTCTCTTACGCTCCTTCTTGAATAAATTGCTTCAAGTACTGGATTTTCTGCCATTTTTACTCCTTCCTCACTGTGCAAATAGATCCTCTTCTGTCTCTATTTTAACATCCACCAATAGCCGGCGAAATAGATTAAATTCCTTAGTTGCAAGTTAAAATTGATAATTAAAGTTATAATGCTTGTCTTTTTTAGGTTAATATAAGTAAAATGTAAAATAATTTCAAAGAAACTGGCAAAACAGCGAGGTTTCTTCCATCATGCAGATTCCATCCACTTTATGTTCAAAGGGCCGTCTGGCCGTCTTTGTTGGAGTTTTTGCCCTGATTTCACTCTTCGTAGCCTTTACCCCTACGTTGACACTGGCTTGTTCCGGCAAGGAGGACAAGCTTGAGGGCTTGTTGTCAATGGACCTCGAGGAGCTGATGAATGTGGAGGTGACGTCTGCATTCAAAAAGCCGCAAAATTTTCGGAATATTCCTGCTGCTGTTTACGTTATCACTTCTGAAGACATTCGTCGTTCTGGTGCAGAGACGATTCCCGAGGCACTCAGAATGGTTCCTGGAGTGAATGTGGCAAAGCTGGACAATGGGAATTGGGCTGTATCCATCAGGGGGTTCAATGGGCTTTTTTCAGACAAGCTCCTTGTCTTGATGGATGGAAGAACCCTCTATGACCCCCTGTTTTCAGGGGTGTTTTGGGACGTTCAGGATACTGTACTAGAGGATATCGAACGAATAGAGGTGATAAGGGGCCCTGGAGCGAGTATCTGGGGAACAAACGCTGTAAATGGCGTAATTAACATAATCACAAAGAATGCATCAGATACAGTGGGGGGGATGGTGAGTGTTTCTGGAGGTAATCAAAATCGAGGAACCCTGTCGGCCAGATATGGTGTTCGCATGGGCGATGTTGGTGCCACAAGATTTTATGTAAAGACCTTTAAGCGTCATCAACAGGTGCAAAGTGATGGATCAACGGCCTGGGATGACTGGTTCATGGACAGGGTAGGGTTTCGTTCTGATCTCAAGTTGCCCGAGGCAAACACAGTCTCCCTGAAGGGGGAGATGTACACTGGAAGGGGTACGAACAAGCTTGTCGGGCTAGATCGCACATATTCAAAGCATGTAATCCAGAAGAATAACGTGCCTGTCTCAGGCGGTTATTTAGTCAGCGACTTCGGTCATAGGTTCAGGAAGGGCCTGGATCTGTTCTTCAGGTTTTACTACGACCATACAGAGCGCAAGTTTTCAAAGCTTACATCCCAGACCAGGGACACAATCGATTTTGAGTTCAAGAATCACTGGTGTGTAGGCGAGCTCGTGGATTTTGTATGGGGTGGAACGTACCGGCATACCAGCGATGACATTCCTATGAGTCATGGCCACACTGGCTATGGTTCATTCATACCCAGAAGGCGTAAGGATGATCTTTTCAGCCTTTTTCTCCAAAATGAATTCAAATTCTGGCTTGAAAGGCTCCGGTTCATAACTGGAGTGAGGTTGGACCATTACAACTACTCGGGTCTAGAGGCACAGCCAACCTTCAGGTTTCTCTATTCCCTAGGCTCTCATCAGGATTTGTGGATGGCAGTATCCAGGGCGGTCAGGAGCCCTAGCAGATACAACCGGGATGCAATTTGGATCCTTGGGCCTCCTGCCAACGACATTCCTGCCCCAGGCGCCATTATGGTTTTCAGGGGAAGTGACGATTATAAGAGCGAAAAGGTTTGGTCGTATGAAATGGGATACAGATGGAGATCGGGCAAGAATCTCACGGTCGATGTAACGGGTTTTGCAAATTTTTACACGGATCTCTTTTCAGGTACAGTGGGAACTCCTTTTGAACATCACGGATATGAGATAACCCCCATAGACCCAGGAAATCATGGAGAGGGTAACACCTATGGTGTGGAACTGACCTCCAATGTAAAACCCTTCAAGTGGTGGAGGGTTGAACTTTCCTACTCCTATTTGGATTGCAACTTCTGGGTGAAATCCAAATATCGGAACAATACCGAGTTGACTGTGCATTACATGGCTTCGCCTCACCACAAGGTCTCGGTGAGATCCTATATGGACCTGACATCCAGCATGGAACTGGATGTGTGGCTTCGTTACACCTCGAGTCTTTCACGCTTGGATATCCCGGCCTATACAGGTCTGGACATCAGGTTCGGATATCACCCGTCCAAGCAATTGGAATTTTCAATCGATGGCAAGGACCTCCTGGATCCTTATCATCCTGAATTTCGCGACGAGTTCTTGCACGTTGTGGACACAGAGGTTCCCCGTTCCGTAAATGCCAAGATTACGTGGCATTTCTAGAGGTTTGAGCCATGTCAGGACCACCCTACAAACATAAAATTCTGCTCAGCCGCCTGGTGCATGGGAGTTTTTTGGTGTCCTTGATGGCGTTGATCTTCCTGTTTCCTTTGTCAGTCACCAAGGGAAAGGAATCCTTTGTCAGCACAGAATGTGAACTGAAGACGGCCTTTATTTACCAATTCACCAAATATGTCAGCTGGCCAAAGTCCAAAAAGGACAAGGATCGCCTCATAATTGGGGTAATAGCCCGTGAACATATGTTCAATGCAATAAAGAAGCTCGATGGGAAACTAAGTCAGGGCATGAAAATTTCGGTAATATCCATGAAGGATTATTCACAATTGGATGGTATCGATATACTATACATTGAAAGTTGGTTTCCCATTAAAGAGGAGTTGGTAAAAAAGGCTGTAAAGCATCATGTCCTGACCATATCAGACCGTAATGATGCCGCTGAAAAGGGCATTATAATAGCTCTATATATGGCTGATTCCAGGCTTAGGTTTGATGTTAACCTGAAAGTGGCAGATGCTAGCAGTCTTAGGCTCAGTAGCAGATTGCTCAGGTTGGCACACAAACTTATTATATGAACATTTTTACCTCGATTGAGCATAAAATTGCCTTTTTCATGGGGCTAGTTGCGGTATCTGTGCTCTTTGCATGTGCTCTTTTGTTTCTTGGCTATTACTTTTGGGACAGCCAGGTTCAGCATCGTCTTCAAACCTCTGTGCTCACCAGGGTCATTGGGTCAAACTGTGCTGCAGCCATCAGCTTCAAAGATGACGAGGCTGCCAGGGAAACTCTCTCCCCCCTAATGTCCATGACGGACATAAGTCAGGCGTGTCTCTTCTTTAAGGACGGCACCCGTTTCGTGTGTCTGTACCGTCCGAAATTTATAAACAGTTTGAATGACTTGAGACTTGAATCTTCCCATAGAGACAAGGGAACCTTCAGCCTTTCCTCACTTTTTACAAACTATCACGACTGCCTAGAAGAGATTACCTGGAAGGGGGAAAAGGTCGGATATATCTGGGTAAGAAAGGACCTTTCCCATTTTTACGAGGCATTTAAGTCCACGGCCATTTTAGTTGGATTCGTCACGATGGTCATTGCACTCATTTGTCTTCTCATTGCCGGATACCTGGGAAATAGACTTGTTCGGCCAATTAACAAACTCATAGCCTCGGTGCAAGAGATAGCCAATGCAGGGGACTATTCCCACCGGGTGGAAAAGACCTCAGAGGATGAGCTTGGACTGCTTATTGAACAGTTCAATCTCATGCTGGATAAGATTCAAAACAGGGATACCCTGTTGAAAAAGAGCCAGCAGGATCTCGAGCAGAAGGTGGCCGACAGGACTAAAGAGCTTTCCCGCATCAATAGGGAACTCGAAAGTCTCGTCATCAAATATAAGGAAGCCAAGGACAAGGCAGAAGAGGCCAACAAGGCCAAGAGTCGTTTTCTTGCAAATATGAGTCATGAGATCCGGACCCCTATGAATGGTGTCCTGGGCATGGCGGAAATCCTTTTGAATACAGATCTCACCCCAAGGCAGCGCCAGCTAGTCGAGTCCATCTTGAAGTCGGGTGAAATCCTCTTAAGCATCATCAATGACATTTTGGATTTTTCCCGCATGGAAGCCGGGAAGATCATGTTAAAGGAGGAACCCTTCTGCATTCTCGATCTTGCCAAGGAAATTATAGAGTTGTTCCAGATTCAGGCCCAGAAGAAAGGGGTGAATATATATCTTGCGTGGGATAAGGAGATTCCCCGGACAATCCTTGGTGATGCTGACAAACTGAAGGAGATTTTGATTAATTTGGTTGGCAATGCAGTCAAGTTCACAGAAAACGAGAATATCATCATTCGCATAAAGATGGGTGGCTCTAGCAGCTGCGGCAGGGGCAAAGTGCTACTCTTTTTGGAGGTGGAAGACAGGGGGATTGGAATCTCCAAGGATAGACAATCTGCCATATTCAACGCCTTTTCCCAGGCGGATCAGTCCTCCTCGAAATCCTACGAAGGAACAGGCCTTGGCCTTGCCATAGTAAAGGGCATCATTGAGAGAATGGGTGGCTCCATCGAGGTCAAGAGCGAACTAGGGTATGGCTCCCGCTTTATCTGCCGTATACCCTTTGACCTGCCAGAGGACGTCCCTGCTATCCACGAGCCTGAACCAAGGGCAAGTCAGAGGGCTTTGGTCCTTGCCTTTGAACCATTCCTGAGGGAACAGATTGAGTCGGTTCTGGAAGAACTTAACTTCGACTATACCTTTATGGAAGAAGTGAATGATCTTTGGAAATCCCTGTCAGAGGATCCCACTCCTCAATGGATAATAGTTGATGTGGATGGTCTTGAGGAAAAGGAGCTAAAGTCCCTTGAGCGATTAACTGATAAAGGCTCCTTTGTTTGTCTCATTGGTCAGAACGAACCCCAGGGCATAGATGGAAGAAGATGTACCTTTGTAAAAAAGGCCGATGCTTACGTCAAACTTGGCGAGGTTCTGGCAAAGACCAGTGCCGAAGAAGAAAGGGAAGCGGTACAAGCAAAGGATGTCGCAAAGCCCAGTGAGCCCAGCGACAAGTTCAGGGGCATTCGTGTACTAGTGGTCGAGGATAATCCCATCAACCGCCAGCTATGTTTGGAGATGTTTTCTTCCCTTGGGTGCGATACCGCCATCGCTGCAGACGGTAATGAGGCCCTGGATATCCTTGAAAAACAACGCTTTGACATCGTTTTCATGGATTGTCAGATGCCAGTTCTCGATGGCTACAAGACAACCGAGATTTACAGGAGCAAGGAAAAGGAAGGTCATTTGCCAATAGTAGCCCTTACTGCCTATGCCATGGAAGAGGATAGACAAAAGTGTTTGGCTGCGGGAATGGACGACTATCTGGCCAAGCCCTTCAAACTTAGTCAGCTAAAAGAGATGTTGATGAAATGGGTTTGTCGAGATGGTGATGGAAAGGAGGTTCCCTCATTTCAGGAACATCAGCAACCTGTCGACCCGCCAGCCACAGATTCAATTGTGGATCTCACCGTGGTTCAAGAGCTCATATCTTTGGAGAAAGCTTCTGGCAGAAGGGTCTTTTCAAAGACACTCGAGACCTTTTTTGAGAAGAGTCCCAAGTATATCAAGGCAATGGAGCAGGCACTGAAAAACCGCGACCACAAAAGCCTCGCATACAATGCCCATACCTTCAAGGGCACAACTGGTTTTCTGGGTGCCCTGAACCTTAGCAGACTCTGTTATCAAATGGAGTCCAAGGCCAAGGAAAAGGCCCTTGATGGACTTGATAAGCTGCTGGCACAAATAAAGGAAGAATATGAAAAGGTTGAGGGCTTTTTGTCTGACCTCCTTGAGAAACAGTTCCAGGTATGAGGTGTCTGCCTAGGAGGTGTATGGGAAAATTTCCATTATAAGTGAACAATAGTCATTGTCGAAAATGTGGGGCCCACTTCAAAGGTCGCTCTTCGAGCCACTCGCTAATCGCCCTTTTAATCCTGCCAAAATAAATTTATCTTAAAACCAAAGCAGTCTCAGGTAATTCTTTCATCGGTTTTACTTATTGATTTCCGGAAGTTAAATGGCATCTTAAAATATTCTATGACACCAAGATACAGAATCGGGACAAGTGGCTGGAATTACGAAACTTTTATAGGCAGCATATACACCAAGGATACCCCTAAAAGGCGTTATCTGGAGGTCTATGCTGAATTTTTCGACACAGTTGAATTAAATGCAACCTTCTACAGGTCCTATCCAGAAAAGACTTGGCTTGGCTGGTACAATCGCACTCCAAAGGATTTTCTCTGGTCGGTCAAGGCCCCAAGGCTCATCACCCATGTAAAGCGTCTCGATGTGGAAAAAGATTCCATAGACATGTTTTTTGATAGGGCGCGCATCCTCAGGGAAAAGCTAGGGGTCGTGCTTTTTCAGCTTCCTCCAAGCCTTGAATATCAGGGGGATATATTTCGTTCCTTCCTTTTAAAGTTGCCGGATGATTGCAAGATGGCCCTTGAGGCCAGAAATGAATCGTGGTTTTGCCAAGAGGTTTTCTCCGAGCTTTCGGCAAGAAATATTGCCTGGGTGATTAGCCATAGCTCTGGAAGATATCCCATGAAAGAGATATTTACGGCTGATTTCACTTACTTGCGTCTTCATGGCGCAAGCGGACTTTACAGGGGTGCCTATGGCCAGCAGGGGCTAAAGCACTGGAGAGATCTCCTTTTGGATTTTGGAAAGGATGCCTTCGTATATTTTGACAATACGGAAGATGGCAGTGCCCCAAGGGATGCCTTGCTATTTAAGGAAATGATGCAAAATGGAGTGGTCTAAGAGGGCTCTTAAATACGATCTAAGTAGCGGGTTTGATGCGTCTTTTCTGCCAAAAAGCCCGGGCGTCTACATCTTTCAGGATGACTCTGGCAAATATCTCTATGTGGGAAAGGCCAAGAGCCTGAGAAACCGGGTTTCATCCTACTTCCGACAAGGTGCTCAACATGCCCCAAAGACGGCCTTGATGCTCAAAAAGGCCCGCTATCTGGACATTGTGGTAACGGCATCGGAAAGGGAGGCATTGATTCTTGAGGCCGAGCTCATAGGTGAGCTCAAGCCCCGCTACAATATTCGACTTCGGGACGACAAGGCATATCCCTTTCTCAAGATAGGTGTCAGATCACCCTTTCCACGCATTAGCCTCGCTAGGAAAAGGCAAAGGGATGGAGCGATTTATTTTGGTCCATATACTTCCGCAAAGGAGTTGCGGCGTACCCTGGACCTAATTACCACCCTTTTTGGAATACGGACCTGCACGGACTCAATTATGAAAAACAGATCGCGGCCTTGTCTCAAGTTTCAGGTGGGCAAATGTTCTGCACCATGTACCGGGCAGGTGACCAAGGATGAGTACCAGAACGAAATAAAGAGGGTCAGGGCATTTCTCGGGGGTAAGACCAGGGGGATAATCGCGGATTTGAAAAAGGAGATGGAGAAAGCCGCCCAGGAGCTTGATTTCGAAAGGGCTGCCCTCTTGCGTGACAGAATACAGGCCATAGAGGGTGTCGTTGGTGAGCAGGTGGTTGTCTCTTCCCAGCGTTTTAGTGCAGACATCATCTTTTTGGAAGAGCATGGGGATATTGCCCAGGCGGCTGTACTCAAGGTCAGGGAGGGCATCCTCAGGGAGAAGCACGCCTTTGGTCTTGAAAAGGGGCTTCAAGAAGGGGGGCAGCGGTTATACTCGCAGTTTCTGCGCCTTTATTATTCAGGAAACGAGATCCCTCGTGAGGTGGTGTTGCCAGATTCCCTTTCTCCGCAGGTCCTCGAGGAGCTTGGCAATTTCCTTACTGAATTAAAGGGCCGGGAGGTTTTGGTAAGGACTGCAAAGTCAGGGGTGAGGAGGCGGCTTCTCGATACGGCACGGCTAAATGCTGTTCAGACCCTGGGTCTTGAGCTATCTAGGCAGAAACAGTGGGATGAGCTTTCAAAGGAGCTCAAGTCCTGTTTTCAGCTAAAAAAGGTGCCATATCACGTTGAGGGTGTGGACATTTCAAATACCTCTGGCCTCGATTCCATTGGAAGCCTCGTGTGTTTCAAGGGGGGAAAGTCTTTCAAGGCGGGGTATCGCCACTATAACCTTTCTGCTCCTGGGCCAGATGACTATGCCATGATACATGAGGTGGTGATGCGAAGGCTAAAAAGTGGCATATCAAAGGAAGACCTGCCGGATCTTCTAATAATTGACGGGGGAAAGGGCCAGCTCTCCATGGCCCTTCAGGCTGCAAAAGACCTTGGGGTTGAAGACAGCCTTGATCTGATTTCCATTGCAAAGGACAGGGGAGGGGAAGGGGAGAAGATCTATCTCCCTGGGGTTGAGGAGCCCCTTTTTCTTGCTAGAGAGAGTAGGGTGTTGAGGTTTTGCCAAAGGGTAAGGGATGAGGCCCACAGGTTTGGCCTTATGAGGCACAGAAAGAAGCGTTCAAAAAAGACCCTTACGTCTCATTTGGATAATGTGCCAGGTATTGGGCCAAAGAGGAGGCGCAAGCTTCTGGAGCATTTTGGCAGTGTCAGGGCGATCAAATCGGCAAGTCTGCAAGAGATCGAGTCTGTGCCAGGTCTTCCAAAAAGCGTGGCAAGGGCCCTTTATAACGCGCTTCAGCAAGAGGCATAAAGAGTGATGAGAAAGATAAGAAGGCTACCAACACACATTGCCAATCAAATAGCAGCAGGCGAGGTGGTCGAGCGTCCAGCCTCTGCCCTCAAAGAGCTTGTTGAAAATGCCCTCGATGCAGATGCCAGCTCCATTGAAATCTCCCTGTTGAGGGGTGGCAAGGAGTTAATCGAGGTCAAGGACAACGGTGTTGGCATGTCTCGGGAGGATCTTGAGCTTTGTATCGAGCCCCATGCAACTAGCAAGATAGACTCTGAGGAGGATCTTGCTGCCATAACCACCCTTGGTTTTAGGGGGGAAGCCCTGGCCAGCATCGCAGCGGTTAGCAGGCTGACCGTGGCCTCGAGGCAGAAAGGAGCAGAGGGTGGCTGGAAACTTCAGGTGGATTTTGGAATGGTTGGCCCGGTTCTCCCTGAGCCGTGCCCCCAAGGTACGGTTGTGAGGGTTCAGGACCTGTTCTTGAAGACCCCTGCCAGGGCAAAGTTTTTAAAGTCGGATCAAACTGAGTACGCAAGGTGTCTGAAGGTCGTTCAGCTTTTTTGTGCCGCGTTCCCAGAAGTTGGCTTCAGGCTCAAGCGACAGGGGCGGCATGTCTTGTCCTGCAGGGCAGGTGCCCCCTTAAAGGAGCGCATAGAGCCTCTTTTAGGCAAACAGGCTATGGAGCATTTAAGAGAGGTGAAACGCACATATGCAGGCATGGAAATCTCAGGTTTTGTGGCAGACCCAGGAGGTCTGAGGCTTACTAGCAGGCACCTTTATTTCTTTTTGAATCGCAGGCCAGTTTCGAGCCCGGTCCTGTGGAAGGCCGTAAAGGATGCACTGGCAGGCTACCTGGTAAAGGGCAACCAGCCTGCAGGGGTTCTGTTTCTTGAATGCCCGCCTGAAACAGTGGATGTGAATGTGCATCCAACCAAGCTAGAGGTGCGTTTTCAGGACCCAGGCCATATCTACAGGTTGGTGTTTCATGGAGTAAGGGATGCCTTGGAGAATCAGCAAGAGGCCTTCCACCTTGGCCCTTTAAGTGAGGTCTCTAATGTTGAAAAAGAGGTGGAAGGTGAACCAGATCGATCTGCCAGTAGTACATCCTCCTTTGACCTAACACTTCCGCCGTCATGGTTTGAAAAGGATGAGGCACAGGCCCCTTCAGCCTTTGTGCAGGAATCGTCAGACGAATCGGTCCCCTATGTTACCCAAACCAATAAGGATGATGAAAGATCGGAGGTTTCTGATGTAACTACCGAGGCCAAGGCCGAGGCAAGCTCAGGTGTTGAGATAATAGGTCAGTTTGCCAAGAGTTACATACTTTTTGAACGAAATGGCAAGTTGACAGTCCTTGATCAGCATGCAGCCCATGAGGCACTTTTGTTTCAGGAATTCATGGAAGAGCTCAAGACAAGAGGGGTCCTTTCCAGGCAGAACCTTCTGATTCCAAAGGTCATCGATGCGAAACCAGAGTGGATGGAGGGTATCGAGCTTGCCTTCCGCGTGCTTCAGCAAATAGGTATTGAAGCAGAAAGTTTTGGAGAGTCCCAAGTGGTTGTAAGATCGGTTCCTGCCCTTTTATCTGGCGCCAAACAGCGTGGGGATACAGTTGAGGAAACCGTCATAGAGGTTTTGAAAAATCCCCACTTGGATAGTAGTGAGCTTTTGAGGTCTTGTCTCAGTCGCCTGTCATGCTCCCTTGCAACCAAGGCTGGCAAAAGGCTTGCAAGGGCAGAGATGGAGGCCCTGGTGAACCAGTGCCTCGGTAAGGGTGTTACCAATTGCCCCCACGGAAGACCAATAATGGTTGAGATAGGCCTGGACGAACTGCACAAGAGATTTTTCAGAAAGTGATTGCCAAGGACAATTTTCCCAAGCCCTTTCCCATTGTTTCAGTTGTCGGGCCAACTGCCACTGGCAAGACGGCAGTGGCAATAAAGCTGGCAAAGAGGATAAAGGGTGAAATAATCAACCTTGATTCCGTCCAAATCTATCGGGGTCTAGATATTGGTTCTGCCAAGCCAACCAGGCAGGAGCTGGCAGAGGTGCCCCACCACTTGATTGACATTCGCGATCCCTGGGACGTTATGGATGCCCCATCCTTTGCTCGCATCGCAACAATGGCAGTTAAAAGGGTGATGGCAAGGGGGCGGGTTCCCGTGCTGGTAGGAGGCACTGGCTTTTATTTGAAGGCCCTGGAAGAGGGGCTTTCGACGCTTCCTGGCACCATGCCCGCCTTGAGAGACCAGGTTAAAGAGATGATAAGGCTAAAGGGGCACGAGGAGATTCATAAAACTTTGCAGACCCTGGATCCCCAGCGTGCATCACAGATCCACCCTAGAGACACCTACAGGCTTGCACGGGCCCTCGAGGTCCTTTTGTCTGGCGGAGGGGCCAGCTATCAAGAACTTTGTCAAAGACATCGCTGGAGGCCCTTGGAGGAGGGGATGTACATCTTCAAAATAGGACTTATTTTTTCAAGACACAAATTATACAGTCGCATAGACAAACGGGTGGACATGATGCTTGAGCAAGGTTTTTTGGAAGAAGTTATCCAGCTATTAAAAAAGGGGTTGAGTCCGGCCTTAAAGCCCTTGCAATCCATAGGGTACCGACATATTATCTCGTACCTTTTAGGTGAAAAGGAGTTGAGTCAGGCCATTTTTGAAATGAAGCGGGATACGCGAAGGTATGCCAAGAGACAGATTACATGGTTTAGAAAGGATCCAAGCATAAAATGGTTTAATCCGGAGCAGCTAATGAATGCATCCGATATCTGGAAGGCTGTGAATTGAATCTACCCAATCTTTTAACTATACTTCGGATTCTTCTAACTCCGCTTCTCGTAATCTTCCTTATCAATAAACGTTTTGAGCTTGCCTTCGCGGTTTTTGTAGTGGCAGGGCTGTCCGACGGTCTTGATGGCCTTCTGGCCAGGGTGATGAAACAGAAGACAAAGATAGGTGCCATCCTGGACCCTATAGCAGACAAGGCCCTCCTTGCCTCGGCCTACATCACACTGGCAGTGATTGGTCTTTTGCCCAACTGGCTGGCAGTGACGGTCATAAGTCGGGACATAATAATTGTCTTTGGGGTCCTGGTGCTGCTACTCTTTCACTCTGGAATTGAGATTCATCCCACCATCATCAGCAAGCTTACGACCCTGTTCCAGTTGCTCACGGTCTTCATTGTTTTGTTCTCAACGGTGACTCTTATAGACCTTGAAAGAATGAAATTTTGCTGCTATGTGGTCACGGCAATTCTTACGGTGGCCTCTGGGCTGGACTACCTCTACAAGGGTATTTTGATGTTGGGCAACGAATAGCTTGAACTGCTGGAAAATGTATGGTAAATAGGACGCGTTTTGCAGAAGTGGCAGCGGGGCGTGGCGCAGTCTGGTAGCGCATCTGCTTTGGGAGCAGAGGGCCGGGGGTTCAAATCCCTCCGCCCCGACCATTTCCTTCATCCTTCCAAGTTGTAACTGTCTTAAATCCTTCTAGGTCCCATCACGTGTGGTTTCCTTAGAGTGCTTACATAAAAAGTGTTTGACATTTCTAAGAAGTAAAAGGTATCCTAGTAGGTCTAATCTTTTTCCAATTTGCTAATTTTTCCAATAGTTTTCCACAGTAAAATGAGTGAATTTCATCTCAAAGAATATATCCAAAAACGCAAGCAACTGGTTGATGAGCACCTAGACAGACTTCTTCCGCAACCTGAAGGGCCATCTGGAAAGGTGGTCGAGGCCATGAGGTACAGCATTTCTGCCGGGGGCAAGAGGGTACGCCCCATCCTCATGATGGCAGCGTGCGAGGCTGTCGGAGGCGATTTTTCCACCATCCTGCCTGCTGCATGCGCCATGGAGTGTGTTCACACCTATTCCTTGATACACGACGACCTGCCAGCCATGGACGATGACGACCTGCGCCGTGGCAAGCCCACATGTCACAAGGTCTTCGGAGAGGCGATAGCAATACTGGCAGGAGACGGGCTGTTGACCTATGCCTTCGAGCTCATGACCCATCCGGAGTTGACCTCCTATGTGGGAGGGCGCATACTGAACCAGGCAATCTCCATATTCGCCAAGGCCGCGGGCGTCGCGGGCATGGTTGGAGGGCAGACTGCAGACATTTTGTTCGAAGACAAACCGGTTGATGCGCAAACCCTTGCCTATATTCATCGACACAAGACAGGGGCACTGATAAGGGCATCCGTTGAGATGGGAGCTCTTCTTGGCGGGGGGACCCCTGAACAAGTGGAACGCCTGTCTAACTATGGAACGGCCCTTGGGCTCGCCTTTCAGGTGGTTGATGACCTGTTGGATGTAATCGGGGACGAGAAAAAGCTTGGAAAACCTGTTGGTTCTGACGAGAAGAACAAGAAAGCCACATATCCAGCGCTGTTTGGTATCGAAGAGACAAGGAAGCGGGCTCAGGATCTAAAAATGGAGGCCCTTGATGCACTTTCTGGATTTGGGTCTGAAGCAGAGCCTCTGAGGGCCATTGCCATCTATGTTGTCGAAAGAGACAGGTAAAAGGAGTTTAAATAATATGTCAGGCATATTGGATAAAATAAATAGTCCGCAGGATTTAAAAAATCTCAGCCAAAAGGAGCTTAATGAGCTCGCTAAAGAGATTAGACATACCATAGTGACGACAGTTGCGGAAAAGGGCGGTCATCTGGCTCCAAGCCTCGGGGTTGTGGAGCTCACCCTTGCCCTTCATTACTGTTTCGAATCCCCCAAAGACAAAATCATCTGGGACGTTGGCCATCAGGCCTATGCCCACAAACTGATTACAGGCAGGAGGGACCGTTTTTCCACCTTGAGACAGCAGGATGGAATCAGCGGCTTCCCAAAGAGGTCCGAGAGTGAACATGACATTCTGGATACCGGGCACAGTAGTACATCCATATCTGCCGCACTGGGTATCACCACGGCCCTGTCCCTCCTGGGCAAGGAAGGTAAGGTCGTGGCTGTGATCGGGGATGGTTCCATGACTGCAGGCCTGGCATTTGAGGCCCTAAACAATGCAGGCCACTTGCGCAAGGATCTGATAGTCGTCCTAAACGATAATGAGATGTCGATATCCCCCAATGTGGGTGCCCTTTCCTCCTTTCTAAGCCGAAAGCTCACAAGCAGGCTGGCAACCAAGCTGAAGCGGGACCTCGAATCGTTCTTGAAGCGTTCAGAGGTTGGTGAAAACATTTGGCAGGTGCTGAAAAAGAGTGAGGATTCCCTGAAAAGTCTCTTGACCCCTGGGATGCTCTTTGAAGCCTTGCAGTTTGAGTATGTGGGGCCAATTCCGGGGCATCATATAGATACCTTGATCGAGACCTTTGAAAACGTGAAAAACGTTCCCGGGCCGGTTTTGGTGCATGTTCTTACCAAGAAGGGCAAGGGATATCCGCCTGCAGAGGAACATCCAGACCTGTTTCATGGCCTTGGTCCCTTTGACATCAAGACTGGCAAGCCCAAGAAATCCTCTGCCCCTAAGCCGCCGTCCTACACCGAGATCTTTGGGCAAACAGTGGTGAGACTTGCCAAGGAAGACTCAAAGATAGTTGGCATTACTGCGGCAATGCCAGCAGGCACGGGTCTTAAGGCCCTTCAGGAGGCGGTGCCAGACAGATTCTTTGACGTGGGTATCGCAGAGCAGCATGCAGTGACCTTTGCAGCGGGCATGGCCCTGGAAGGGCTCAAGCCAATTGTCGCTATCTATTCCACGTTTCTCCAAAGGGCCTTCGATCAGATAATTCATGACGTGTGCCTTACCAATCTTCCTGTGGTCTTTGCCCTCGATAGGGGAGGCCTTGTAGGGGATGACGGGCCAACCCACCACGGCGTCTTTGACCTGTCTTATCTGAGAATGATACCAAATATGGTTGTAATGGCCCCGAAGGATGAGAATGAGCTTCAGCACATGCTCTTTACTGCAGTCAAGCACAATGGGCCAGCAGCTGTTCGTTACCCCAGGGGCAATGGAGTGGGGGTAAGCCTCGACTGGCAGCTAAAGGAACTAGAGATTGGCAAGGCCGAGCTTCTAAGAGAGGGGAAAGACGTGGCCATCTGGGCCATTGGACATCATGTCCAGACTGCCATGTTGGCAGCCGAGGAGCTAGAAAAGGAAGGAATAGAGGCAGCTGTGATAAATGCACGGTTTGTCAAGCCCCTGGATGTCAAGTTGCTTGACAAGACTGCCAAGGAATGTGGCAAGGTCGTCACCATTGAAGAAAACGTTTTGAAGGGTGGTTTTGGCTCTGCCATTTTGGAGGAACTGTCCAACATGGGTCTGGAGCAGGTAAAGGTGAAACGTCTGGGGCTTCCTGACAGGTTCGTTGAGCATGGAAGCCAGGAGCTTTTGAGGAAACAGGTTGGTCTGGACGTGGATTCGGTGGTTAAGGCCAGTAAGGAGCTCGTCAAAGGCGAAAAGGGCGAAGGAGTAGGGCAGACAAAGGTGCATTCCCTTTCTGTCTAACGTTCGTCTTCAGGCTTTGAAATGCAAAATGACGTGGCAGATGTGTCAAAATGCCACGTCATTTTTTTGACTGAATATTTTTTGTCACACTAAATTTCAAATAAGCAAATCATACTTTAAATAGTTTTTCCCATGGATTAGGCGATGTTTGTTTATCTTGTCTAATTATGATTTAATTTCTCTTTTTTTTACTAAAAGCCACTTTTTTCCTCTTCTTTCACCCCTTTTATTAAAAAAATCAAAAGTAATTTTTATGTTTTTCGATTTTGGCATACTCGTTGCATTTATTAAGAATCAAACAGAGACGGAAACGTGGATTGGTTAATTCTGACCGAAAACAGGAGTTAGGCTATGATGTACTGTCTTAAAAATCCCAATAGGCGCACGCAGCCAGCTATCTGTAACAACTGTAAGCGGAAATGTGAAAGGGCAGGTAAACGTCAAAACAAGGGTAAGACCAGGAGTACGCGATAACTCATTGATTTTATGAAAACAAGCCGGGGAGTGGCCATCAGCCTCCTCCTTTAAGTCTTGGCACGGGTTTCCTTAGATTCAATTGCCAAAACAGCTTCTTCTCCGCCAGAAAAACTTTCTTCATTTGATGGAAACTTCCCGGCTTCTACCTCTTCTTTGAAGGTCAAAAATGCCTCTTTAATCTGAGGTGCAAGATTTACATACTTTCTTACAAATTTTGGGGTAAATTTCTCGAATAACCCAATCATGTCATGGGTCACCAGGACCTGGCCGTCACACTTGTCTCCTGCTCCTATGCCAATGGTTGGGATGTCAATGGAGCGCGTGATAAGGGCAGCCAGGGCGGTGGGCACACACTCGAGCACAATGGCGAAGGCCCCGGCATCCGCTACTGCCAAGGCATCTTCGTAGATGCGTTTGGCAGCATCGAAGTCTCTTCCCTGCACTTTGTAGCCCCCTAGGCTGGAGGCTGTCTGTGGTGTGAGACCTACATGCCCCACAACTGGAATACCAGCCGCTACGAGGCAGCTGATTGTTTCTGCAAAGTGGCTTCCCCCTTCGAGCTTTACTGCATCACACCCGGCCTCTTTGAGGAATCTGCCTGCATTCCTTAGGGCATCCTCTTTACTTGTCTGATAAGACATGAAGGGCATATCCCCGACTACCAGTGCATGTTCCACTGCACGACTTACTGCCCGGCAGTGGTGGAGCATCTCGTCCATTGTCACTGGTACAGTAGAATCATAACCCAGGACAACCATGCCCAGGGAGTCCCCCACCAGTATCATGTCTATGCCGCATTGGTCGATTAGGCTTGCAAAGTGATAGTCATAGGCCGTAAGCATGGTAAGCTTTGGGCCCTTGGTCTTTCTTTCCTTGATGTCAACGGGAGTAAGTCTTGGCATGGCCGGACTCCTAAAATAAAAAGGTCCTCGAGAGGGCTATAAGCCGGGTTCTGTATTCCAGCACAAGCTGGAACGATGATCATTCATCTAGGATGTCGGTCGCCCGACACCTCAAGCAACCTACCCGGAGACTCGGACGGGCCGCCCTCGAACGTCTCCCTATTTGGTCTTGCTCCAGGTGGGGTTTACCAAGCCTGCAAGGTCACCCTTGCAGCTGGTGAGCTCTTACCTCACCTTTTCACCCTTACCACACTTGAGTGTGGCGGTCTGTTTTCTGTGGCACTTTCCCTGGGGTTGCCCCCGGTTCGTGTTACGAACCACCTTGCCCTGTGGAGCCCGGACTTTCCTCCTGCCCGTCAATGCGGGCAGGCGATCATCCACCCTCTACGAAGGACCACTAATAAGTTAATTACTATGTCCCAGTCTTCAATGCGTAAATTATCCTCTGGCAGGAGGGGCAGAAAAGTATCCTCTCCTCCCTAAGGAGCTCATTGAACATTTGGGGTGGAATGTTCATGTTGCAGGCACTGCAGACGCCCTCATCGACAGCTGCCACCACAAGGCCTGCCCTCTTGTCTGCCAGGAACCTGTACTTGGCTAAGAGGTCTGGCTTCACTTCCTTTTCCACCTCGTTGCGTTCCTTTGTAAGGGCATCGATCTTTGCGTCGTATTCCTTTTCGGCAGCGGCGATTCTCTTCTGTTCTGCGTCAGCCTCCTTCTGGAAGCCCTCTATCTCAGCCTTTTTCTTGTCAATTTCGCCCTTGAGCTGCTCTATCTGTTCCTCAAGCTGGAGAATTTCATCCTCCCTGGCCTTGTTGGCCTTTTTAATCTCCTCGATTTCCTTGGAAAGGGCCTGGAACTCGCGGTTGGTCTTAACAGCTGTAAGTTTCTGCTGGGATTTTTTCAGCCGTTCAAGCTCGAGTTCCAGTTCGTCTTCCACCTCTGTCTTCCTGGTTCGTAGGTCGGCGAGCTTGTCCTTTAACTCTTCAATCTCCCTATTTTTTTCCTCGATTGTCTCATTAAGTGCGTTGAATCTCTCTGGAAGTTTCTCCTTTTCCGCCTTGAGCTTTCTGATCTCAAGATCGATTCCTTGTAGCCTAATGAGTACTGATAGTTCCGGTTTCAATGTCACTCACCTCTTTATTTGATGTTCTATGTCTTTTGTCTTGGCCAAAGGCCAAGCGGAGCAGTCTCGTTGTGGAAGATCTCCACACTGATATCCCATCCCTCCTCGAGCGCCCTCTTGCTCAGAAACTCCTTCAGGTCTTTGACAACAGGTCTTTCAGTGTGAAAGTGGCCTCCATCAATCACCAAGATGTCATAGGCTTGCGCCTTGATGGCTACGCTATGTTTTATTTCCCCTGTTACAAAGGCCTGGGCTCCACTCTTCATAGCTTCCTCGAAAAGGGTGGAACCTGAACCAGAACACACAGCAACGGTGGTGATTGGCCCCTTGGCAGAGCCTGCGTAGGGCACATGGCCAAGGTTCAGCCTGTGGGCAACGTGTGAGAGGAGTTCCTCTTGCCGCATCTGTGTGGCCAGTCTTCCTACGCGCCCGAGTCCGCATTCCGGCATGTTCGGGTTTGGTAGAAGAGGGCGGGTATCTACTATGTCCAAAAGGCTGCAAAGCCTGTCGTTGACACCTCCCTTGGCAGAATCAAGGTTTGTATGCATGGATATGACAGAGATGTCATGACGTAAAAAACCCGCCAACAGGCGGGCTGTATATTCTTTTAGATTTAAGGAACTAAGGGGTTTGAAAATGAGTGGGTGATGTGAAATTACCAGGTCTGCCTCGTTCTCCAGGGCAAATGCAAGGAGTTGTGGAGTTACATCCAGGGCAAGGACGATATTTTTGACCTTTTCATCTGGGTCTCCACATTGAAGGCCGACATTGTCCCATTCCTCAGCAAGGGGTTTGGGAGCCCAGTCAAAAAGGGCGTTTTCTATGTCTTGGACTGACGGTTCCATTCTTCTCTATGAGTGAAAATAAGCACCAAAAAAAGGTGCAACCTTTTAGATTGCACCTTTTAAATACACACCACGCTGTTATCTGCTGGATAATTGTTCATGGTTGTTGTCTCTAAAAGCCAAAGAGCTCTAATTTAATTAAAGATAACAGAATTGGGCCCACCAGGATTCGAACCTGGGACCAACCGGTTATGAGCCGGTGGCTCTGACCAACTGAGCTATGGGCCCTGAACTGAAATCGTCAATATAAATGCAGTTGCAAAATTGTCAAGACACCGATTCGGCCATTTATTTGGCCTTTTTATAAAGCTTTTGTGTGCATATTTGTACCATTAAGTTAATATCTACTCATCCATTGTCTAGTCAGGAATTTTTCAATTTTGGACCCTGGACTGTGAGATTTATCTATGAAAAACTGCCTACAAATTACAAGGTCTTTAATATGGGCCATGATAGTTCTCGTCTCAATGGTCTCGGTTGGATGCCGCGGTTATCATGGGCCCAAGGAGGCTCCGCCAGTAAGCGTCCCCGCCGCCTTTTCCATGAATGGAACAGACCCTGTGACTTCACGCTGGTGGCGCAGGCTTCCAGACCCTGAAATGTGGGCCCTGGTGGAAAGCTCCTTGGATACCAATTTTTCAATAAGGTCAGCCTATGAAAGGGTGAAAAAGGCCTCGGCCCTGTTTGAGACAGAAAGGTCCTATCTCTTCCCCTGGATCCAGGCTGGTTCAGACCTTACCCACTGGACCAAGAAGATCGATGGCGACTACATAAATGAGGACCAGATTTCCCTCGATATGGCAGTTAGTTATGAACTGGACCTGTGGGGCCGGTTGCGTGCAGGTGCAAAGGCAGCCAAGTTCGAATACCTTGCACAAAGGGCCGACTATGAGGCAGCCAGAATTTCCCTTTCATCACAAGTGGCCTCGAAGTATTACGAAATAGTGGCCCTTGAAGAGGAAAGGGCGATTGTCGAGCGCCAGATTGCCAGAAACAAGGCTTCACTCAGTATCATCGAAGAAAAGTATAATCTTGGTCAGACAGATGCCTTGGACCTTCTCCAGCAGACGCAACTGGTGCAGCAGAATATCTCCATGGAGATAGGAATTCGCAAGTCCCTGGAGACAGCGAGAAAAGAGCTTGCCGTGCTGCTAGGGGTGACCCCTGGGGAGCTCCCCAAACTTACCAAAACAAAGGCCCAGGATAAGCTGCCTCCTCTTCCCCCGTTGCCAAGGGTTGGGGTTCCATCCACCTTGCTGAAACGCCGGCCAGACTGTCAGAGGCTTTTTCTACGTCTCAAAGCGGCAAATTCCAGACTCGCCAAGGCCGTTGCCGACCAGTACCCCCAGATAAATCTCACTGGTGACATCACCACAGCAGCATCTGCCACAAAGGATTTGTTCGAGAACTGGATAGCGACCCTGTCCGCCGGGCTACTGGCACCGGTTTTTGAAGGAGGTCGCCTGAGCGCCCAGGTCAAGGTGAAGGAGGCAGAGGCCTACGAGGCCCTGTATGACTATGGGCAGGCCCTACTTGTTGCTATTCAAGAGGTGGAAGATAGCCTGTGGGTGGAAAAACGCCAGAGACAGCTCATGGAGAATCTAAGCTCTAGGCTCGAGCTTGCCAGGAATACCAGTCTGCTCCTCAAGGACAAATACCTGGCAGGAGAGGTAGAGTATCTGAGGTTTCTGACCGCAGAACTGAGTGTGGATGACCTAGAAAGACAGCTCGTGGAAGAGCAACTCAAGCTAATTCTCAACAGAATCCGCCTTTACAAGGCCATAGCCGGCCCTGTAGAGACCACGGCCACTAGTGATAACAGGAAGGTGGAGCCATGAATCGCAAGCTCATATACGGGGTGGGCATTGTCCTTTTGTTGGCCATATTGTTTGGCATCTTTAGGGTCTTCAAGGGGAAAAAAGAGGAAAAAGGGTTCAAGGAATTCAGTGTGAGACTGGGCCAGGTCAGCGAGGTGATTACTGCCACCGGTGAGATAAAGGCCGCCACAGGGGCCCAGATAAGTCTTGGAGCCAGGGTTACGGGTATGGTCGTCAAGGAGCCCATAAGCGTTGGAGACCATGTCAAGAAAGGGGATCTCATTGCCATCATCGACAACAGGGAGCTGAAGGAGGATGTCAATCGTACAGAGGCAGAGCTTGAAAGGGTAAAGGTCCATTTCCAGAAATCCATTCGGGAACAGGAGCTCGCAGTCAGGGAGCTTTTGAATCAGTTCAAAAAGGCGGAGCTCGAAGTCAAGAAGGCAAGTGCCGAGTATGAGTTTAGAAAGTGGAATTATTCCAGTCTAAAGAGGCTCTTTGAAAGCAAGAATCACAGTGTCTCTGAAAGAAGTTATAGGGAGGCCAAAAACGCCCTACAACAGGCAAGGGCGGGCCTGGAGCAGGCAAAGTATGGGCGAAATGCAGCGGAGGCTGCACTCAACAAGGCAAGAACTGCACTCGATAGGCTCAAGAAGGAATATAAACAGGAGCTCTTAAAGGCAGAGGCCGAATATAAGAAGGCACAGATAAGGTTTTCATATTCAATACTCAGGGCACCCTTTTCCGGTGTAATCACCTATGTTTCGACCCAGGAGGGCGAGACGGTAGTTGCCGGTCTAAATGCCCCACAGTTTGTAAAGATTCTCGATGAATCCAGGGTGGAAAACTGGATATACGTGGATGAGACAGACATTGGCCGCGTAAAACATGGCATGGAGGTGACCTTTCACGTGGATGCCTATCCAGATAAGCCATATCATGGCAAGATAGACCAGATTTACCCGGCCCCGGTGGTGCAGAACAACGTGGTCTATTACATCGCTGTCATGAAAATATATCAGAAAGACGCCACCCTTCATCTCAAGATGACCACCCATAACAAGGTTCACATCAGGACGATCAAGGACGTTCTCGTGGTCCCAAACAGTGCGGTGAAATTTCTGGATGGGCACTATGTGGTGAGGTTGAAAGGTGCCCCAGGGGATGGATTCGTAAAGGTGGTTCCTGGGGCGAGTGATGAATCCTTCACTGAGATAAAGGAGGGGCTGCATCAGGGCGATGTGGTGCTCTACAGACCATAAGAAGAAGGCTTCAACCGAAATCAATGGCCATTATCGAACTTAGAGATATAACGAAGACTTACCGTCAAGGCGAGCTTGAGGTAAAGGTCCTGAAAGGTGTGAATCTTGAGGTGGAAAAGGGGGATTTTCTGGCAATCATGGGGGCGAGTGGAAGCGGCAAGTCCACCCTGCTCTATATAATCGGATGTCTTGAGAGCCCAAGCAGCGGCACATACCGTCTGGCTGGGGCAGAGGTTTCAAAGCTCGAAGACGATGAGCTCTCCAGGGTTCGTAATGAAAGGTTGGGCTTTGTCTTTCAATCCTTTTATCTCATCCCATATCTGACTGTGGAGGAAAACGTCCTGGTGCCCACGATTTATTCCAAAAAGAGAAGGGATTACAAGGCTAGGGCGAGGCATCTGTTGGAACAGGTGGGGCTTGGTCACAGGGTATCCTTCCTTCCCTCTGAGTTGTCAGGAGGCCAGAAGCAGCGCGTGGCCATTGTCAGGAGTCTCATTAATGACCCAGACATCGTGCTGGCAGATGAACCTACGGGTCAGTTGGACTCCCACAGCTCGGCGCAGGTCATGGAGATACTGTCTGATTTGAACAAGCAGGGCAAGACAATAATCGTGGTAACCCATGATGAACAAACGGCCGATTATGCCAGTCGGCGCGTCATAATGAAAGATGGACTTCTCTATTCTGCTTAGGGGCCTGTTTCTTGCCTCGGTTGTCAAGGCATTGAGGCACGGGGCCATGAAGACGGTATTTGCCCTGTTTGCCATCAGTTTTGGCATTTCATCCATAGTATTCATTGTTGCCGCCATAGAGGGGAGCAACCTCCAGGCAAAGAAGATCATAGAGCTTCTAGGCCCCGGGAGTATCTTTGTAAGATCTGGCTTTGGTGGCAAGGGAACCGTCAGGAGACTGGGCAACAGGCTAGATATTCAGGACTTTAAGGCCCTGAAGAAGGTCGTGGGAGTGGAAAGGGCTGCATATCTCGTTCTAAAACGTGTGGACATGTCCAGTCTAAACCGTCATGTAAAGGCATATGTGGTTGGGGCAATGAAGGACTTTCTCTATGTTTTCGACTATAAGATAGCCCAGGGTCGGCCTTTTCGCCCAAGGGAGTACCTAAGTGTCCCAAAGGTGTGCATCATCGGAACGGAGCTTGCCCAGGAGCTCTTTGGCAATGCAAGCCCCTTGGGAAAGAGTATCAGAATCAACAAGACAAGTTTTGAGGTCATAGGGGTCTTTGCCAAAAAGGGGAAGCTTCCAAGTGGCAGGAGCCTGGATAACCGGGCAATACTTCCAATCAATACCTACAGAAAGTTTATAGAACCGGAATACAAGAGGTTTTTTGCAATAAAATTGAAGGTGGCAAGTGATGTTTCCTATAACCTGATAGTGAAACAGGTGAGGCAGCTCCTTCTTAGGCGTCACGACCCCCACGATTTTGTGGTGATCACTCCTGAGACCATCAGGAAGTTTCTGAATATTTTTAACTTTACCCTATCCATTTATCTTGGCCTCGTAAGCATGGCAGCACTTTTCATAAGCGGGTTTGTGATGTCCAACATATTTTCCATAAACGTTAAGGTTCGTGCCTGGGAAATTGGTATCAGAAGGGCAATGGGGGCAACCAGGAGCCACATCATCCTGCAGTTCCTGTGTGAGGCAGTTATGATTTCCCTTCTGGGTGCCGTGTTTGGCAGCATTCTGGGGTTTTTGGGAATACGCTTTCTCATGCCCCTTTTGAACATTCCAACGGTCTATCCCACAGCTTCCTATGTGGCAGCCGTGGTATTTTCCATAGGAACGGGTATTGCCTCTGCCCTTTTGCCAGCCAAGAACGCTGCCCAGTGGGAACCTGTCCGGGCATTGAGGTCTAGACTGTGAGGGTACCTTTAAGGGAGCTTATAGCCTACTTCAAGGTAGAGCGCAGGCGCACCATGGTTGCCATCCTGGGGATTGCCATTGGGGCAACGTCTCTGGTGCTCATGGACACCATCAGCGGTGCCATGAAGAAGAAGGTGGAGGCTGAGCTTGGTCGGCTGGGTGCCCTTCTCATAATGGTGGTTCCAGGGGATGTCAGGGCAGTGGGGCAGAGGAGGTTCCAGTTTTCCAGATATACCACCTTGAAGCTCGAGGATGTGGAATACATACGGCAGAAGGTCCCCTTTGTGGAAGGGGGGAGTGCTGTCAAGAAAAAGGCGCTGTCTGTAAAGAATCGTATGAACGAATCGCACCTTACGGTTACAGGTGTGGAGACGGACTACTTCAGGCTCCTTGACTACAGATTGGCACAGGGCAGGCTTTTTGTGAAAAAGGATATCGAGCGAATGCGAAAGGTGGTTGTAATCGGCTCAAAGATACCAGAAAAGTTTTTTCCAACGGGAGAAAGCCCAGTGGGTAAGACCCTTAACCTGGGCTCGACACCCTTTAAGGTGGTAGGTGTTCTGGAAAAGCGGGGCAGTTTCAGCGACGAGGATTTTGATGAAACACTCTTCATTCCCCTTTCGACCCAGATGAGGGTCATTGAAAACCTGGACTTTCTGGACGGAGCGGTATTTCAGGCCACCTCCAGAGACGAGTTACCAAGGGCCATTAGGGACATTCGCTCCCTTCTAATTGAAAGGCATGGCAAGGAGGATTTTACCATCAACACCTACCAGGAGGTCCAGGGCACGGCATCCAAGACATTGCGCCTCTTTTCTGTGCTCAGCCGGATAGTGGCATTTGTCGCCTTTTGCGTGGGTACCCTTGGTATCTTGGCAGTGATGTCGCTATCCATTTATGAGCGTCTCCTGGAAATTGCTATCAAGAGGGTGGTGGGGGCCAGAAAGGTGGATATCTTCCTGCAGTTTTTGGCTGAGTCTATGGTGCTTAGCATTGTCGGGTCTGTAGCGGGTGTGGTGTTTTCAATAATCATTGGCCTTCTGGTTCAGCTAGTTGCCAAGTGGCCATTTTTCATCCCGCTACAAACCATTGCCATTTCCATAGGTCTTTCTGCCATGACGGGAATTGCTGCAGGGGTTTACCCGGCCATAAAGGCCCTGGAGTTTGAACCAAGAAAGATACTCAAGATATTCGAAGAGCAATAGGCGTGGAGAAATAAAGAGAGCTAGTGCAGCTTTCCCTTCAAGTTGAAGTTGCGCCCCCTGAATCTGTTCTTGAGGGTCTTTCTGGAAGAGGGCAGCCTTGGAAGTCGTTTATTTTTGGAGGGCAGGAAGCGAAGGTCGATTATGAACCTGCTTACACCCAGTTGGGCAAGATGTTGCCCCATTTCCAGAAATGATACCGGGGCGCTGGGGTAGAGGTAGCCTATCTGCCCATCGTGTTTCCAATGGAATCTTTCTCCCTTGAGGCTTTCCACCATCTTCTTTGGGTTGTAGGAGCTGTGTTTCACCCTTGTTGTGAAAAGGGGAATAAACCCGTAGGCAGTCAGGGAGACCTTGAAGGGAACATGGGCAAGGGCAGACTCGAGATTTTCCATGTCTGTTTCTATGCTGAATTGTGGCATCACAACCCCCAGTTCCCTTATTGCCCGAAGTGCCTGGGAGTTTAGGAGATTTAGCTCAAAGGAGGACGTCATTTTCACCCGGTGTTGATTGAGGGAAAGATGGCCCAGGTTTGATGCCTGAAATTCACTGAAGCCCATGGCCTTGGCCCTTTGGTAAAGCTCCAGGAGGTTTTCTTCCTGGCGCCCAAAGCTAAGTGGAGGCAGATGCCAGATAATCCTCTTTTTCCTGAGTTCCTTCCCCTTAAGCCTCGAGATGCCAGAGAGGTTCTTTCTGGTAAGTGGCAGGATGAAACAAGATGCCAGCCTGGATTTGAGAAAGTCCTTCAAGGCCCAGGGTTCACTTAGAAAAATGGCTATTTCAAACTCCTGATCCTTTTTGCTCACCTGACCCGTCTTTCCCTTTTTGGGCTGCAATTTAAGAAGCACGTTTTTGGCCTTGATCTCGGCCTGTTCCATGATTTTTTCAAAGGAATCGGTTTTGATACCAGGGGCTTTTGACTGAAACTCCAAATCTTTCCCGGATTGACCACTGTCCGTCTTAAACAACAGGGCTCCCTTGAGGCGTGATTCCAACTCCCTGGCCACAGAATTTGGGGGAATTGTTATCTGCCCCGGGCCTTGCACGGATTTTACCCGTGTGGCGATCTGTTTATCCAACTTTTTGATGACGATACGTATCCTGTCGCCAGGGTCAATGTCGCACTCTGAGGAAAGATTGAGGATTCCATTTCTATAGCTGTCGATTTTTGACAGGAAGATGCCGGTATTTGCTGTACGTGTTGGTGATACGAGATCCTTTCTGTTGGTTCCAAGGAAAAATCCCTTGGTGGTTGGCCGGCCCATTGCCTTTTTTAGCTCATCGAGGGCAGATTCATACTTGGCTGGATCTTCATCTTTCAAATGGTCTAGGGCCATGCGATAGGCCTTGACCACATGATAGATATAATTTGCAGGCTTCAGCCTTCCTTCAATCTTTAGGGATGTAACCCCGATTCTGGCAATGTCTTTCAATAGATCGATGGCGCACAGATCGTCCATGGAAAAGAACGTTCCATATTTGTTGTCCCAGCGGTACTGCCTACGGCAGGGCTGGACACAGCGGCCCCTGGTGCTGGATTTGCCTCCGTAGAAGCTGCTAAATCTGCAAAGCCCGGAGACGGAGAAACACATGGCTCCATGGACAAAGATTTCTATTTCGAGGTTGCTCTTTCTTACTATCTGGCCGATTTCCTGTAAGGTAAGTTCTCGTGCAAGTACAACCCGTGAAAATCCAAGACTTTCACACGTTTTCACCCCAAGGGAGTTGTGAATGGTCATGAGGGTGGAGGCATGAAGGCGTAAACTTGGAAAGTAAAGCCTTGCTATTCGGGCAATTCCAAGGTCCTGGACGATGAGTGCGTCGACTCCGATCTCTTCCAGCTGGGCAAGGAGTCGGACGCAGTCTGCTATCTCCCTTTCCTTCATTACGGAGTTTAGGGCGATGAAGGTTTTGACCCCCTTGCCCCTGGCTGTTTCCGTAAGGGAGGCTATTTGTTTTATTGAAAAATTTTTGCCATAGGCCCGTGCATTTAGAATTTGCGGGCTTATATAGATTGCATCTGCACCGGCTTCCAATGCGGCATGGAAGGCCTCGACAGTTCCTGCAGGCGCAAGAAGCTCGGGTATATTTCTGACTCCGCCTTTGTTTCCTATCTTCATGACTACTGTTCAATCTTTCCTGGGTGAGCTGGTTTAAAAACGAAAAAACCCCTGCCACACCTGTTGGGTAGGGCAGGGGGATGAGGTTGTGACTATTTTTGTGAAAAGGTTATTTTTCCTGTTCCGGGTGGAAGGGAGTGATTTTTGTGCCCTGTAGTCCAAGGCCGGCCATGAGGCCCTTTTGGCTGAAGATGAATGCATAGATATCCTTTTTGGCCGTTGTGGTAGTGATGTTCTTTGCCTTTCCAGCATCGACTATCACTATACTCGGGCCGACACCAATTTCCCACCCATTACTGTTTAGCACATACTTGAGTGCCTTGTCTGTCATGAGGAACAGGGCATATCCAAAGGACTGTACCCCTGCCTGCAGACCATATGAGGCACCCACACTTTTATAATAGGCTACACTGTGGCCATTGACCCTGAGGGCACCTTCTCCGTACTGGCCACCAACGATGAAGCCTGCCTTGTAGATTTTGGGAAACACCAGTATCCCCTTTGCCATCTTTGCAAGTTGGCGTGCCTCTGGGGATTTTTCAAAGAGTTCCTGAAGGGCCTTGTCCACGGCCCTGTCTATTTCCTGGGCTGTGGCCGCATACGCCTTTATGGAACCAGCAAAAAGCAACATGATGGTGCAAAGATATGTAATTAGGGCCTTTGATAGCGTCATTTCTTTCATGATTTCCTCCTTGTTGGTGACTAACCTTACCAGCTATAGGCAAGTCCGATGCCGCCCAGCCACTGGTTGGACGAGCCCCTATCGTCAACCACCGGGCTGTCGTCGGCATCGCCCACGAGCCGTCTGTACTGGATACCGGTAGCGAGGTGCCAGTTCATGTTGAGATGCATGACAAAGACAGTGTTGACCCGCACGTCCTTGACACCGCTGTCGGCATCGAAGACAGGTAGCCCGGTTCTCAAGGAGTCCTTTTTGCTAACCCCAAAGTAAGTGGACATATAGTTGTCACTGGCGTAGCAAAGCCCAAGACCAAAGCCAAAATCGAACATTTGGGACAGTGGATACCAGACCCTGCCGCTGGCCTTTACGTAGTAGCCGTCATATTCGTTGCCTACATCCGTGAGGAAATCGATGTCTGCCAGGAACCGCTTTCTGGGGTTTTGCTTGTCTATGAATTCGACCCCGACAAACCCACCTGCCTCTATGGTGTCATCGATTTTCTTCATCTTTTTCACCACAGAGTCATCCACATCGTGGTCACGGCCAAAATGGTAATTGACCGAGGGGCCTAGACGGAACCATGAGTGGTCAATGAGGTTTATCTGCAGTTCATAGCCTTTGAGCAACAGGTACTGTTGATGCCCTTTGAACTGAAACCTAGCAAATGGCGCAACACCGAACATGTAGTCGTCTGAGCCTTCATAGTCGGGCGCAAAGCCCACTCCAAGGCCAAATATGCGTGGCATGTTGTCAATAACGAGATTCATGTCGGCTGCTGATGCCTTCTGAAACGATGCACCCAGGAGGAGCACCACGGAGACAACCATTACGGTGATGAATAGGGTTAGTTTTTTTCTGACTGGTAACATTTACACCTCCATTCCCTTTTAATTTTTAGAAGAGTATATATTTCACCTTAATCTAAGGCGTCGCTAAATGCAAGAAATATCAAGGGGTTAGTTGTGTTACTTGCCCTGTTAGGCAAAGTTATAACTGCTTATTATCATATCAAAACTTACTGAATAACAATTCAATTACAATGGAAACTTATAAATCTTAAATAAGAGTTTTTGATAAGTTTAGGGAAGCTGCATGTCATTATAGCTATAAAAAATTCTTTTCTAACTACTTGTCATTTAAAAAAATATAGTATAGCCTAAAAATTAGCTGTATTACAGCCGGGAGGGGAAACATGACGGGTTTAGGAACGAGGGCAGCGCCCTATCTCTTGCTCTTTTTTGCAGCATTTTTGGTGACTGGCTGTGGTGACAAAGAGCGGAAGATACCAAAATACACTTTTCACCCCGCACCGCCCTTTGATCTCTCTTTATCCTATAGCAATTACAAGTGGCAGAGTAATTTGAAATATCTTTATCAGCCCCTGCCAAAACCCCTCGATGATCCAAAAATCGTCATAAACAAGAAAAAACATATTCTCTACCTCTTTTCAGGTGAGACCCTGATGAGGATTTACCCTGTCAATCTTGGGCCCGACCCCCTCAACGACAAGATTCAGGAAGGAGATGGCAGGACTCCCGAGGGCCAATTTTTCGTATGCACCAAAAACCCCAAGTCAAAATATTATAAGGCCCTTGGAATAAGCTATCCGTCAAAGGAAGATGCCCTTCGCGGTTTGAAGATGGGGTTTATCACCAAAAAGGAATACGATGCCATTGTCTATGCCATCGATCATGGCAAGAGGCCTCCTTGGTTTACCAAACTAGGCGGTGCCGTTTGTATTCATGGCGGAGGAATAGGCTGGGACTGGACAAGGGGATGTATCGCCCTAAGGAATGCAGATGTCCAGGAACTCTTCGAGGTTACTCCAGTGGGTACCCCTGTGACCATCATAAGCGGTGTATCCAGGCCCAGGAAAAGGGTCGTCCCTGTGCCGTCTCTTCTAACGAAGGTTAATGATGAACGTAAACGTAGGTCCCTGGATTAGCTGGGGTTGATTTTACAAACTTGTCCCTTGGGGCCCTGGGCGTCGTCCAGTTGAAGAGCCAGAAGGCATCTCTCGGGGCAAGATTTACGCAACCGTGGGACTGTTTCATTCCAAAGTTGTTGTGCCAATAGGCCCCATGAAGGGCAATTCCATTAAAGAAGTACATGTGATAGGGCACGTCTTCCAGGAAATAGTAATCTATGCCCTTAGTTCCCCCACTCATTTTTGCCATGGCCCTCTTACCCCAGATGCGGAAGAGCCCGGTGGGGGTTTCAAACTCTGGTAGCCCAGAGGAAATAAGGGTCGCATATACCATTCTATCCCCTTCAAAGGCCTCGAGTACCTGCTCATAAAGGTTTATGTCCACCCACTTGGCATCTTCAGGGATCTTTGCAGGTCGCTCAGGGTGGGTGATGAGGGCAACCCTTCTGCCATCAACCCATTTGCCCTTGGCGAGCTTCAGCCACTTCTGCCCCTTGACGAATTTTATTTCCAATATCTTGACAAGGGTATGCTTATCAAGAAGTTCTCCATCTAGATATTCCTGTTTACCAGGCACTGCTGATGTGTATGTATCCAGGACGAGCCAACCATAGATGCCGTCCAGGGGTTGTTGTGCTAGATCCACCCCTTTGAAAGTGGACACCTTGAAGAAGGACAGATACTTGCCCTGTAGAAATTCGTTGGGGTTGATGTAGTACCAAGTATATTTGCCAGATTTTATGGCAAGAGGACTTTCAAGGGACACCCAAATAAAGCCGCCATCCAGGATTTTGACTGGCTTTTTGCCTTCAAGGTTGTTCCATGCTCCCTTGTAAACGGGGGCAGGCTGCTCAGTCACCTGGGCGTAGTTGTAGGGAAGGATGTCCCTGTGCTCAGGCCATTTGAACGATGTGTCTGGAAGTATCTTTATGACCTTGTCGCTTGCATTTGAATCTGTTGCGTTTGCGCCAGTCTTTTCCGGAGGCGGTTTTGCCAGATCCTGCACGGTTGCAGTACTGTTTCCTTGGGAAGTCTCGTTTTTACCTAATTCACCACCGTGGGAATTTTGAGTAACCAAGGGAAGAAGAAAAAAGCAGAAGATGAACAGACAGACTTTCACAAGAGTTGAGTGCAATTTCCCAGACAATTTTTTAACCCTTTATCACTGCCAATGGTTTTAGTAATGCCACCTTTTTGGCCAGACCAGCTTCGTGGGTGACCTCTACAACCTTCCTCACATCCTTATAGGCATCGGGGGCCTCTTCAGCCGCTCCTCTAAGACTTGCTGCCTTGAGGATTATTCCCTGTTTCCTAAGGGCGTTTATGACCCCTTTGCCCTTCCACCGTTTCAAGGCTGCCCGGCGGCTCATGGATCTGCCAGCACCATGACATGCGCTGCCCCAGGCCAGCTCTTCACCACTTTCGGTTCCTGCCAAGATGTATGAGCAGGTTCCCATGGTGCCGCCTATAAAAATTGGTTGACCTACATGTTTGTATTTCTTGGGAAGCTCCCTGTGACCCGGGCCAAAGGCCCGTGTCGCCCCCTTCCTGTGCACAAAAAGTTTGCGCATTTTACCACCAACTTCATGCTTTTCAACTTTACACGTATTGTGGCTAACGTCGTAAATAAGCTCAAACTCTGCACTGGGAATAACCCTCTGTACCGCCAGCCTTGCAAGATGCCCCAGCACCTGCCTGTTGGCTAAAGCACAGTTTATGCCACATGCCACGGCCTTCATATAGTCGCTGCCCTCTGGGGATTTGATTGGGGCACATACCAGTTCCCTTTCCCTGATGGGGATGGCGTACTTCTTGGCAGCGGCTCCAAGTATTTGAAGATAGTCTGTGCCAATCTGGTGCCCAAGGGCCCTGGAGCCACAATGTATGGAAACAACTACATCGTCCTCTTCCAGACCAAAGGCAGAGGCGCACTCCTTGTCATAGATTTTTTCAACGTATTGGACCTCGAGATAGTGGTTGCCTGAACCCAGTGTGCCTATCTGTTTCTTTTGTCTATCCTTGGCTAGTTTTGATACCTTGGAAGGGTCTGCATCCTTTATGCGGCCCCGTTCCTCGATGTATTCCAGTTCGTCCTTGGTCCCATAGCCTTTGTCGATTGCCCACAAGGCGCCATTTCTCAGTACGTCGTCTAGTTTTGAGGCGGAAAGTTTGATCTTTCCTGTTGAGCCAACTCCAGCCGGTATGGAACGAAACAGCTCGTCCATGAGCTCATCCAACTTTGGCAGCAGCCTCTGCCTTTTGAGCCCGAGCCTGTGGCATCTGACCCCGCACGAGATGTCGTAACCCACTCCGCCCACGGAAATCACACCGCCCTGGTCTGGGTCGAAGGCAGCAACTCCGCCAATGGGGAATCCGTAGCCCCAGTGGGCATCTGGCATTGCCATCGCCCCCTTAACGATCCCTGGCAGGGAAGCCACATTGGTAAGCTGCTGCATGACCTTGTCATCCATTTCTGTGAGCAGATCGTTGTTTGCAAAGATATATCCAGGCACGCGCATTGTGCCTTCTTGGGGAATCTCCCATATGCAGCTTGAAATCCTTTTTAGTTTGCCTTTGTCCATATCAACCTCTTGAATTCATACATCTACCACACACTGGGCTATCCAGACCCCATCCTGGAACTCAACCTTTGCCTCGGTAAAGGTTGCTCCCTTGACTTCAATGCCCAGCTGGTGGATAGCCCTTGTCCATCTTTCGCCTTGGGCCAACCCTGACAGGGTGTGATCATCTATTGTCACGCTGAAGGAACTAAAGAGCATCTGTTCTATGTCCGCCAGGGCTATCAGACTGTTTATCCAGGCCACAAATAGCCCGGTAAGATCGTATGAGGAGCAATTTACCTCTTTTTTATGGACTGGTCTTACGAGGGAGAGATCCTCCACCATGAGGGAGAACAGTGCCCGTGCACCGTTTTCAAAGGCCTCCTCCAGGGTTGTACCAATGCCCCTTATTCCTATATCGGCAATATGGTCAAAGGTCTCCCAGCCACTTTTCAGGTTGGCCATTTCCTTTTGCCCCATTCTATCCATCCCCAGGTTGAAAGGCCTGTAAACACGACAAAGAGTGCAGCTTGGGCGTAGATCTTGTGATAGATGTTGACGGCAATCCAACCGATGTTTGCCAGAGTGTAGATGGCAAAACTGGCCCTCTTTTTCTTGATATTCAACACGGCCGCATAGATGCTTATGGCCGTAAGGGTCCAGGGCAGATAAATGGTCATTATTTCATGGACCAAGGTTTCTCTCATTTCAGATACTCTAGCAGTGCTTTGAATTGGGGAGTTCCTGCCTTTTTGATGATTTGATAGATTATCGTCTCGGTGGGAGCGCAATATATGCCGTTGGTATTCATAAGGGATCTTGCAAGCTTGATGTTTTTCTTGTTCCTGGAAGAGGTTGCGTCAATGGCGACCCAGGTGTTAAAGCCCCTTTCAACTGAGGCCACAGCGGTTTGAAAGACACAGATGTGCGTCTCCACACCGGCCAATATCAAGGTGTCCATGGAAGCAGGCAGCTGCGATATCACCCTTTGAAACTCCTGGTTGTAAAAGCAGTTGAATTCGGTCTTGTCCACGTGATGGACACCTGTTTCTGGCAACTTAATGTCATCCACTATTGGGCCAAGGCCCTTCTTGTACTGGGTGGTTGCAATGACAGGGACAGAATAGACCTCGGCTGCCTTGGCCAGCAGATTGGAATTTTTGATGACCCGTTCTGGCCGGTGTACGGCTGCCATGAGTCTTTCCTGCGGGTCTATTAGGACGATACACGCACGCCTTCCCTCAATGAGACCTAGATGCTTCATGCCTTAGACCTCCAAATTTTTGTCTGATATTACTAGAGAACATTAAAAAAGGCATCCTCTACACCTTAGAGGATGCCTTCTGTGTCGTTATTTGGATTGTGTCAGTGGATTAGTGATCCACTGCGGCTCCTGCACCCCTTGGGGTACGGATGGACTCTACAAGCTCCTGTATTTCCTTTGGTGGAGGTGCTGTCATGGAGGAAACTAAGTAGGTTACCACGAAGTTGATTATCATACCGACGGTACCGATACCTTCAGGGCTGATACCAAAGAGCCACTGATCCTTGGTGCCGCCAAGGAACTTGAAGTAGATGATGTATGCAGCCGTAAAGAGGATACCTGCAAGCATTCCTGCAATGGCTCCTTCCCTGTTTGTCCTGGATGAGAAGATACCAAGGACGATGATTGGGAAGAATGAAGAGGCTGCAAGCCCGAAGGCAAAGGCAACCACCTGGGCGACGAATCCAGGAGGATTGATTCCAAAGTACCCTGCGATACACACAGCGATTCCAATCATGATACGGCCAACCAAGAGCCTCTGTTTTTCAGTGGCCTTTCTGTTGATCATCCTGTAGTAGAGGTCGTGGGATATGGACGATGCGATAACCAGCAGCAGACCAGAGGCCGTGGAGAGGGCTGCTGCCAATCCTCCTGCTGCAACTAGTGCGATAACCCAGGCAGGCAGGTTGGCGATTTCTGGGTTTGCAAGGACCATGATGTCACGGTCAACGTAAAGCTCGTTTGGAGAGTCAGTGAGTTTGTTGGCAACAAGCTTCTGTCCAAGAGGACCAGTCTTTCCAGGTATGAACTTTGGTTTGCCAATAAATGGTTTGCCTGCCCTGTACTGAATGATTCCATCGTTGTTCTTGTCGACCCATGCGATGAGACCGGTTTTTTCCCAGTTTTTGAACCAGGATGGAGCCTCTGCATATGGTTTGTCGTTGATGGTGTCGATCATGTTGTAGCGTGCAAATGCAGCAACAGCAGGAGCTGTGGTGTAGAGGATTGCAATGAAGAGTAGGGCATAGCCTGCACTCAAGCGTGCTGCCCTAACGCTTGGCACTGTGTAGAACCTGATGATAACGTGGGGAAGACCAGCGGTTCCCACCATGAGTGCAAATGTGATACAGAAGACGTCCAGCATGGACTTGGCTCCCGGTTGCGTGTAGGCCGGAAACCCTAGATCCGTGTTCAATTTATCGAGCACGTCCAGCAGGTATTGACCAGTGTACTGACCGGTCTGAACGGTTCCACCAAGACCTATCTGAGGAATTGGGGTTCCGGCAATCTTCATGGAGATGAAGACTGCAGGGATGAGATATGCAATGATGAGGACTGTGTACTGGGCAACCTGGGTCCAGGTGATGCCCTTCATTCCTCCAAGGCCTGCATAGAAGAAAACAATGGCCATTCCAATGAGAACTCCTGTGTTAACAGGCACTTCGAGAAAACGGCTGAACACGATACCAACACCCCTCATCTGGCCGCAAACGTAAGTGAGGGATACGAAGATGGCGCATACCAGGGCAACGAACCTGGCTGTGTCTGAATAGTACCTGTCACCAACGAAGTCTGGCACTGTGTACTTGCCAAATTTTCTCAGGTAAGGGGCAAGAAGCAGAGCCAAGAGAACGTAACCACCTGTCCATCCCATGAGGTAGATGGAGCCTGCATAACCCAAGAATGAAATGAGACCTGCCATTGAAATGAATGAGGCAGCACTCATCCAGTCTGCAGCGGTAGCCATTCCATTGGCAAGGGGAGGAACTCCTCCACCAGCCACATAAAATCCCTTTGTGTCACGGACCCTGGAAATCCAGGCGATAAATATGTAGAGGCTGAAGGTCAGCCCTACCATTATGTAAGTCCAAGCTAAAATCGACATAGACTTTCTCCTCTCCTAAAACTTGAATTTTTTTGAAGATTAATTGGTCTGCCTGTCGCTATTCGTGAACGTCATATTCACGGTCTAGCTTTTGCATGTATGCGTAGTAGATGAAAATAAGACATACAAATACGTAGATCGCACCTTGCTGGGCAAACCAAAATCCTAGGGGAAACCCACCAATCCGAATAGCATTGAGCGGTTCTACGAAAATGATGCCACATCCGTAGGATACGATGGCCCAAATGGCGAGAAGAAAGGACATGAATCGCACGTTCTTTCTCCAATATTCTTGTAGATTTTTGCTCATAATTTCCTCCTTGTTTCATAAAAATTGCGGTGAAAAATAACAGCGGAATTCCAAATGTCAATATGACAAATATTGGCACTTTTTACGAAAAATTATAATGTTGCAATAAAAAAGGGAAAAACACTGAATGGCGATTCATTTAAAGTTGTAACCCTCAATGCAACTCAAAAAAATGATGGGCAATCCCATCTTTTTCATGCTTACGTCTCCTTCTGCTGATTCCCATGAGTTCACAAGAATAAAAATTTTTTTAGGGTCTTTTTGTGAATGCTTTTGCATACTCTTGCCAGTGTACCCTTCATATTGCCAAGGCGTGGGAAGGTATCAGATGGAGGTGCCAAAATCCACCCTTGCCCTTGTGAAGCGCTTTGTAAAATTCGCAAAAATTTTTAATGACAAAGGGCAGTTAGTGCGCAAAAGTTTTGTCAACTCTCCATTTCCCATCACAACTTTAAGGGAACAAACTTTCCATCCGTGAAGGCCAGGGCCTATAAAAAATTGACTCGCCTCTTGTTTTTGGGGGGGCTCCTTGATTCTTGTGCCAAAATCCCGCCTTACATCCTGGCAAAATCTCATATTATGCTTTTCGGTGATGACAGTTTGATATAAGCTTTTAATAGATGAAATTTTACATGTTGGACGTCGAATCGA
>JAADCZ010000150.1 GCA_013154175.1 Thermodesulfobacteriota bacterium
GTGGATTTGTCTATTTTCCCAATATTTCAAAACAAATCGGTGTGGTGCGTTAAACCGGTTAAGGCACTTTCTTTTAGTACTCAAGTTTCTTTAAATCTTGATTTTAAGAAGGCGAAATAATTCATGCTAGTTATCCATTTTTGTTGCCCATGTGTTAGGCGGTAATTGTTTTGAGATATCAAAGCATATAAAAAGTCTATTTTAGCACTTATTAATAAAGCTCTTCTCTAAAATAAAAGGTGCTATTTTATACTTATGGTGTTCTTAAAAGTGACCTTGCTCTCTATGTAGAAGGATTTTACCAAGGCTACGAAATGCATCTTTGTCTTAAAAATCTTCCTCGATCTTAATCGAATTATTTTACAACTATTCTGTTATAACTTTATAGTTCTTATTCGATAATACTGGTCTTTTTGAAGATTTATTAGCCTTAAGTATATAGGCCACCAATCTAAATTAATTTTTATAGCTTCACAGATAGTTAAGTGAGCAAGATTTGCTTAAGCGTCTTGTGGCTTTTCCCAAGTTTAATAGTCATTTTTATAATGAAAAATCATTTTTCCCTAAGTAAATCATCAGAAATTGGGATTCGATTATTTTAATCACAATGCCAGATACTCATTAGGGGAATAATAATGACTGTTATTACATTTATTCCCCTTTTTCCCCAAATGTCAAAATTAAAAGTCAATGCAATGGGGGATAAATGGAGTCTCAATTTCAAAAAGCCTTCTAAATTAACTGTTGAGGCGCACCTTAAAAGCTAGCTTAGTTCACGTCTAAAATGAAATTTAAGCCCTCGCCTCTGTTTCTATTAATTATATCAATAATATCTTAATAGTATTCTTAAGTTAACTAATAGTCTAGAACTCTTTTGAGGTTATAGCCATATATCATATTGCAATAACAGATATTTTTTTGCTCCTAACAAAGTTCTAAAAAAAAGTTGAAAACAAAAAGGTTTGCTAGTATTACTTTGAGAATTAATGTGCATATAAATTATTTTATATAATTACCTTATATATATAGATAATCTTTGCGAAATTATAGCAGGGTAAATTTTTTGGACAAACAAATAGCTCAAATATTACGATTTTTAGCCAAAGGGTTTTCCTACCCTGAAAATGGCAATCAAAACGGGGCGTTCCATGCCCTTGAGGAACTTGCGCAGTCATTAGGCATCCGGTGTGACATGGAGTGGCCCGATAGCGACGAGCTGCGTGAAATCTATACTTTGCATTTTATTAACGAGCCAAATGGCAGGTGGGCGCCGCCTTTTGCCTCTGTCTACTTGGATGGACAGGGAATTCTCATGACCCATGGTCGGGATCAGGCCAGAGAGTTCTATAAGGCGGCAGGCCTTGAGCCAGTTTCAACAACTGAACCTGAGGATTTTCTTCCAACAGAATTGGCCTTTGTGGCAGAGCTCATTGAGGGGGGAGACAGGGAGCTTCTGTCCAGATTTTTGAGGGAGCATTTTCTCAGATGGTTTCCCCTTTTTTTGGGGAGACTCAAGGCCATTGACCCACATCCGTACTATTTGCTTTTGGCCGAAGTAACTTCCAAACTATTAAACTCGATCAACCAGGAGGTCCTTGATGAAACGACGTAATTTTTTGAAGCTTTCTGCTTCAGCCTGTGCAGCAATAGCTGCCCTGGAGCTAGAACAGAAGGGCATTTTCAAGGCGGCATTCGCCAAGAGCCCCAAGGGAGGGGGAGGGTCCAAGCTGCCGGGAAGTCTCGGTGCCAAAGAGATTCCCAGCGTTTGTGAAATGTGCTTCTGGCGTTGCCCCATTGTAGGGAAAATCAAAGATGGACGACTTGTAAAAATAGAAGGTAATCCCAAAAGCCCTGCAAATGGTCCACGGGTATGTGCAAGGGGTAACTCGGGAGTACAGCTTCTCTATGATCCAGACAGAGTCAAATATCCCCTCAAGAGGACTGGAGCCCGTGGAGAGGGTAAATGGGCAAGGATAAGCTGGGATGAGGCACTTGATGAGGTGGCCCACAATCTTATCAAGGTCAAAAAGAAGTATGGCCCCCATGCCTTGGCCTACTTCGATCATGGTGCCTCGGCCGAGTTTATGCGGGACATTTTCAAGACACTGGGAACAGAGAACTACACCAATGAGCCTGCATTCTTCCAGTGTGTCGGCCCTGCAGCCCTTGCCTACCTGAAGACCTATGGTTACGTCACCACAGGTACCAGGCAATACGTTGACATGAAGAACGCCAAGGCCATGCTGTTGGTAGCCACCCATATCGGAGAAAACGTGCATGTCTCCCATGTAAGGGAGTTCATCGAAGGACTCGACAACGGTGCCAAGCTCGTTGTGGTGGATCCAAGATTTTCCGCAGCAGCAGCCAAGGCGGACATACATCTTCCAATAAGGCCTGGTACAGACACAGCCTTACTCCTTGCATGGATGAACTTCATCATCACAGAGGGGCTGTACAACAAAAAGTTTGTTGAAAAACATTGCGCCGGTTTTGAAGATCTAAAAAAGGCAGTGAAGAAGTACACCCTCCAGTGGGCTTCACCAATATGCGACCTGCCAGTGGAAGACATGAAGAAGGCCATTCTGCTCCTGGTCAAGAATAGCCCACACGTTGCTGTTCACCCAGGGCGCCATTCCACTTGGTATGGAAGGGGAGACACTAGCCGTCATCAGGCCCTTGCAATTCTTGCAGCACTTTTTGGGGCAGTCGGAGTAAAGGGCGGCCTCTACTTCCCTACTCCGGTGAAGAAGGGGCATCTTAACTTTGGATGCGCCGAGGAAGAGCCAGAAACTCCAGAAACTTCCATTTCTGAAGACTACTACCCCTTTGCAGCAACCTTTGGTTCTCCAACCAGCAAAATAATAGAGGCTACCCGTACTGGTAAGCCCTATCCAATTCGTCTCTGGGGTATCAATGGCGTCAATATCTTGCAAACCATTCCAAACCCCTATCAGACAATGGAGGCCATCAAGAAGCTGGACTTTATCTTCTGCGAGGAGATATTGCCCACTGAAACAGCCATGTGGTCCGACATAGTGCTTCCTGGGGCTACATATCTGGAACGTTACGATTCTGTTTACACATACGACCTGCTTACTCCATATCTCACAGTAAGGCAGCCTGTGGTGAAACCCATGTTTGAGGTGAAATCTCCATTCTGGATAGCCAGGGAACTAGCCAAACGTGCAGGTCTCAAGTGTTTCAACTTCAATGAAGAGATTGAATTCATAGAAGAGGAACTCAAGGGCGCAGGGCTTACCCTCAAGAGCCTCAACAAGAAGGGTGGTCTTGTCACCTATAAGGCCAATCCCTACAGGGATCCAGACAAGCTCAAGGTTGCAACTGAAAATGGCAAGATCCAGCTAAGTGTAGAGGACTTTGCCGACGAAGACCTCGATCCAATTCCCAAGTTCATACCAACCCCTGCCCCACCAAAGGGCTTTGTCAGGTTGGTTTATGGAAGATGTCCTGTCCACACCTTCAGCCGCACCATGAACAACAAGTGGCTGCATAATGAAGTTCCTGAAAACGAGCTGTGGCTCAATGATAAGGTGGCCAAAAAGGCCGGTGTCAAGGATGGCGAAAAGGTCATACTTGAAAACCAGGATGGTTACAGATCGTGGCCCATCAAGGTAAAGGTGACTCCTGGTATCAGGCCAGACACCGCTTACATGGCCCACGGTTTTGGAAGTCGCTCCAAGATGCTGACAAAGGCATACAAGCAGGGAGCAAGTGATCAGTTCCTCATAACGGAATATGAAGACGACCCATTCATGGGCGCATCGAGCCACAGGACCAACTTCATTCGCATAGTTAAAGGCGGGAAGGTGATAAATCTTCCAGAACTTTGTCCGCCGCCAAGGGAAATCCCAAGATACAAGGCAAAAAATAGAACAGGAGGCAAATAATGAGTCAGCTTGCCATGGTCATAGATTTAAACCGCTGCGTGGGCTGCCATGCCTGCGCCGTAGCCTGTAGGGCCGAATGGGCAGTTCCAGTCCCATATAGAAGAAACTGGGTGAAGAAGACAGGGCCAGAGATGACTCCAAAAGGCATGTCATTCACCTACTATCCCGGGCTTTGCAACCACTGCGACGACCCAAAGTGCATTACAGTTTGCCCTGCAGACCCTGTGGAAAAGGTCTTCAAGTCAAAGGATGGAAAGACCAAGAAGATGAAGGTCCATGCCACCTATAAGGATCCATTCACCGGCGTGGTTCTCATAGACAAGGATCGCTGCCTTGGATGTGGCAGCTGTGTCGAGGCATGCCCATATGGTGCCCGCTATCTCAATGAAGACCTAGATGAGCCGAAGGCCGACAAATGTACCTTTTGCTTCGAAAGGCTGCAACACAACCTCGAGCCTGCCTGCGTGAGGACCTGCATTTCAGGCGCAAGGATATTTGGCGACCTTTCTGATAAGAAATCAGAGGTGTACAAACTAGTGCATACAAAAAATCCCGTTCGCCTTACCTCAAAGGAGGTCAATATTGGCCCCAATGTCTACTACATAGGTAAGGAGAAGGATAAATATCTGCTGAAAAAGACATTTGCCCCACATGAAAGAAAGTGGGAAAATGTCATGGCGCCAGCCAGGCGCAGTGTCATCCAGGCGGCCATCAGGAGGCTAGTAAAGGCCGTTTAGGAAACATTTCTCCGCTCTATAAGACCGGCAGGTTTTCCTCCTTTCCTGCCGGTCTATTTTTTTCAGTTCCCTGTGAAACACCAATAAAACATCAATCATTGCCTCTTTAATGTCTCAAGGAGCTTTTCAGCTGAAAGGGTGTTTATCACGTCCCTGCGTTCCAGCCAGCCCCTTCGCGCCTGATTGACTCCGTACCTCATATAAAGAAGATTGTCCATGTTGTGGGCATCTGTGGCGATGGATATCTTGATTCCCATTTCCTTGGCAAGTTTCAGGTTCACATCATTGAGATCAAGTCTGGAAGGCTGGGCATTTAGCTCGAGTATGCAGCCATTTTGGGCAGCATGTTTCATCACCTTTTCCATATCGAGCTCGTACCCTTCCCGGACCCCAATCAGTCGACCAGTGGGGTGGGCTATGATGTTTACATGGGGGTTGTCCATGGCCTTTAGAAGGCGCATTGTCTGCTTTTTCTTAGAAAGCTTGAATTTGCTATGAATGGCTGCAACCACTATGTCTAGAAGCTCGAGGGCCGAATCTGGCAGATCCAGGCTGCCATCTTCCAGGATGTCCACCTCTATGCCATGGAGGATTTGAATATCTGGAAAATGCCCACGCACCTCCTCTATTTCCCTAGCCTGCATTTCAAGTCGCTTCTCATCCAGACCCTTGATCATTGCAAGGCGTCTGGAATGGTCGGTGATTGCAATATAGGAGTGGCCAAGTCTTCTGGCAGCAGCCACCATCTCGGCAATGGAGTACTGGCCGTCGCTCCATTTGGTGTGGCAGTGGAGATCACCCCTAATGTCTGAAATGGTGATCAGTTTGGGAAGACGCCCCTCCATGGCAGCCTCTATCTCCCCCCTGTTTTCCCTAAGCTCAGGCTCTATGTAGGGAAGCCCCACAGAGGCGAAGATTTCTTCCTCGCTCCGCCCTGCTATCCGCTCCTCCCCCTTGAATACGCCATATTCGTTTATCTTGAGCCCTAACTTCTGGGCCAGGGATCTGATGGCGATATTGTGGGCCTTTGAGCCCGTAAAGTAGTGAAGTGCAGAGCCGTAACTTTCCTCTTCAACGGCCCTGAGATCCACCTGTATGTTTGATGAAAGAATGATTGTGGACCGGGTGCTTCCCTTGGACAGAACCTCTTTGATCTCAGGGAATGTAACAAAGTGTTCGATTACCTCCTTGGGGTTTGTGGCAGTTACGAGTATATCCAGGTCCCCGACAGTTTCCTTCTTCCTTCTGAAGCTCCCGGCAACCTCTATGGCATTGAGGCCCTTGGCCTTTTTGAGAAAGTCAACGAGCTCCAATGCAAAGGATTCGACATAGGCCCACCGAAACCTTCTGCCCTCCTTCTTGGCAAGGACCACACCCTTCAAGATGGTCTGCTCGAGTTTCTTACCAAAACCTGGCAGTTTGCTTATCTCTCCCTTTTGCGCTGCCTCCCTCAGCTCCTCGAGGCTGGTAATGCCAAGGGTGTCATAGAGGGTTTTTATTCTTTTTGGGCCAAGACCTTCAACCTTCAATAGCTCAATGAGCCCAGGCGGAACCTCTTCCTCGAGCTCCTTCAGCTTTTGAAAGGTGCCCGTTTCAATTATTTCCTGGATTTTCTGGGCAAGGTCTTTGCCTATGCCTGGAAGTTTGGTGAGATCTTCCCCCTGGGCCACCATTTCCGAAAGATCCCGGCCCAGGGATTCAATGGTGCGCGCTGCATTTCTGTAGGCCCTGACCCTAAAGGGATTTTCCCCCATGATTTCAAGTAGGTCTGCCGTCTTGTAAAATTTTTGTGCTATCTGCTGATTAACCATGACCCTCCGCTACCAAGACATTCCGCCCCTTCTACGTGGCACAAAGATTACTGGAATTTCACCATGACGAGCCACGGCATTGGCAGTGCTTCCAAGAAAGATTTCAGGGATGAACCCCCTTCCCTGACATCCAATGACCATGAGGCTAAATTCCCCGCTATTGGCAAGCCTCAATATGCGCTGGGCAGGAACACCATAGGAGACCTGAAAGGAGCTTGTGCCCGCACCGTTTGCCTCTAGGTGTTCCTTCAGCCTTTGCAGACGCGCCTTGTCCTCGCGGTCAAATTCAGGAAGCATGTGTCTGAGATATGGATCTATCCTGGCCTTGTCATGGACATGAAACATGGTGACCTTAGCGTTATAGGAAGTCGCTATGCGTTCCAGGAGTAAAAAGGCGTCCTCGGCTGTCTCGGAAAAGTCTGTCGGGAAGAATATGTGGCGTCCACACACGTTATCGACGTCACCTTGAACCCTTCCCGTTCTGCTCATGCGCAAAAGGAAAACCGGCCTGATGGTCTCATGGAGCAGGGAATAGCTGACACTTCCTATAAGGGAACCACGAAGCCCTCCGCTATGGTGTGAACCCATGACGATCATGGAAACATCGTGTTCCTCTGCAAGCTCGAGAATGGCCCTTGCCGGCTCGCCCCTTACAAGTTCCACCTTGCAAGGAAGGTCTAGCAGGGAGGCCAGGGTCTTTCGCCTTTCCTCCAACGTTGCCTCCAGTTTGCTGTAGAACATCTTGTCCACAGGCATGTCCTTGGGTGGATCAAAGGAGTGGCAAAGGATGATTTCCTTGGCCCCAAGCCTCTTGCCGGGAAGACACTTGGCAAGGTGGGTAACGTCATGGCGAAGATTGTCTGCCAAAAGAATTTTATCAAACATGGTGGCTGCCCTCGGTTTCCAGAGCTCTTAATATTGAAGTTAGTGTCTGGGCAACCATTATGCAACGTCGGCCCAAAAGGTTTTGAGACCTAGGTGCAAAGCTTTAGTCAATACAGGATGATAGGAGTTCTGGAAGAAAAAGGACCTGTTTCCCCATGGCCTTGCTGTTCTTTAGGAGTGACATATTGATATAGCAGGTTGAACACATACAGACCAGGGCCTGGGTAGGGCACCTTTCAATTTCTCTGGCCTTGACTCTCAGGTGGCACTTGGCCTCCTTCTCAAGTCCAAGACGAAAAAGACTGCCCCCACAGCAGGAGCTGTTATGGCGAGGCTCCATCATGTCCCTGAAGCGTCCAAGCCCAGAGAGTATCTCCCTGCAGTATGCCACCAGGTCTTGATCTGTGTTTGAGCATGGCTCTTGAAGAGTAAGGCTACGCCCGAATCTTTTGCCAAGATTTAGTT
>JAADCZ010000153.1 GCA_013154175.1 Thermodesulfobacteriota bacterium
TGAATTCACCTGTGGGGCTGATGGCCAGATACTGGGTTCCAAACTTTATGCGCCCTGAATCAACGGCAATATTCTTTGCCCTCAGGGCATCGAATATCTGTTGGCGCGTTATGCCAAGGGCCGCCATCTTGGCCCTGGACATCTCTACATAGACGGCCTCTGGTCTTACACCAAAAAGCTCTATCTTCTTTACATCCTGGACAACGAGAAGCTCCCGCTGAAGAAGGTCCGCTACCTCTTTTAGCTCTGCATAGCTGTAGCCGTCTCCAACCAGGGCAAAATAGACGCCAAATACATCTCCAAAGGCGTCATTCACCGTTATGGGCCCTGCCCCTGGAGGAAGGTCCTTAACATGGTCTGCCATGCGCCTTCTAAGCTCGTCCCAAACCTGGGGCAGATCGTTCTTTCTGTACTTGTCTTTGATGATGACGTGAACCAGGGACATGCCCCGTGAGGAGTAGGACTCAACCCTTTTAAGCTGCCCCATCTCCTGACACGCCTTTTCTATCACTTCAGTAACCTCTTCCTGGACCTCCTTGGGGGATGCACCAGGGTAAGGGGTGAGGATTACTGCCTCCTTGATGGCAAATTCAGGGTCTTCAAGGCGTGGCAGGCCCATGTAGGCAAAGTAGCCAAGAAAGAGCATGACCACAGTGAGGGTCCAGGTAATGACATTCTTCTTTATGGCAAACTCAGCTATGTTCATGCCTAAATTTCCTCTCGCTGCTTCTCCCAAGGCCTCACATGCATGCCTTCACTAAGCTTTGTGACGCCTGCAATAACGATTATCTCACCGGGCTTGAGCCCATCTGTTATCTTGATGCAACAAGAGTCCTTTAGGCTCCCTACCTTTACAAAGCGTTTGTGCACCACCCCTGCCTTTTCATCCAATACCCAGACGTACGGCTTGTTCCCAGGGGCATCCAGCACGGCAAGGGCCGGAACAATTATGGAAAATCCTTTGGGTTTAAAGCTTTTGAAATCGGCATGGACCGTGGCTGTCATGCCAGGAAGGATATCTGCCCCCTCTGGCTGATCCATGATGAACACCACCTCGTATGTCTGCGTGGCTGGATCTGCCTCGGTGGAATACTCCTTGACCTTTAGGGGAAACTTCTTTCCAGCAATGGCATCAAAGGAGACACTGACGTTTCCTGCGCTCCTTGCCTTTAGGGCAGCCATAACAAGCTCTGGAACGTTAACGACAATCTCTATCCTGGAGATGTCCTGGAGATAAGCGATAGGTTCCTTGGCCTTTACCTTGTAGTAGTTTTCCACATATCTCTTTGCTATTACGCCATCAAAGGGGGCCCTTAGGGTTGTGTCGCAAAGGGCATTCTTGGCATCTTCCAGCTTGGCCTTGGCAACATCCCTTGCTGCAAGGAATCGGTCGAAATCCGCCTTGGAGACCTGCTTCTTTGCATAGAGCTCCTTGTAACGCCGAAACTGCTGTTCTGCCTCGCGGTATCTTGCCAGGGCCTGCTTTAGGGCAGTCAGAAAATCCCTTTTGTCTATCTGGGCAATCAGATCGCCCTCTTTTACGAACTGCCCCTCTTCTATGGGCAGTTTCACCAAGGGCCCAGATACATCAAAGGAAAGTATGGCTCGTCTGCTTGCCCGTACAGTTCCCGGAAAGCCGTGGGTCAGGATTTCAGAGGAATCCTTCACCTTCATGATTTTTACAGGGCGCACCACCTGGGGCTTTTCCTTGGGCTCATCCTTGCTGCACCCTGCCAAGGCAAAGGCCAGAATTACAAGTGTCAACCAACCCAAGTGGCTGAAAACATTTTTTGAATCACCAAAAGGACACAGCAGCATAGTGAACATCACCACCCCCAAAAAAGACTTTTGTAATTGGACAAGTTTCTGAAAATGATATGTAAATAGACCCTGATGAATAATTTTCCCTGCAAGTCCCTGGATATTTGACGTGCAAAATGATTTTGCTTAGGCAGGAAAAAATCGGATACTTGGACAAAGACAATATCTTGTGCCCAAACCCACCTGCACCCTTATTCCAATTGATGTGGATCAAGCTAGGATCATCCCTCTGAAAACGCCTCTTATTAAGGCCAATCGGAATAAAGTTTATTATGCTTGAAATTTCTTGTCAACTAAAGGTCAGATGCTTTAACGAAAAGATGCCTGATATTAACAACGTATCATGTGAAATTTCTTGTAAATTCTAGCTGAAACTAAAAGACGGATCTGGACGAAATATGATGAAGTAAGAAGCTGTTTTCCCTAGGATTGGTTCGCACCAAGTTTGGACTATAACTTTCGAGACACGCCAATTGAAGAGGCAGCAGCCTTCAGTCAACCAAGGGCAGAACCTCTGAGCCTTTGTGTAACAGGGCCTTTCTCACAACCGTTGCCAACTCATTGGGATTAAAGGGTTTCTTTATCAGGACAAGGGAGCCATCCTTCTCATTGAAAAGACCTGTTGCCGAAACCTCTGACCTCGATGTGTAACCGCTGCAGAAAATGATTCGGGCCTCTGAATCAAACTCCCTGATTTCCTTGGCAGCCTGGATACCGTCCATTTCAGGCATCAAGACGTCCATAATAACCAGATGGATCTCGGGGAACATGGCCTTGTAGGTCTCCACAGCCTCTCTGCCATTTTTTGCCGTAATTATCCTGTAGCCATAGGGTTTTAGAATTTCTGAAGCAAGTTCCCTCAACAGCTCCTCATCATCCACGACCAGTATTGTCTCATTACCCTTGGAGGTTGAGGTGTCATAGTGCACGTCACTTTCCTTTCTGGCTTTTGTTGACACAGGGAAATAAAGATCAAAGGTCGTTCCCAGACCTATCTTGCTCCTGACATCGATTCCACCACCCAGACCCTCCATAATGCCGTAAACCATTGCCAGGCCCAAACCGGAGCCCTTTCCCACCTCCTTGGTGGTGAAGAAGGGGTCAAAGATCCGTTCCATAACATCTGGGGCAATGCCGCAACCATCATCGGATACGGAAAGGCGCACAAATCTTTCTCCCCGTGTACGCTGCCTTATGGCAAAGGGCAGTTCACTGTAAGAGATTGTGTCCAGGGTGATGGTAATCTTCCCTCCCCCAGGCATTGCATCCCTGGAATTGATGCACAGGTTCATGAGGATCTGTTGAAATTGCGAAGGGCTGCAGACTATATCCGGGCAGTCATCAAGCACCCTCAACTCTATCTTTATGTTTTTTGGAAAGGAGCTCTTCATGAGCTCAAAGGTCTCCTCCAAGACCTGTACAGGGCTACAGACAGCATCGTCCTGAAGGGAGGCATCCCTGCTAAAGACGAGCATCTTTTTCACCAGGTCAGCGGCACGCATACTCGACTTTTCTATTATGTCAATAAATCTGCCCAGATCCGGCCTGTCCTTGGTCTTTTCCTTCATGAGTGTAGTGAAGCCGAGGATGCCAGTAAGAATATTGTTGAAGTCGTGGGCAATGCCCCCTGCCATTGTTCCAATGGACTCCAGTTTCTGTGCCTGTAGGAGCTTTCTTTCAAGCTCTTTCTGGTGGGTCAGGTCTGTGATGAGGGCAAGGCTACCCTTGAATGAACCGTCTTGCTCATGGGAGATTGGAACGCTGCTGATCATTACTGGAACAGCCGCATTCCCATCCTTGGCACTGAAGACCACCTCCTGCCTTGCCTGTTCACCCTGGTAATTGGCCATCATGAGGGCCACCAACTTCTTCTTGTCATCCTCTATGACGAGGTCATAGATATTGGTCCCAACCAGGTTGTCTGTCCCCATCAACTCATTCATCTTCCGGTTGGAGAACAGGATCTCCCCTGACTCGTTCATGATGAGAATGCCTTCGTTTATGTTTTCAACTATCTGACGATATTTCTTTTCAGAGGTTTCAACTCGCTTATAGAGATTGGCATTCTCAATGGCCATGGCGATGTGATTGGCAAAACTTGTGAGGAAGTCTCTGTCTATATCCCGGATGAAGTTCTTGTCGGTGGCATTGTCACCCACCATTATCCCCACCACTTCGCCCCTGACCGTCAGGGGAACCACAACAAAGGCCTTGGGCTTGAAGGCCCTCAGAAGGGGGTTTTCGCTATTTAGTGAGATGTTATTGACATCTTCCACCAATATCGGACGCTTGGACCTGGCTGCCCTTGCTATGATGTTATTTTTCTTGTCAACTGGTATATGATAATTTTTAAGCTCACTCAGGGTCTTGGCATCCACCCCAGCGGCATGGATGAGGTTCAACTTCTTGCCTTCATGATCCACGAGGAAGACGCCTGCCCTGTCCAGTTTGGCAATCTCCATCATCCTTTTCAGGACCTTGTCCAGCAGTTCTTTTAGATCGAGGGTGGATAATATTACAGTACTCGTTTCATAGAGTGCAGAAAGCTGGTCTATCTTTACCTGCAATTCCTTGTTTAAGGCATGAATCTTTTCATACTTTTGTTGAAGAATCTTTTTGTCGCGCTCTAGCTCCCTAACAGATTCCTTGGCTATCTTCCAAGGCGCCACAAGCTGAAACAGCTTTTGCTTCAGCAGCGGTTGCGGTTTCCAGGACAGGTGATATTCGCAGTAGTCATCCCCTTTGAAATAACACTTTGTTTCTGTGACCTTACATAAGGTTCCACCCCATGTCGTAGGAATTGCAGAATAAATACCTTGATTATACAGACAAACGTCGCGGCTTAACTTGATGTTCTTTCGCCAATATAATCTTAAGATAGCTCTACCCTTCTCAATTTTGACTATCTCTATGTTTTTTGTGCGATTAAACTTGTCATTGATCTTTTGGGCATAGGCAAGAATCTTCCTAGGTGTACCAAAAGCATAGATTAGAATTTTCTGTATGTAGCCAAATCTTTGCTCGATTACTGACTTATGGCCAATCTTATAAGCTACATTCTCATCGTTCAGTATTCGCTTTGCATTTTCATAGAGCTTGACCAATACTGCAGAGGACACCCAGTTGTTCGGGTCTGTCAAAAATTCCCTCTTGTTGGGAATTTCTGACAGTTCTTCATCCAGACCTTCAAAAAGCTCCTCCACCTTTTGAGGTGCTCTTGAAGCTACATATTCGATGATTGCCTGAGAGTTCAGGCAGCTATTGGTCTTCTCCATAGACTCCTATACCAGCCCCCAAATTATCAGTTACTCTCTTAACCTTTTCGGTTTATTGAAAAAATTACGAAAGCTTCAAACAAAATTCGACATTGTAATTTGCAACAATGATAGTAAAAATCATTGTAAAGTTAAAGTTTTTTTGTAACATGCCATTTTTTGGCATTTTATATGCTAGTTAAATTTTAGGAGGTGAATCTATGACATAACTCCGAACTCTTCACCGTTTAATAACCAATTCGTAACAGGCTTCATGCATTTATAGTAGAGGAGGAGAAGATGAGAAGTCCTGTATCTTTACCCAAACTCGGTATTAGTGAGTTTTTTCAGCTTCCGTTTAATGTTTACCTGGCCAGGAAGTTCCCCCTTCCAATATTAAGATATTATATGTACCTGTGGGGAATTTTCTATGTTTTGTTCAGCGTCCGTATATTCACCAATATAATAACGTGCCTCAACTTCATCCTGCCCGCCAAGAAAAGAAATATACACTATATTATACGAGCCCTTTTGGGAATTTTTGAACATTATTTTGAAAAAATGGTAATGGCTTACAAGAGCCTGCCTGAACTTCAACAATATTTGAATGCCAGACTCTACATTACCAATAAACACCTCTTGGACAAATTACACAGGGAAAGCAAGGGAGCCATACTTATCACAGGTCACTTTGGTGCTGTGGAATACCTGCCCCTTTCTCTGGCCATGCAAGGCTACAAGGTCTCCATGATATGTAAATTCAAAACCCAGAGCCTCAAAGACGCCCTTTGCACCAAGGCAGCAGAATTTGGAGTGCAACTGATCGATGCCAGTGAACCGGGCGTTGCCTTTAAGGCCATACGCGCCATCAAGCAGGGGCGTTTTCTCATTACAGAGTGCGATGAATTTTCTGAATGGCGTTTCCACAAGAGTCAGCGAGTGTCAGTCCTAGGCAATCTGCTACCCCAAGACAGAACCATTGACTTCTTCTTCAGGAAGGCAAAGGCCCCCACATTCCTCACCCTCATGATAAGGGAAAAGGGTAAATTCAACATGATGGTTGAATACCTGGGAGACGGCAGCCAACACCAATCCATCGCAGCCTGTGCCTGGAACACCCTGGAAAAGTATATTTGCAAATACCCGTTCCAATGGTATCAAATCAAGGGAGCGGCGAAGTTCTTGTTGGAGAACGCCATTGACGCAACCATTGAAGATAAGACAAGCAAGAATATTCCAAATAAGGATCCCATTCTCCGTCCAAGTTACACATAACCTTGCCAGGCGAAATGAAAGCCTGGGGTTTCTTGTAGAGCTTGTAGACGGACACGGACGCAGGGGATTGGGAGAGGGGACCCCTAGGAAGTACGTAACAGGGGAAAATATCGATGATTCCTTCAATGCCCTAACCCAGTTTACAAAATTGGGCTCTGAAAGGGAATTCGCCTCTGAGGGTCAACTTTTTGACTTTATCGAGGAGCTGGCTGAAGATTCCATTGCCAAGGCAAATCCATCTGCCCTTTGCAGTTTTGAGATGGCCTTGCTGGACCTATTTTCACAAAGGCAGCAAATTCCTGTTTGGAAACTCTTTACCCCTGAACCTGTCACCCAAGCCATACACTATTCGTCCATATTGCCCCTGCTCTCTCCAGAACAAAGGGCCAACATCCTCAAGCTGACCAGGCAGTACAAAATAGGGCAGATAAAGGCCAAGGCTTCAAACCTCGAGGAAACCGTGAAGGTCGTCTCAGAAATAGCGGATACCCTTGGCCCCGGTTGCGATATACGATTAGATGCCAACGAGGCGTTTACTGCGGATTCTGCCATTAAAATGGTGCAAGCCCTGGCTACCAGGGGCCTTTCCATTTCGTCCCTGGAACAGCCCCTTCCCAAAAAGGATCTCGATGGGATGAAACGAGTCCAAGAGGAAACCGGGGTGCCGGTCATGGCTGATGAGTCCTTCTGTAATGAGGAGGACCTGAACGAAATTATCAAAAGGGGCTGTTGCAAGGGGATAAACGTGCGGCTCTCCAAGTGTGGGGGCCTGCTCAACAGTAAGAAGCTGGCGGAAGAGGCCTTGAAAGCTGGTCTTTTCTGCCAGCTTGGCTGCCATGTGGGTGAAACATCCATCCTCTATGCTGCAGGTCGCCATCTGGCCGCCATCTGTGGGCCTTTCAGGTTTGTGGAAGGATGTTACTCAAGGTTCCTCTTGAAAGAAGACATTGTCAAGGAGCCCCTGGAATTTGGCCTAAATGGCAGGGCAGCCATACCAAATGAGCCAGGCCTGGGCGTCGAGATAAATGATGAAGCCCTCAAGAGGCACTGCCGCCTCCTTTTCGAGCAGAAAAAGGTTTAGGCCGTCACATGAAGGTGCCTAAAAAATGTTTGCTCAATTACAGGGCAACGAGGGATACTAGACGCACACACCTATATGCAGACACCTGTATTGATATTTCAGGATTGATTTCAGGCCATTGCACCTATGAAGCCAAGGAGGAATTTTGGGCCGTGGCCCTTGAGAGATACTCCTGAAGCTTCGGACTAAGGGCCGGAACATGCGTTACATGCCTTTTGAGCTCTCTAAAACCATCAGGA
>JAADCZ010000152.1 GCA_013154175.1 Thermodesulfobacteriota bacterium
GGCCCTTTTTTCGATTACAGGAACCTGACATGTGCCACTTTCAAATATTATATCACACGAGTGAGCCGCGATTGATGCAGGGTCCATTTCTCCAAGACCTTGCAAGTCTGGCTGGGATATCTTTTTGAAGAAGACTTCCCGCCCCTTTCTGGGGATAATGATTTTTAGTCTCGTCGCTGTGATTTCAACAGGGGCGTCAGGGAGCATGTAGCCATAGAGTCGCTGGTGCTCTTGGTGAAATAGCTCCATCCAGTCAGGGGAGTAGGGGACCATTATCTCAAAGGATTGACCTTTGTACCTTACATCCAGGTACGCCTCTTTTTGAAATGTTTCCCTGTGACCAAAGTTGGAGGCCTGTTCCAGAAGTTCCCCTTCTAGGGTTTTGATTGCCTCATCTATCTGTTTGTCATGGTCGTGACTGCTGCACCAGAAAAGGCTTCGGGAGGCTTCAAAGACCAGATCTGAAGATGCGAGACCCTGGGCTGAAAAGACTCCTGCCATCTCTGGGATGATTACCCTGGGAACACCAAGTTCATCTGCGACAGAGAGGGCATGTAGGCCGGCAGCCCCTCCAAAACTGACCAAATGAAACTCCCTCGGATCGTACCCGCGTTCAATGGAGACCTGCCTCAGGGCCTGAACCATGTTGATGTTGACAAGTTTTATGATGCCAAGGGCGGTCTCTGTGGGGGAAAGCCCCAGCCTAGAGGCGAGCTCCTGCATCTTTTCCTCCACCCTTTTTGTGTGGAGTGACATGCGGCCTCCGAGAAACTTGTCGGCTCTAAGCCTTCCAAGAAAGAGATTGGCATCTGTTACAGTGATTTCCTGGCCCTTTCCGTAACAGACCGGCCCTGGATCTGCACCAGCGCTGCGAGGCCCCACCTTTAGTAGCCCACCTTTGTCTATCCAGGCAATGGAGCCCCCGCCAGCCCCGACTGTATGTACGTCTATCACTGGCAGATTGATGGGGTAGCCTTCGATTTTATACTCCCGTGTGAAGACAAGATGGCCAGGGCAAAGGGAGACATCGGTGGATGTTCCGCCCATGTCAAAGGTGAGGATGTTGGAGATACCAAGGGATTTGCCCAGCTCGAGCCCGGCCAGAACGCCTCCTGCAGGCCCCGAGAGTATGGTGGTGGCCGCTACATCCTCAATTCCTGCAGCAGGTCTGCAGCCGCCACTTGACTGTTGAATGAGGATAGATGCCCCTGGCAACTTCGTATTGAGGGAGTTGATATAGTTGCCCACAATGGGCCCTAGATAGGCATTTATGACAGTGGTGCTGGTACGTTCGAACTCCCTGAATTCCGGTATGAGGGCCGAGGACATGTGAGCCTTTATCCCGCTTTTTTCCAGATGACTGGCTATTTCCCTTTCATGCTCGGGGTTCAGATAGGAATGCAGAAGGCAGATGGCAACTGTTTCCACCCCTTTGGCCCTGGCAAATTCAACACATTTTTCAAGCTCTTCCCTTTTTAGCGGGGTGATGACATCGCCCTTTGCGTCGCATCTTTCCTCCACGCCCAGGACCATATTCCTCGATATGATTTCCCTTGGCTTCTTGCAATAAAAGTCGTAGAGGCGCGGCCGTGCCTGCCTTCCAATAAATAGTACATCCTCAAAGCCCCTGGTGGTTATGAGGCATGTTTTTGCTCCCTTTCTCTCAAGAAAGGCATTTGTTCCAACAGTGGTGCCGTGGACTATTTCAAGACCTCGCCTGGAGAACAGATCTGGAATAATCTCCTTCAGGCCTTCGACTATAGCCCTAGATGGATCAGAGGGAGTGGATAAAACCTTCCACTTCTTAAGCTGCCCGTTTTGATCTAGTAGGACGAAGTCCGTAAAGGTGCCGCCAGTATCTATGCCTACGATGAAAATGTCCATTTGGGAGGATGGCCTGATTTTTTAGTCCCTTTTAGGGCCTATCTGCACCCTTTCCACTTCCAGGGTGGAACACTCTAGCACTGCAAAACCAGGGGCCTCCTTTTTGCCAAGAATTTCTCCTGGATTCAAGAGCAGGCATTTCCCCACCTGTTCCTCGAGCCATAAGTGCGTATGACCAAAGAGGACCACGTCGTAATCTCCGGACTTTGCAATCTTTCTGGCAAGCAAAGGGTCATGGATGAAGCCAATCTTTTTGGAGTCGAATTCAAGTTCGCCCAACCAGCCGTGAAACTGCACCAGGCCTCCAAGGGCGGCTATCTTTTTCTGTAGCAAGATGTGGTCTCCATTGTTGTTTCCATAAATCAGGTGGAAGGTCCCCTCAAAGCCTTCTACCTCCTCGAGCATGAAGGGTGAAATGAGGTCTCCAAGATGGATTATTTCCGAAATACCCATATCCTGAACCATTTTTACTGCAGTACGCAGATTCCAAAGGTTGTCGTGACTGTCACTCATTATGGCTACTTTCATGTCTCTTTATCCTTTCATAGTCCAGGAGCATTTTTTTTATGGCGATTCCACTTGAAAAGCCTGTGAGGTTGCCATTTTTACCTATTACCCGGTGACACGGAATGATTATGGGCAGAGGATTTTTACCAAGGGCCTGCCCAACCGCCCTGGGGCTGTTACACTTGGCGAGTCTAGCCAGTTCACTGTAACTCACCGTTTCCCCAGGAGGGATCTTGGCTGTAAGATGCCAGATACGTTTTTGAAATGGCGTACCTTTTAGTTTAAAGGGCACAGGAAATTTCTCAAGGCCCATTCCTGTAAGGAGCCTTTTGAGGTGAAAACCCATTTCCTGCCCTTGGCAAGATGCAGTGGTCTTGGGTTTTGACAGATCGAGTGTGATGGATGTGATGTGACTATTTTCAAGGTGCAAGGTTGCCCACAACGAACCAACCGGAGAAAGTTCGAGCTCTGTTACAATTTGTTCAAGATCCCTAGTGTTCATAGCCCATGAAGGTGATTTCCCTCTTGCTGCCTGCCTCAAGGAGCCATACACCTTCACCTTCAGTCATGTAACCTATTCGAATTGCCGGCCTTTTAAGGATTGGTAAGAGGGCCTTTTGCATCTTCTTCTCGTTCCTGGCAGGTACTGTCCAGACAAGTTCATAGTCCTCCCCGCCAAAAAGGACGAAATCTAAGGGCCGATGATGCCTAAGCCTTTGGGCAAAAATCCTCACACTCCTAGGAATGGGAAGGGCACTGGCAAGGATGTTTGCCCTTACTCCGCTGCTTTTGGCTATGTGGCCAAGATCAGTGGCTATGCCATCTGATATATCAATCATGGCACTGACACCAACATTTGCCAATGCCTGCCCCAGGGCAAGGCGGGGTTCAGGGTCGAGATGCCTTTTCACAAGCCTTCTTTTTACAGGTAGCGGCAGAAAAAAACGTTTTGAATCCAGGACCTTCTGCCCGCATGCACTTTCACCAAGGGGGCCTGAGCAATAGATGAGGTCCCCTGGCTTTGCCCCATGTCTGTAAATGGCCCTGCCCTGCTTCACCTGCCCTAGCAGGGAGAGAGTAAGTGCGAGCCTGTTGCATGTTGTCTTTACAGTGTCTCCGCCAATTAGAAAGGCGTTGTAACGGGCCAACTGTTCAGACAGCCCCTTGATGAACTGGGGCCAAAAGGGGTTGGCAGGGTCAGACAGCCCTGGTGGCACCTCCAGATTCAACAGGGCACCAAGCGGACTTCCTCCCATGGCCGCTATGTCGCTAAGGTTCACTGAGGCAAGTTTCCTGCCCAGGATGTAGGGGGTGAAATAGGAAAGGCGGAAGTGCACATCTTCCACCATTGTGTCAGTGGTGAGCAGGATGGAGTGCCCAGGATCTGGCACTATCTCGCTGCAATCGTCTCCAATGGCCATGGCAATAGGGCCCTTGCCTCCCTTGGGCGCAAGGGCCTGTGCCATCTGGCGTATTTTTTCAATTAATGTGAGTTCCAAGTGCGCTTAGCCAACTATTTCCAGTTCACTGAAGAAGTATTTTATCTCAGTGGCTGCGGTTTCCGGGGCATCTGAGCCGTGTACGACATTTTTCTCGATGTCTGTGGCAAAGTCGGCCCTGATGGTTCCTGGCTCTGCCTCCTTGTAATTGGTTGCTCCCATGAGCTTTCTGTAGCGGGAGATGACATCCTCGCCTTGAAGTACCATGACCACTATGGGGCCAGAGGTCATGAAATCGGTCAGGCTGCCAAAAAAGGGCTTTTCTTTATGAACTGCATAGAATCCTTCAGCCTCTTTCTTTGTCATGTGAATCATCTTCATGGCCACAATCTTGATATCTGCAGCCTCCAGCCTCTTGATTACCTCGCCTATAAGACCCCTGCGTACTCCGTCGGGTTTGATGATTGAAAGGGTTCTTTCCATGTTTTCCTCCTTGTTTTCACTTGTTGCTTATTTTGGGTTAGGCCTTTATAACCAAATCCGACCAGATTGAAAACGGCATTTCTCAATTATGAAGTAGCGATTGGAAGGATACCATGAACGACTGCCAGGTACTTGATTGCAGACAGTTAAAGATATTCCTTGCAGTGTGGGAACAGAAAAATATCAGCAAGGCAGCCAAGAAGTTGAATTTGTCCCAACCCACAGTGAGCGCCCATCTCAAGACCCTGGAGGACCAGCTCGGAGTCAGGCTCTTTGACCGTACATCGAGAACCGTGGAGCCCACGGTGGCTGCAAAGGTCCTCTACCCTCATGCCAGGCGTATAATCAGGCTGAACAGAACTGCCCTGGATGAGATTGCAGCCCTTTTGGGCAACAGTGCCGGGCACCTTGAAGTTGGAGCAAGCAATATTCCTGGCCAATATCTGTTGCCAGGGCTTCTTGCCCGGTTCAAGGCCAACAGGGCCGGGGTGAAGGTGAGTCTCAAGATCGCAGACACATTGGAGGTTACCAAACAGGTGGATGCGGGCGCAGTGGAGATAGGCTTTGTGGGAGCAAGGGTTGAAAACAGACGGCTGGAGTTTGAGGAATGTTTTGATGACGAACTTATCTTTGTGGTGGGAAATGGTCATGAGCTGGCGGGCCAAGAGGCAATTGGTCTAGATGAAATCCTTGAACAGCCCCTTGTGATACGGGAAAAGGGCTCAGGCAGCAGGATGACAGTAGAGGCTGCCCTCAGACAAAAGGGCCTGAATGTAGGGAAGATGAAAGTACTCATGGAACTTGGAAGTACAGAGGCCCTGCGCCAGGCAGTCAAGGCAGGGGTTGGATGTGCCTTTATCTCAAGAAGGGCCGTTGCAGATGATATCGCATGCGGACTTTTACAAGAGGTAAAAATAGAGGGTCTTAAAATTAAAAGGCGTTTTTATCTTTGTTGGTCATTAAATCGTACCTTATCACCCCTGGCAAGTGCCTTTGTGGGCTTTGTTAGTGAGATAAACCCCAAGAAAGAATGATAAAAAACTATAAGACGCCTTCGCTCCCTTAGGTCTTTAGGGAGTATTCCCAAAATTTTTCCGCAAATTGAGCTACAAACAAAAAAAGGCCCAGCAAAACTGGGCCTTATAAACTGGCTCCCCGGGACGGACTTGAACCGCCAACCTAGTGGTTAACAGCCACCCGCTCTGCCGATTGAGCTACCGGGGATCATTTTTCTTTATTTAAGGCTACCATTACTCAAATGGTGATGCCTATTTTCAATTACCTTATCGGCCTTTTTCATACCACCGTGAAGGTGGATGCATATTTTTATAGAGAAGTTTGTATTTGTCAATACCTAAGAATGGTTGAAGAGGTAGGAAGGAATATTGGCATTGACAATAAAAAAGATAAATAATATCTTAAAAATTAAGAAACCAATAGGAGGAGCAAAAATGGCCGATATGCAAAGAATGGAATGCCCCTGTGGTTACATCTATGACCCTGCCGAGGGTGACATAGAACACGGCATTGAGCCAGGCACCCCCTTTGATGAACTTCCAGATGACTGGGTCTGTCCAAAGTGTGGAGCTGAAAAAGAAAATTTCTATCCTGCAGATTAGGTGTTAAATTGATGCCCTGGGTCGAGTCTCTTAAAAAATCTTGCCCGACCTGGGGTGCCAGCCATGATGAAACTAAGGGGTCTTTATGCCATAACCCATGAAAGGCTTACGCCTTATGATGTAATCTTGCAAAAGGTGGAGGAGTCTCTAGCTGGAGGGGCCAGAATCGTTCAGCTTAGGGACAAGCATGCAAGGGATTCAGAACTCTATGATATTGCCTGCTCCCTAAAGGAGCTGTGTCATGGGTATGGAGCCATTTTTATCATAAATGACAGGGTTGAGCTTGCCCGCGCCACCGGTGCCGACGGCGTTCATATTGGAAAGGACGATACAGAATACGCCAAGGCAAGGCAGATTCTCGGCCCAGAGGCCATAATCGGCGTTTCATGTTACAACGAATTGGATAAGGCCATTGATGCTGCAAGGCAAGGGGCTGATTATGTGGCCTTTGGTTCCTTTTTTCCGTCTCCCACCAAGCCAGAGGCGGTGAGAGCACCTCTTGAAATCATTTCCCAGGCAAAGGCAGTGTTGGATGTGCCGGTTTGCTGCATTGGTGGAATTACTTCTGAAAACGTCCCCCATTTGGTGGTCAAGGGTGCTGATATGGCCGCTGTCATCAGCGATTTGTGGAATTCCCCAGATATAAGGGCCAAGGCCCAAGAGTTTGCCAAGGCCTTTGAGCCTGTTTAGATTTTATTTGAATTTAGCTAAAAATAGATTAGCAGTTATCTATTATTCGTATTTTAAGTAAAGAGGAGGCATGTGTTCAAATGAAAGAAAAAGTACAGGAAGCCCTTGAAAAGGTAAGGCCAATGCTTCAGGCCGATGGCGGAGATGTGGAACTTGTGGATGTGGACCCAGAAACAGGTGTGGTCAATGTGAGGTTGACTGGCGCTTGCAAGGGATGCCCCATGAGCCAGATGACCTTGAAGGCTGGAATTGAGCGCTATCTAAAGAGTGAAGTTCCAGAAGTTTCATCTGTTGAGTCTGTGGAATAGTGTTTTTGAAAATTAGTGGTGATACGGGCTGCCCACATTGATGGAAGCGGCCCTGTATAGTTGCTCAACCAGAATCAGGCGCGCCATTTCATGGGTGAATGTCATCTTGGACAATGATAGAAGTAAATCTGCCTTTTTAATCACCTCGGGTGAAAATCCGTATGCCCCTCCTATAACAAAATCAAAGGCGGCCATGCCCATGTCCTGGCGATTTTTGATAAAGGCGGCCAATTCTTCAGAAGACATTTGCCTTCCACTTAAATCAAGCACGACCACAACCCCCCTTTTTTTCTCCAGAGCCTTCAGAATTTGGACGGACTCTTGTTGGGCTGCCTTGTCTTTGTTTGCAGCAGAATATTTAGCAGCCCTTGTCTCTACCACGTTTACCTGGTAGTAATTCTTCAATCTCTTTAAGAAATGGTCTATACCTTGTTTCAACCAGGATTCTTTAGTTTTCCCAGGCCAAATAAGTCGGATTTTCGCCATGATTAAACCTCAAGAAAAGAGTTTGCTATTCAAAAAGATACCTAAGACAGACAAGATACTAGAAAGGCTGCCAAAAGACATCCCGCACACACTAAAGGTCTCGGTATGCAGGCAGGTACTGGATAATCTGCGAAGCCAGATTTCCAGTGGAACCCTGACAGACCCAGAGGCCCTGGAGCTTGACAGGGTGGTGGAGAAGGTGAGCCAGGTTCTCGAAAAAAGGCTAAGGCCCTCCCTGAGACCCCTGATCAATGCAACGGGGGTTGTGGTGCATACGAATCTTGGCAGGTCGCTGTTGCCAGAGGATGTCTTTCAGCAGATATTTCAGGTGGCTGTAAATTATTCCAATCTCGAATATGACCTTGAGGCAGGAAAGCGGGGCTCAAGATATTCCCATGTTGAGGAACTGTTATGTGAGCTGACCGGGGCCGAATCGGCATTGGTTGTCAACAACAATGCAGCAGCAGTCCTGCTCACCCTTGAAACCCTGGCCAGGGGCAAGGAGGTAATTGTCTCACGTGGTGAGCTCGTGGAGATTGGCGGCTCTTTCCGTATTCCCGACGTGATGGCCAGAAGCGGGGCCATACTCAGGGAAGTTGGTGCCACCAACAGGACGCATCTGCGCGACTATGAAAATGCGATTAATGAAAACACGGCCCTTTTGATGAAGGTGCACCAGAGCAACTTTGCCGTGGTGGGGTTCACTTCCAAGGTTTCCATGTCTGATTTAAAGGAGCTTGGGAAGAGGCACGGCATCCCTGTGATTGAAGACCTTGGTAGTGGAAATCTCGTGGATCTCACCCCTTACGGGTTTATGCACGAGCCGACTGTTCAGGAATCCCTCAAGGCTGGAGCGGATCTCGTGAGCTTCAGTGGGGATAAAATGTTGGGGGGCCCACAGGCAGGAATAATAGTTGGTAAGGCCGAACTTGTTGATAAGATAAAGAAAAATCCAATGAACAGGGCCGTGCGCATAGATAAGCTGACCTTGGCAGGCCTTGAGGCAATTTTGGCCATTTACAGAAGGCCAGAGGAGGCCCTCAGGCGAATTCCCACCCTTAGGATGCTTTCCATGCCCTATGAAGAGACGAAGAAGCGTGCAGAGAGGCTTGCCAGACGGCTTAGGAAGATGAAGCTTGGCGGGGTCAAGATAGGCTATCGCGATACGATATCCAGGGTTGGAGGCGGGGCAATGCCCCTTCAGGAGCTGAAGTCCAGGGCTGTCGTAATATCCTTTGAAGGTGCTTCCAGTGGGCCAGATGCCGCAAGGGTGGAGAGGCGGCTTAGGGCCGGTGACCCGCCTGTTATAGCGCGGATTGAAGATGAGGAGATTATGTTTGACTTGCGCACTGTCCAAGACAGGGAGTTTCCCGTCTTGGCCCAGTGTATCAAAAAGGCAATTGAGGGGGTGGGCTGATAACTATGGAGCCATGTCGATACCCCATGACGTTCTCGGAAGTGGATATTCCCCTTTTTGAAAAGGGACTTAGGGAGGAGTTAAAGGGCCATTTCCCCTTTGAGGAGCTAAGTCTATTCAACGTCTCCAACGATGCAGAGCTTGATGGACTGGTACAGGCCATACCCTTTTCTGAACGGCAGCGAGAGCGGGCAAGATCCTGTCTCAGGGAAGGAAGGCCCTTTTGGGATAGGATCTTGCACCAGGCCATAATTCCAATAAAGAATGGCAAGGGCTCTTCCACCCTTATTTGTCGTATAACAGGAATGCCCAAAACCATTGGTGCTGAAGAGGGGCAGTGGTTCTTGAGCCTGGCGGGTGAAACAATGAAGGGCTGGCTCAAGGAGGAAAAGCAGGAGGCCCTTTTCCACGAAACAGATGGTATTCCCCTTTATCTGGACCTACTCTTCGATCACTATTCGCAAAGGACCAATGTGATAGAGGTGTCCTTTTATAAAGAGCCAAACCTTGAGGTAAGGGAGCTTCAGCAGATGCTGGGGCTGGCCCTTGGCAAGTGTCAGATTGTCTTTTGTGGATTGGCAGACGGCTCTTTCTGGTTTGAAGCAGACAGCGTGATAGCTGAACAGATGGGCCCCTTGGTGAAGAGGGGGCTCAGGGCCTTTAAGCGTTCGGGCCTATCCTTGAGGCGTTTCTATGTTTATGAAGGGGTTGATGGCAAGGCCTTGGTGGCTAGGCTCAAGTCCCTGGGCCTTGGGCTCAAGACCAGGGCACTGGCCAGATGTTTCGTAGAGGAGCTTCTTGGTGAAATTGGCATTGGCCCTGTCGAAGATTTTGAGTTTCCTCAAAGACTGGCACACAGGGTTGGAAAAAGTTCCATAGGCGCATTTTTTGTCTTCGCCTCTGAAGAAAACAGGAATCGGGCCAAGGAGACACTCGAGGCCGTGCCTTTTAGCTGCGACATTGGTAAAAAGGGCCTTTTTGCCATCATTAAAGGCTCAAGACTTGGTGACGATGGGGAGCTGTCAAAAAGATGTCGGGGGGTCTTTGATACGTTCAAGGGGATCGAGGAAGGAGTGATTGGAGGTTTTGCAAGCCCAAGCCAGGCCCATGTCAGCAAAGATGGCCTGTTTTTTTCTGCATTTCTTGCAATGTATCATGCCCATCTCCTGGGCCCAGGCAATATGGCAATATATGACCATGTTACTTGCAATGTTCATGGTGATATCCTCTTTTCCTGGGGCGATCTTCCTGGTGCTGTGGCCTGTTATCGTAAGGGCCTTTCACTAGATAGCAACGATACGAACCTCTTGAACAGCCTCGGGGCTTGCCTTGCCGACCTGTCTAGGCTTTCAGAGGCAGAGGCATATTTTCTAAAGGTGCTCGAGCAAGACCCGACAAATGAGATGGCCCTTTACAATCTTTCAGGGATCTATCTCAAAAAGGGCCGTCTCGATGAGGCAAGAGAGGCTGCTTCAAGGGCACTTGCTGCCAGTGGCCAGGATATTGCGCTTCTTAAAAGGTTGCTTGAAATCCATATTGCCCAGAAGGCGTGGAAAGAGGCATGGGAAGTTAGCAGAAAGGTGCTTGAAAATTTTCCAGACTGCAGCGGCTCTGTTCTAAGATTGTGCTCGAGGGCCGCCTTGGAGGCTGGAAAATGGCAGGAAGCCAAGGACATTCTTGGCAGGCTCTTAAAGAAGTGCCCTTCTGATCCAGAGGGTATATTGCTCCTGGCAAGGGGATTTTTCGAATATGACAAAGACGTGGCAACTGTCCAACGGTTGATCAAAGGCTTGGAAGGGCAACATTTGACCAAGCAACAGGAAAGGTGGCTTCGCCAGCTCATGGAAGGGCTCGAGGAGGCTGGTACACAGCAAGAGGTTTAATTTTTGAGGATTCGCCAAAGTGCTTGACAAAAAGGAAATAGGCAATAATAATTGCCAAACCCTGAAACGGTAAGCCGAGGTAGCTCAGTCGGTAGAGCAGGGGACTGAAAATCCCCGTGTCGGTGGTTCGATTCCGCCCCTCGGCACCAACTGTTCATTAAAGGAGGCCCAAAAGGCCTCCTTTTTTATTTGGTTTTCTCTTTGGCAGGGATGATTTCTATATTGTCCATGTAGGGCAGCAGGGCCTTTGGGATGCGGACGCTGCCATCCTGCATCTGGTAGTTTTCGAGAATGGCAACCACGGTTCTTCCCACTGCCAATCCGGAACCATTCAAGGTGTGAACAAGTCTGGTTTTCTTCTGGCCCTTTGGCCTAAAACGAATGTTTGCTCGTCTGGCCTGGAAGTCTTCAAAGTTGCTGCAGGAAGAGATTTCGCAAAACCTGTCCTGACCAGGCAGCCAGACCTCTATGTCGTATGTCTTGGCTGCGCTAAAGCCCAAATCACCGGTACAAAGGGCAACCACGCGATATGGGATTTCTAGGAGCTGAAGCACCTCTTCTGCATCCATGAGCAAGGATTCCAGCTCGTCGTAGGATGTCTCAGGCTTTACGAATTTTACGAGCTCAACCTTGTTGAACTGGTGCTGGCGGATGATTCCCTTGACATCCCGGCCGTATGAGCCTGCTTCCGACCTGAAGCAAGGGCTATAGGCCGCATAGTATATTGGCAGGTCTTCTTCATCCAGGATTTCGTCCCGGTGCAGGTTTGTTACTGGAACTTCAGCGGTTGGAATGAGATAGTAGTCCTTGAAGTTTAGCTTGAAGAGGTCTTCTTCAAATTTGGGCAACTGCCCGGTGCCATACAAAGAGGCGCTATTTACGATGACAGGGGGCATTATCTCTGTGTAACCATGTTTCTTTCTATGCAGGTCCAGCATGAAATTTATGAGTGCCCGTTCAAGCATGGCCCCAAGGCCTTTATAGACCACAAACCTGGAGCCGGTTATTTTTGCGGCCCTTTTGAAGTCCAGAATGTCGGTTTTTTCGCCAATCTCCCAGTGGGGAAGGGGTTGAAAGGAGAATTCAGGGATATCACCCCATCTTTTTACAGTTACGTTGTCGTCCTCGCTCTCACCAACAGGTACAGATTCATGGGGGATGTTTGGGATGGAGAGCATTATTTCCTGCATCTCCCTTTGAATGGAGTCGAGCTCTTCCTCCAGCCTCTTGATGTTCTCTCCCACCTCTTTCATCTGTGCAATGAGGTCAGAGGCATCGCCACCTTCCTTTTTTATCTTGCCAATCTGTTGTGACACTGTATTGCGCTTGTTGCGCAGTTCTTCCACCTGTTGGATGAGCTGACGTCTCTTTTCATCCAGTTCATGGAACCGGTCTAGTGAAACCTGGCTGCCTCTATCCTTGAGGGCCTTTTTTACCTGGTCTAGGTGGTCCCGAACAAATTTTAAGTCAAGCATTTGTGTGACTCCTTTGAAGTTTATGGACTGTGGTGCCTGTTATCAAAAATCTATCCTTTAGCACGTGTCTAAGGCGGTGTACAAGGTTGATGACATTGTGGTCATCCAAAAGATGCATCCAGCCGCCAATATAGACGACTTTCCTGTTTTTGGAAGCAAGATCGAGGATTCGACGCGCCAAAAATTTCTCTCTCTTCTGCCATTTTTTATCAAAGACCGCCTGTAAAAATGCACCTGGCAGGGCATTGGGCCTGGTGAGATAATAGGCGGCCCTTTTGTAATGTTTGACAAAATAATCGTCAAGGGGTTCATCTGGCTCGGATGTGGCCAGCAACAGGTTGTCTTGGCTCAAAAGCTCCTCATTCCACCGTGGAAGTTCCTGCTGTGATATTGCCCCAGAGTCTATTGGGACGACCTTGATGTGGGCGTCATTGCCAAAGGATTCTGCAACCTCCCATTCAAAGGGCATTGTAAGCTGTCTCTTGAGCAATTTTATTCTGAAGTGGTTGCGTTTGTCTTCTGGCAGGCTGCAAAGGATTTTCTCGAGCCTTCCAAGCCACTGTTTTTCATGCAAGGTCCTGAACTTGATAGAAAACCAGCTTATTTCAACGGCGATGCAGTCTGGCTGAAGGGTTTTAAGAAGATTCAACAAGGGGGCCTTTGCTTCTACATCCAGGTGAACAACCCCGATGAGGGTTACAGGGGTCTCACTGCTAGCATCAGTAGGCAGATTCCCTGTCGAGTCCACGATAGTGGACTGCCTCTGCGATGTGAGATGACTCGATTTGCTCCTTTTGTTCCAGGTCGGCAATGGTTCTAGCTATTTTTAGTACTCGGTGATAGGCCCGGGCACTGAGTTTCAACTTGGTGCATACCTGTTGTAAAAAGTGTTCTGAATCCCTTTGAAGAGTACAGTACTTGTTTATCTCTTTAACAGACATCTGGCCATTTGAAAATAATCCCAGGCCCTTAAAACGGGATTCCTGTATCTTTCTAGCCATGGTGACACGCCTTTTTATCTCCTGGGAAGACTCTCCCCGACGGCCCTTTGCAAGCTCGCCATAGGGCACAGGGGGAACCTCGATGTGAATGTCAATGCGGTCCATGAGCGGGCCCGAGACCTTTGTGCGATAACGGTGCACCTGGGCGGGGGTGCAAGTGCAAGTCTCATCTTCCTGGCCAAAATATCCGCAAGGGCATGGGTTCTGGGCAGCCACAAGGGTGAACCTTGCTGGAAATTTTAGGGTAATAGCTGCCCTGGAGATGGTGACGAAACCGTCCTCGAGGGGCTGTCTAAGGCTGTCGAGCACGTGTCTCTTGAACTCTGGAAGCTCATCCAGGAATAGCACGCCATTGTGGGCAAGGCTCACCTGGCCTGGTCTTGGGTAGGTACCGCCTCCTATTATGCCAGCATCTGAAATGGTGTGATGTGGGGCGCAAAAGGGCCTTTTGGTTATAAGGGGCATATTTTCATCCAGAAGACCAGCTACACTGTAAATGACAGTGGTTTCCAATGCCTCTTCGAAGGTAAGGGGCGGGAGTATGGAGGGAAGGCGCCTTGCAAGCATGGTCTTGCCAGAGCCTGGCGGCCCTGTCATCAGGACGTTGTGGCCCCCGGCTGCAGCCACTTCCAGGGCCCTTTTGGCCGATTCCTGGCCAGAGACGTCTGCAAAATCCACATCCGTTTGGTTTTGGGTGGCGTCCATCAGGGCTTGGAAGCTCGAGGTTACCGGTTGAAGCGGAATTTCCCCCCTTAGGAATCCAACAATTTGACTAAGGTGTGTTGCAGGGTAAACCTCCACCCCTTCCACAACCGAGGCCTCACTGCAGTTTCCTTCAGGCACGGCAAGTCTGTCTATTCCCCACTCCTTGGTGGAAAGGGCTATGGGGAGTATTCCCCGGGTGTTTCGGATGGAGCCATCCAGGGAAAGCTCTCCACAAAAAACGAAGTTTTCCAGGGCCTCTTTGGGAACTACACCAGAGATACAAAGAATGGCCAGGGCTAGGGGCAGATCAAGACCTGTATTCTCCTTTTTTATATCTGCCGGGGCCAAGTTTGCAGTGATTCTCTGGGTAGGGAATTTGTAACCGCAGTTCTTGATGGCGGCCTTGACTCGTTCCCGGCTTTCCTTCACAGAGCTTTCAGCAAGCCCAACTATATTGAATGCAGGCAGGCCAGGGGATACGTCAACTTCAGCCACCACCTTGAATGCCTTTATGCCGAGAACTACGCTACCAATGGTTTTTGCCAACATGATTGTTTTTTTAGGGGTCTTTTCCAATTCCTATCGGCTAGGCACTTGCAGAGCCCAAATGAAAAAGGCCCTGCCAGAAACTGACAGGGCCTTTTTTGCACATCGAGTAGTGATGTAGAACTAATGTCTTACATCATGCCAGGCATTCCGCCTCCCATGCCTCCCATGGCGCCGGCATCGTCATCCTTCTTGGGGATTTCGGCAACCATGGCCTCGGTAGTGAGGAGGAGGCTTGATACACTAGCAGCATTCTGGAGGGCGCTCCTAGTAACCTTGGTTGGATCGATAATTCCTGCCTCCATGAGGTCCTCAAAGGTGCCCTTGGCAGCATTGAAGCCTTCGTTCTGCTTCATGCTCTTTACCTTTTCCACGACGATGGAACCCTCGTGGCCAGCATTGTATGCGATCTGGCGCAGAGGCTCCTCAAGGGCACGCCTTATGATGTTGATTCCGTGGTTTTCATCATCATCGTCAACCTTGACATTCTCGAGGGCATCGAGGCAGCGAATGAGTGCGGTTCCACCACCAGGAACGATTCCCTCTTCGACTGCAGCACGGGTTGCGTTGAGAGCATCCTCAACCCTGGCCTTCTTCTCCTTCATTTCGGTCTCAGTGGCAGCACCGACATGGATTACTGCTACTCCACCGATGAGCTTTGCCAAACGCTCCTGAAGTTTCTCGCGGTCATAGTCAGAGGTTGTCTCCTCGATCTGGGCACGGATCTGCTTTACCCTGCCTTCGATCTTCTCCTTGGAGCCACCGCCGTCAACGATGGTGGTGGTGTCCTTGTCTACTACGACACGCTTTGCAGTGCCGAGATCGTTCAGGGTGATGTTCTCGAGCTTGATACCCAGATCCTCGGCAATCATGGTGCCGCCAGTCAGGATAGCAATGTCCTCGAGCATTGCCTTTCTCCTGTCACCAAAGCCAGGGGCCTTAACAGCGCACGCCTGGAGGGTTCCCCTGAGCTTGTTGACAACCAAGGTTGCCAGTGCCTCACCGTCAACATCCTCTGCAATGATGAGGAGTGGACGTCCCATCTTGGCAATCTGCTCAAGGATGGGCAGGAGGTCCTTCATGTTGCTGATCTTTTTCTCATGAATGAGGATGTATGGATCCTCGAGTACGCACTCCATCTTCTCTGGATCGGTTACGAAGTATGGAGACAGGTATCCCCTGTCGAACTGCATACCTTCAACCACATCCAGATAGGTATCCATGGACTTGGACTCTTCGACGGTGATAACACCCTCTTTGCCAACCTTGTCCATGGCCTCGGCAATGATGTTTCCAATGGTTGGATCGTTGTTGGCTGAAATTGTTCCAACCTGGGCGATCTCCTTCTGATCCTTGGTTGGCTTGCTTATGCTTTTCAGCTTGTCGACAACGGACTCTACGGCCTTGTCGATGCCGCGCTTGATGGCCATGGGGTTGACTCCAGCAGCCACAAGCTTGGAACCCTCGGTGTAGATGGCCTGTGCAAGGATGGTTGCAGTTGTGGTACCGTCACCGGCGACATCACTTGTCTTGGATGCAACTTCCTTGACCATCTGGGCTCCCATGTTTGCGAACTTGTCTTCGAGCTCGATTTCCTTAGCAACGGTAACACCGTCCTTGGTAATAACTGGGGAACCAAAAGACTTTTCAATGATTACATTACGGCCCTTTGGACCAAGGGTGACCTTGACTGCATTTGCCAAGGCATTTACACCAGCAAGAATAGAGGCTCTTGCGGATTCACTATATTTGATATCCTTTGCTGCCATTTCCTTTATCCTCCGTTAAACTTTTATATTCTTTCTTGTTTAAGTGATTGTGAAAATATAACTTGTGCTTGTCCTGAAGACGAAATTAGTCCTCAATAATGCCAAGTACGTCGTCTTCTCTCATGATAAGATACTCTTCGCCATCGATCCTGACCTCTGTTCCTGCATATTTGCCAAAGAGCACCTTGTCATCCACCTTGACGTCAAGAGGTTTTACTTCGCCGTTCTCAAGAAGCTTTCCATTTCCCACTGCAACTACCTGACCCTCAATGGGCTTCTCCTTTGCAGTGTCAGGAATAATAATTCCTCCCTTAGTCTTTTCTTCTTCTTCGAGGCGCTTAACCAAAATCCTGTCATGAAGTGGACGAATCTTCATAGCTGCTTCTCCTTTTTTTATTAATTTCTATTTTTTGTTATGAAAATTTGTATGAGGATGGCCATCCTTCGTATTAGCACTCATTGATTGCGAGTGCTAATATAAGCATGGTTTTTCAAAATGCAAGATGCTAAAAAAAATTTTTCCTCCAAGGCCCAGGCCCCGAGAGCCTACATGTCGCGATTTTTCAGGAAGTGAAGTATTAACAGGAAGATACCCACTGTGATGGCACTATCTGCAATGTTGAATGCGGGCCAGTGGTATTTGCCAATAAAGAAATCTAGGAAATCAACCACGTATCCGCGTGTCAGCCTGTCCACAATGTTGCCCGCAGCCCCACCGCATACTAGGGCAGTGCCCATGACAACTAAAGGGCTCTTGTAATTGGAATAAAAAAAATGGAAGAGGAATATCAGGGCGATAAGCCCTGTTCCCAAAAAGAAATAGATACGCCACGATTCAGCCCCTGCGAGGATTCCAAAGGCTGCCCCGGTGTTTCGAACATAGGTGATATGAAACAGACCTGGTATGATCTCTAAGCTTTGATGCAGGTGGAAATTTTTTACTATTGCCTGCTTGGTAGCCTGATCCGCGCCAAACACCGCTAGGGCAATCATTAAAAAATAGAGGGTCTTTTGAAGTTTTTCTGCGCTTAGGCCCGCAATCAAGATTTTGGTTCTTCCTTTTCCTTTTGAAGTTTTTTCAAAACAGGGCTGTTCTTGGGAAGGAGTCGCATGGCCATCTTTTTGTGATACTGCGCCACCCGTCTCTTCCCAATCAGGGAATAATATCTATAAAAGTAGTAGTGTGCCATACCTTCCTGGCCAATACCCGCATAGCATCTACCCAATTGGAATAGGAAAGTGGTGTTTTCATCCCATTTTGGGAGCAGGCGTTTGAAATAGACTATTGCCTTGGCAGGAAGGCCGGCTTCTAGATATGATCTGCCAAGATAATATATTGTTGTGACATCATCCGGGTGTTTGGCAAGATATGTGCGAAGTATTGTGACCGCCCCTTTATAGTCTCCCATGTGGAAGAGGGTGATGGCCTTGTCCCGCTTGAAGATTTCAAGCCCTGGCTTGACGGCAAGTATTTTGTCATAGGTCTCTATTGCGTCCCTGAATCGTCTCGCCTTGTCGAGGCTTAGGGCATAACCAAAGAGATAAGTCACATTTTTGGGCTCTTTTTTGAGCAACCTTTCATACCTTATTATAAGTTCTGAAGGGTCGTTTGACAGGACCTTGATTTTTACCTGTATCCTTTTGAGCCTGAAAGGGTCCTCTTTATGCCTCAGATAACATGGGTGGCTCTTCCACAGGTCTTCGAGATAGGTGAGCCTTTCTTCTGGTACTGGATGCGTGGACAGATATTTGGGAATATGGGGAGAGCCAAGCCAGTTGTTTCGCATCATTTTTTCCAGGGTCGTTTTGAGTCCCCTTGGATCCCAACCGGCCTCGCACAGCCATTGAAAGGCCCTGCGGTCTGCTTCCTGCTCGTCGGCCCGGCTGTATTTCAAGGCTATGGCCTGGTTCATGGCCATGGAGCCGGTAAGTATGGCAGAACCCAGTTGGCCCTTGCCTAGAAATAGGCCGGCTATGGCCATAACTGCCGTGCCAATGCTTACATATTTCATATCGTCCATGCGTCTTGCCACGTGGCGCCCCTGTACGTGGGCAAATTCGTGGGCCAATACGCAGGCAAGCTCGTTTTGGCTGCTAATCGATTCCAGGAGGCCAGAATGAACAAAGACAAGCCCGCCAGGCATGGCAAAGGCGTTAAGTGCAGGGTCCATTATGACAAAAAAACGGTAGTGAAAGTATTTTGTGCCTATAACCTTGAGTAGGCTTTCTCCTGTGTCCTGAACGAAATCAACAATTTCAGGGTCGTCAATTAGACGGACCTGGGAAAGCACCTGCTTGAGGAGCTTATTTCCAAGCTCCCGCTCTTCGGATACGGACATAAGGGCCGTTGCAGGAGTGACTGACTGGAGCAGGAATATCACTGCTAAGATCAAAATGCAGATTTGTCTTGGGCCTGCGGATATCCTTTTACCGTTTCTTGTTCCTGCGTGCCTTGAGCTTTCTGGACCTTCTTTGGGCGCGTTTCCCCTTTTCCTTGGCATATTCTTCAAAATAGGCAAAAGATGGTATGAAAGACCCTGGTAGGAACGGTTTTTCTTCATATTCTTCGTTCAATTTTTCTGATTTATCCCTTGCTTCCTTGTCTTTTGTGGCCTGCTGGTTGTCCGTTGACTCTTCTTTCAGGGAGGGAGCAGGGGGAAGTTGAAGCCACTGTGGCTGGAGCCATTCTTTGGTTAAATATAATTCCGAACCAGCGTAATGGAATGGATGACCACTAAGATGGGCAGCCTCTGACAACACTTTAATGATTAAGGGGGCTGGATGGAACCTTTTTCCCAAAATGGTTGCCCTTTGTCTGGATGCACACAACAGAAGCCATTCTTTGCCGTGGGGAGGCCCTATTCCCCCTTTTTCTACAGCGAAATAGGCCTTGGGCCTGATGGGTACAAATAGAAAGGGAGGCGGATTTTTGGGCCTATATTGAAACAAGTCCTCTCTTATCAGATGCGGCCGTGCCCTGACCGTGTGATTTTCTTGGTGAATTTCAAACTCCTTTGGCCTATATAGGCAAAAAAACTGTTCCAGAACCTTTGGAGTCAAAAAGGGCATGAGTTTTTCTTCCAAAAGGGCCTTGTGAATATCGGCAATTTTTATCCATCCATCACTGGAACCAATAAGCAAAAATTCTGCCGGATTTTTGGCAAGGAGGTTTAAGAGGATCTTTGTGAGTTTTTTCCGTTGTCGTTTATCCATAAGGTCTAGAGATTCAGCAACCTGTCAATGAGGCCGATATTCTTTAAATGTTTGTGAAATATTGGGCACTTGGCCTCTAGCCTGGAAACAGATTTAAATAGCTGTTTATCAAGGGCCGTACGTTTTATTTTTAGTGTGTCACAAAGTTCAAATAAAATATCGTTCATGGATGATCTGGATGCCCTTCTAGAAAAGCCTTCCTTTATGAGGTTGTTAAACCTCGTTATCATCTCTATAGTCAAACGCTCTTCCTCTGGAAGATTGTTTAGATTAAAATCTTCGGGAAGAATGGCGATTCTTATAAGGTCAGGAAGATTCCAGTGGCGTGCCAGCTCTTCACCCAGTTTCCGCGGATTGTAGCCGCTGCACATCCGAGCAAAACGGCGTCTTTTTATCACAAAGGAATCGGGCAATAGGCAGTGCCTGACAATCTTTGGAACAGATGCGGCGCAGGCCACCTCACCTATATTTTGAAGCAGCCCACAGACCTGGGCTTTTTCGTGGTTTAATTTTGCCAGCTGGGCAACCTTTTCAGACATAAACGAGATAAGAAGACCCGAGCCCATATAAAGGATGAGCAGGTTCTCTTCATCCTGGCTCAGCAGGGGCGCCTTGATAATGACATCTTTTAGAGTGACCATGCCCAATAAGACTACGATGTATCTGACAGATAAAATATCCTTGCGCTCCAGGGAGAAAAAAGCAGAATATACCGTTGTGAAAAGCCTCAGGGTAAGGCCATAGTCAGTTGTGATGACCTCGGCTAGCTGGCGTGACGTTGCTCTTTGGTCCTGACAAAGGACCAGGGCTGCCCGGTAATTGTACGGCTGAACAGGCACAGTTAGACTTCTGGCCTTTGCAAAAAGTGTATCCGCCCTAATTTTCATAGATTTTTTATAGCCAATTTTGTATATTTTGCAATCTTATCGGTTATTGATTATTATCTGGCTTTGGTCGTAAGGCGTCGCACTCGAAATTTAGATATTAAAAAAATTGACCGAAGAACAAATTAGACAAGAACGAAACAGGGCAAGGCAGCTACGAAAGACCAAGTGGTGGCGCAAAAAATGTGCCTCTGGTCGCTGTTATTATTGTGGAAAGGTGGTTGGTCCGTCTAACCTGACCATGGATCATCTTATTCCATTGTCTAGGGGCGGAAAGAGTATCCGAGCCAATCTTGTGCCAGCCTGCAAGGAATGCAACAATAAGAAAAAGAGCAGTCTTGCCTTCGAAAAGGATTTTTTCTCTCTTTAGACTTAAAACTGGAGGATCTTCTGCCATGAGAATAGCCAAAGAGGTTTCAAGTGTCCTTTTAGTCCTGATTACGCTGCTTCTTATTGGTTCCGTATGTCAGGCGGCAGGTCAAGGTCAGGTGGCGGAAAAAAATGACGATACCTATGTGATTGGGGCAGGGGATGTACTTTCTATTCAGGTGTGGAGAGAACCGAACTTGTCAGGAGAGTTCACAGTAAGACCAGATGGCAGGATAACCTTCCCCCTATTGAACGATATAAAGGCCCAGGGGCTTACGCCATTACAACTCAAGAAGAAGATTGAAAAAGGCCTCACCAAATATATTTCGACTCCAGTGGTCACGGTTGTGGTTCAGTCTGCCAATAGCAAGAATATCTTTATTCTAGGCAAGGTGAACAGCCCGGGTAAATATCCGCTGACAGGTCCCACCACTGTGCTGCAGGCCCTGGCCCAGGCTGGAGGGCTGGCAGAATGGGCAAAGTCCGATGAAATCGTCATAGTCAGGAATGAGAATGGAAAGCAAATTAAGCTGGAGTTCGACTATGACGAGGTCTCTAAGGGTAAACATCTCGAGCAAAATATAATACTGAAGCCAGGAGATACCATTGTCGTTCCGTAAGATCGGATATCTTTTAAAATCTGTTACTATCTGGGTAGTCGTCACTGGATTCCTGGTTGGAGGCAATATTCCAAGGGCCTGGGCTGGGTGGATTCCCTACGTGCGTGCATCCATCGAAGAGTTATATGACTCAAATATTTTCCTGGACCCTGATGGATATCACAGGCCTGGGACCAATAAGTCAGATTTCAGGACCAATATCTCATCTGGAATTGGAATAAGACACGAATCCCAAGTGCAGACCATCAGTGGAGAATACGTGTTCAACTATTCCTTCTTCGCAAATAACAGTGATCAGAATTATGCTGGTCACACCGGGCACTTGGACATTGATCGTGAGTTATCTGAACATTTAAAATGGTATCTGAAAGAGAGTCTTTCGGTATCCGAGGAGCCAAGAACAGATTCCTACGATTATGTCACTGTAAATTATGGACGGCGTAGAAACCTAAATAATGATGTCAAAACAGGCCTCGACTATGCCTTTGGCCCAGAAGATTCCGTAAAAATATATTACTCGGACAGAAGGCTAGATTACCTAAGTGGTGGTGGATCCGGGGAGGACCCAAGGGCAAGGTTAGGCTCGGACGACTCTGTGACCTATGGCCCTGGTCTAGAAATCACCTATTGGTTCGACATCCATAATGGCGTGATATTGACTTATGACTGGACAAGGACCGACTATGACGTGCGGGCCTCAGAAAGACGAGATCATTTGACGACAAGTTATATTTACAGATTTTCGCCCCACACCTCAGTTTATCTAAATTTTGGCTTGGATTATCTCGATACAAAGGATCCTTTACTTTTTGACTATAAAATCTATCAGACAACTGTAGGGGTAAATAAGATATTTAGCCCAAGTGTGGCCTTGGAAGTTTATGGCGGTTTTTATTATAGGCCTTCAGGGGATGTACCTAGCGAATTTGATTCTTCCGATAACAAAGGGTTTTCAGGTGGCCTTATACTTACATATACGCAAGAGGTATGGCATCTTACTTTAAAGGGCGATGCTGGGGCTCGTATTGAATATGGCGACTACAACAATAGGGGCTACACGCCTTATAGGGCCGTGTCGCTGGATTTTGTATATACTTTTAACCCTAGACTGGATGGTTTTATAAAAGCAGCTTATCATTATGAAAAATCACCAGATACCACAATAGCATTGGTGGCTGGGGAAAATCGAAGAGAAACGTATGACTTTAGTACAGGTCTTGATTACAAAATACTTCCCTGGCTAAGTGCCAAAAGTTACTACAAATATTCTGAAGAGTCCTCCACTAGCGTGAAAGGACAGATTCCCTCCGGTTACAAAGACCATATATTCTCAATTTTATTATCAGCAAGCTACGATTGGCTTTAGGAGCTATCCAAGATGTCTTCTGTGCAGCAAAACTCCATTCAGCAGAATATCTATCCCTATTTGCAACTTATCCTTAGAAGGAAATGGATCATTTTACTAGGTGCATTGCCTGTTTTGATTGCCGGCCTAATTTACTGCCTGGTGACGCCTTTGACCTATAAGGCAAGTGCCCTCATAGTTGTTGTCCCTCAAAAGGTTCCTGAAACCTATATTCGATCCACAGTAACTGGCAGGAATGATGAACGAATAAGAGGCATCTTGCAGGAGATTATGAGTCGAACAACTTTGGAAAAGTTGATTAAAAAATATAATCTCTATCCTGAATTACGAAAAAAGTTCCCTATGGAAGTGGTTGTGGAACATATGAAAAAGGATTTGTTGGTGGAAAATCCACGGGATGCAAGAAAGAATGCCTTTAGAATAAGTTTCCAAAGTGAAAGTCCTGAACTTGCTGCCAAGATAGCCAATGCCTTTGCAAATATATTTGTTGAGTACAATTTAAAGTTAAGGGAAAGCCAGTCTGCAAATACTGCGAAGTTTCTAAGCGAGCAGCTTAATAAGATTTATGCAGAGCTTAAGAAGAGGGAAGAACGGCTGAAGCGATATAAGATCGAGCATATGGGCGAGCTTCCTGAACAACGACAGAGTAATCTTGCAACCTTAGCGGCCCTACAAAGGCAGCTTCAGGATATTCAAGAAAATATTAGACGAGCAGAGGATAGAAGGTTACTGCTTCGCCAGCAGATATCGGATCAGATTACTTCTCTTAATATTGCAAGTGCCCAACATGGTACCACCAAGGGAGAGAGTTCTAATAATCAGGCGTTAACCTTGCCAGAGCTAAAGGAACGACTTCGTTTATTGCTTTCGCGATATACAGAGAATCATCCAGATGTTATTGCCCTTAAGAAGGCCATAGAAAAACAGGAAAGAGAGCTTAGGAAATTTCATCAAAAATCAGGTGGCGCTTCTGGATCGAGCATTGACCTTACAGGCAATCCAACCCTTGATGCACTTAAATTACAGCTAAGATCAACAGATTTTGAAATAGCGCAGCTGAAGCAAGAGAAGGTCAAAGTTGAACAGCAAATCCAGCTATACCAAAAAAGAATAGAAAATACCCCTAAAAGGGAACAAGAGTTAATAGATTTGACTCGTGATTATGAAAATCTTAAAAAAACATATGATGATTTGCTTCAGAAAAAGTTGGCTGCGGAACAGGCAGCGGCCTTGGAAAGACACCAACAGGGTGAACAGTTTCGGATTGTTGACCCAGCGCGTATTCCAGAAAGACCTGTTAAACCCGATATAAAGAAGCTTTTACCTCTGATTTTTGTAGTGGCATTTGGTTTTAGTGGTGGTTTAGCCTTTGCAGTCGATATGCTCAGCAACAAATATTATGACCCAGAAGAAGTTAAGAGTGATCTTGGTCTTGAGGTCTTAGCGTGCATTCCACAACTTCTTAGTCCGGAAGAACTCAGACGGAAAAAGTTGAGATTGATTGGTCTTATATGCTTAACGGGTTTAGGGTACCTCATTGTAGTGTCCTTATTGGCGATATTGATCGTTAAAGGTCCTGGTTGTTTTTCTGATTTGCTAGTTTGAGCTTTTTAAAAAAATTCAATCTCAAGAAACTATAGAAATGTATCTAGATTTTTATAATTTAAAGACGGAGCCGTTTTCCCTTTCTCCCGACCCCAAGTTTCTGTTTTTATCAGAGTCTCATAAAGAAGCCCTTGCATATCTTCGTTATGGACTTATTCAGCAAAAAGGTTTTGTCGTAATAACTGGTGAGGTTGGAACAGGTAAGACTACACTGTTATTTACATTATTTGCTGAAATGCCCCAGAAGGTGGAGTTGGCATTTATCTCAAATCCAGCTCTATCTAAAGATGAGTTTTTTGCTTTACTTGCAGAAAAGTATAAACTTGGGCAAGTGAAAGATAAGGCAGACTTTCTAATACGGTTCACAAGATTTCTTGAGAATTCATTTCTAGAAAAAAAGGAAGTAGTACTAATAGTTGATGAAGCTCACTGTTTAAATGAGGATGTCTTACAAGAAATAAGATTGCTTTCCAATATTGAGACTCCAGAAGCCAAACTTTTAAATATAATTTTAACTGGTCAGCCAGAGTTTGAACATATCTTAGCGCAGCCCCGTTTTAGGTCGTTAAAGCAAAGAATTACTTTAAAATATACCCTTAAACCTTTAAATCTTGACGAAACAATTAGTTATATACAATTTCGTCTTGCTAAAGCTGGAGCGAAAGATATCAACATCTTTACTGAAGATGCGTATAAAAAAATCTTCTCTTATTCTAAAGGGATACCACGGCTGATAAATGTTTTATGTGATCGTGCCTTATTGACAGGTTTTGTAAACGAAACCCGTCAGATAGATGAAAAAATTATTGATGAGTGTATTGCTGAAATAGGAGATAATAATAATTACTTAGCCACGTCTAATAAAGAATCGCAGCGTGCAGTTACTACTTCCCGGGGTAAAACCTTTAAGCTGTTAGCTACAGCTGTGGTCATTTTAATATTGGTAGTTGTGGTACTGATTTGCTGTAAGCCAGGCTATTTGGGCGAGTATCATAAAGTTTTAGATAAAATTTTAGAGTTCTTAGGAAAATACAATGGGTAAACTGGATAAAGTACTTCAGAAAGCAAAGATACACGACTTAACTGATGTGACAGAAGAAAAGGATTCAGAAGCAAAAAATGGCGATTCGCTTGATCTTGATAAAGATGAGTCCAATCATTCAGATAACCGCTCAAAGTTAGAAGATAATGATCTGCGTCGAGGGCCTGTTGATTTTCGGGTTGTTGTCTATCACAAGCCTGAGTCCCTTCCTGCCGAGCACTTCAAGGTCCTACGCGGGGTATTGATGCAACCCAATAACGGGAGAGTTATAAAATCGGTTCTCGTCACTTCTGCCCTTGAGCAAGAGGGCAAGACGATGGTGTCTTGTAACCTGGCTGTGAGTATTGCCCAAAGTATTGATCCATACGTGTTACTTATCGACGCAGATGTTCGCAGGCCTAATGTCCATGCAATGTTGGGTTTAAAGAGGTCTGCCGGCCTTACAGATTATCTCTTATCAGGAAAACCCCTTTCTAATTTTCTTGTTAAGGGTATTATGGATAAGATGACGGTATTGCAAGCAGGGTCTCCTGTTAGAAATCCCGCTGAATTGATGACGTCAGAAAGGATGCAAGGCCTTTTGCACGAGGCGCGCAACAGATACGCTGATAGATTTATTATTATTGATTCACCACCTGTAAACCTCACTGCTGAAACATTAACTTTAGCGAAACATGTTGATGCTATAATACTTGTAGTTAGGTATGGTGTTTCAGATAAAAATGCAGTATCGGATGCAGTAAATAAACTTGGCAAAAATAATATTTTTGGGATAGTATTTAATGGGTTTGAAGTAACACCGCGAAAATATACATATTATAAAAAGAAATATTATACAACAGTTTATTAATATCAAAAAACTCTTCTATAAATGTTGCGTATCTTTGGGAAAAAATATCCTCTAAGAAAGTTTATTCTTTTTACCGGAGAAGGGTTTTTTCTATTCATATCTCTTTATCTGATTTATTGTAGCCAACCTCATACAGCAGCTTTAAGCAATTCCGATATAATTTTTAGAGTATTTATTGCGGTCTCTGTCTGTCTTTTATCCCTTTATTATTTTGATCTTTATAACTTTCGTTATGGTTATAGTTATTTCGAAATGTCAACGCGCCTTTTTCAGGCCCTTGGCAGTGCCTGTATTTTTTTAGGTTTTTTCTATTTCTTATTTCCACGCTTCATGCCAGGGCGTGGGGTTTTTCTTAAGGAAATTGTCGCATTTATCATATTCAGTAGTATTTGGCGATATATCTACATCTGGTTTTTAAAAAGGGATATAGGCTCGAAACCCGTACTTGTGGTGGGGCAGGGCAATGCAATTGACCGGCTTTTTAGTGAAATCAAGGAAAACAGTGATTGCGGTTATAAGGTAAAAGGTGTTGTAATTCCTGAAAATGAACCAAGCCCCCAGAATATAGACGTCCCTGTCTGGAATGGATTTCATAAAATTTTGGAAAAGGCACGGGATCTTGGGGTGGATGAAATAATTGTCGCACTTCAGGAAAAGAGGGGAGTTTTACCTGTTGATGAGCTTTTGCAATGCAAGATGAAGGGTTTGTCTATTATAGACGGAGAAACTTTTATAGAAGAAATATCCGGAAAACTTGCCATAGACAGTATCAATCCTAGCTGGCTCATTTTTAAAGAAGGTTTCCAAAAAGGGCCTATAAAAATGTTCTTCAAACAGCTGATTGGCAGTATGTTTGCCTTTGTAGGTCTTTTACTTTCTTTGCCAGTAACCTTATTGGTGAGTCTGCTGATTAAGGTCGAGTCTGAGGGCCCGGTGTTTTTCAAACAGGAAAGGGTTGGGTATGAAGGTAAAACCTTCACCCTTATCAAATTCAGGTCTATGCGCTCGGACGCTGAAAAAGATGGCGCCAAATGGGCCCAAAAGGATGATGATAGGGTTACAAAGGTTGGAAAAGTAATTCGCAAATTGCGAATAGATGAAATTCCCCAGATGTGGAATGTGCTAAAAGGTGATATGAATTTTGTTGGGCCCAGGCCAGAACGACCAGAGTTTGTTGAAGAGCTTAAGAAGAAAATCAAATATTATGACCAGAGGCATAGTGTCAAGCCAGGCATCACTGGATGGGCGCAAATCAACTATCCTTATGGTGCATCCATTGAAGATGCCAAGAGAAAGCTTGAGTATGATTTGTATTACATAAAGCATATGTCGGTTTTGTTGGATCTCTACATCATTCTAAAAACTGTCAAGACAATCCTTTTTAGAGAGGGGTCACGTTAAAAAAAGGGGGAGTGCATGTGCGGGATTGTGGGCTATGTAGGGCATAGAAAAATAATTCCCGTTTTATTAGACGGTCTTAAACGCCTAGAATATAGAGGTTATGATTCAGCCGGAGTCGCTTGGCCAGAAGATGGAAAACTGAAAAGAGTCAGGGCAAAAGGCAAGCTCAACATTTTGGAGGAGGCCCTTGAAGAGTATCGAGGCACAACGGCCAGCGTAGGCTTAGGCCATACCCGTTGGGCGACCCATGGGAGACCAACAGAGGAAAATGCCCATCCTCATGCAGATTGTTCCGGGAAGTTGGTGGTAGTGCACAATGGAATCATTGAAAACTATTACATTTTGAGGGAGCGGCTCAAGTCAGAAGGGCACACCTTTAAGTCCGATACAGATACAGAAGTACTTGCACATCTTATAGAAAAGTACCTGGAAGATGATCTTGAAAAGGCCGTAAGAC
>JAADCZ010000141.1 GCA_013154175.1 Thermodesulfobacteriota bacterium
CGCCCATAGCTCAACTGGATAGAGCAACGGACTTCTAATCCGTAGGTTGGAGGTTCGAGTCCTCCTGGGCGGGCCAATGGAAGATAGAGCGTTTAGCCCAATACGGGCTAAGCGCTTTTTTTGTCGGAGTCATGGTTTTTATTTCGTGGTGTAGGCGAAGTGATGTTCTTATGATGTCAATTTATGGTGTTGCTGGCCCATAAAGCGAAGGCAGCGAAAAAAATGGATGCCCTTTAGAAAATTTTTCAAGAATTTCATTTGCCTTTTCTGCAATTTGGAAAAATCTCCTTACCGTCCTTGATAGCAGGATACTGTATAATCAGTGGATAGTCCAAAAGGTTCTTGATAATATGGTATCTGAGAGTCTCTGTAAGAATGGCAAAAAAAACAACTCAGATTAGCTGTCAATTTTCTACCAAGATTATATGCCCTGATGGGTGATTCATGAAGCAAACTCAATATTTTAAATATGTAAGGAAAAGTGAAGTGGTCCCCATTTTCTGCACAGTCGATTCTCTCGTTTTTAGCTCCTTTTAGCATCTTCCCTCGAAAATGGGCTTATAATTAATCTCTACACTTCGGGTTCGCGCTACCGTGGCTGGGCAAAAAGAGAAGAAGTAAGCCCTGCCTTTCTATTCTATGTCTGGATTATTTGTCTTCTAGGTCTTTTATAGACTGAAATTATTCCCCTGAAAAATTTTCTCAATTTTTTATTTTTTTAGAATTTAAGTCGATAAAAAGAATAATTTTTTATTGTTGGAGTAATAATTTGGCATCAACCGTTTTCCGATTTTTCAATAAATATGAAAACTTGGTCTAATTGTTGGAGAATCTCTATCAAAGCCCAAAAGGGAAGAAAGTTATGGCAAAATTTATGAATGATTATCAAAAACGAATTCTGAGAAGGATGAGGGAAAATGAAAAGTTGAAAAAGATAAATTCTGGTCGTTTGTGTCCGCATTGTGGTTCTACATATGTGGAGGATTATCCTGCCGAGGAACAGATGAATGGCCTTGCAATGTATTGGCTAACTGGTTTTCCACAGGCCACTATGAATATTCGATATAGTTATAGATGTAATGAGTGTGGATATGAATGGTGACAAACAACTAACTAAAGGAAAAATTGTCTGAGGTAATAAATGGGAGCGATTGATGTATTAGACTTTCAAATAGAAAAGAAAAGAGTAGAGGTAAAGTCAAAAAAGAGAAGACCAAATACTTTTTATAGCAATAATAATTTTTTATTACGAAGAACTGAATCGAGATATTGTGGTGTAATAAAGCTTTATTATCGAGGTTATGAGCCAGTTAGTATTGATGTATTTATTGCAGGATATTGCGGTTGGAACAAAGTGAAAAGCATAAAACGGTCAAGACTCCTAAAACCTAATAAAACAACAACCATTCGTTTCTCCATTAAAGCCCCTAGCATTCCTATAAATAGATGGAAAATAGAAGATATCCACGTTTATGCAGTGGGTTAAAGCTAATTTTTTGCTAGATGGCCAAGTTTAGAAAAAATTGTTATGAATCTAATTCACCTGCTATAATTAGCAGACTTGTGGTAGTTGCAGACATTCACGGTGATCTTATAAGACCCAAGAAAATACTCATTCATGCAGAACTAATAAAGTCAGATGGCACTTGGCTGGTGGTAGCTAGACTTTAGTGTTGCTTGGCGACATTATTGACAGGACCCCCGATGATACAGAGCCGGAAGAGGCTTTTTTATACGCGCGTCATCTCCAGAGCCAGGCGATAAAGGCAGGGGGCAAGTAGTCCGGCTACTTGGAAATCACGAGCTGATGCTCCTTAAAGGCGGGTTATTTCATTCGTCATAAACCGTCTAGGGTTTCTTGGATTATAGCCAAAGAACTTCCTAGTAGATCATGAAGCGCAAAGTCATCTTAAAAGATGAAAGTTGAGGGTTGTAAACTGCAGGACATCATTGAAGGTCCGAAACAAACTTTAAAGAATAAGGATTCATCATGGAAGGCTTTTTTCTTTATAGATCCAACTGTCTAGAGACTCTGGCAGATAGACTTACTGACAGGCTTGCTGCATTAAGGCGGTCGTCCTTTGCCATGAGGCCGGATTTGATTCTAGTGAATAATTACGAGATGGCCCAATGGCTTTCTATTCATATGGCGGAACGGCTGGGAATATGCGCCAATATTCAGTTTAAGCTTGTAGGTTCATGGATGTGGGAGCTGGCCGGTTCGGCCTTTCATCAGAGTGGTCATAGTGAAGAAGATGATACCATAGGAAGGGAGCGTTTAAGATGGCTAATTTATAGTGTCCTTTCAGGTCTCGAACCCGACCCAAAGTCTTATGGAGAACTTTCAGAAATGATGGATAGTTCTTCCTGGGACGGGCTTCTTGGGGCATACGAGCTTTCAGGTCAGCTTGCCCAAGTGTTCGACCGCTATATGAATTATTGTTATCCACTGCTGGACGATTGGCTCGGTAAGGATCTCAAAACCCTTCATGCAGATGAAAGATGGCAGGCAGCGCTTTGGCGAGCCCTAGTAGACCGTGCAGATGATCGTTTTAAAATGAGCAGGTTAAGGGGTTTGATCCAAGGGCTCCTTATCAATGCAGGGGAAAGTAGCGGCTCGGGCGCAAAGTCCTTTCCCGGACTTTCAGGCCAACTCCCAGAGATTATCAATCTATTCGGAATATCATATTTGCCTCCTCTCCACCTGGAGATCATACAGGCTCTGTCGCAAATCACCCGGGTAGAGTGCTATCACCTTGTACCATGCAGACACTACTGGGCAGATGTGGTTCCCGAGCGAAAGAGGCTTGAGCTTTCAAAACGTTTTAATGAAAGGGTAGTTGATGAGTATTTCTCGGCTGGGAACGAGCTTCTTGCATCTCTTGGTCAGGAAGGAAGAAAGTTCCAAGAGGCCCTTTACGCCTTGGATAGTGCTGGTGAGGAGGACTTGTGGAAGGAGCCAAAGGAAAAAACTCTGCTTTCCGCCATTCAACAGTCCATACTGGACATGACGGGGCTCGATGCTGCTGCCTCTAAGCTGGGGCTTGACGATATTTCTTCGGGATTGGACGATTCCGTCGAGTTTCACTCATGTCATAGCAGGCTGCGCGAGGTGGAGGTACTCCACGACAGGCTTGTGGATGCCTTCATCCATGATCCAAGCCTGTCTCCCAGGGATGTCCTAGTCATGGCACCAGACATAGCTGACTATGCCCAGTTCATAGAAGCTGTTTTCAGTGCAGCCCCTGAGGAGCGCTCCATTCCCTATTCCATTGGGGATCTCGGAACGGATAGGACCTCTGAGGCAGTACAGGCCTTTGTAATGTTGCTAGATACGGTCATTGGTGAATTTACAGCTCCGGAGCTGGTAGATCTTTTGAGCCATCCCATTATTTCTTCTCGTTTCGGTCTTGGAGCTGAAGGCCTCCATGCCATTACCCAGTGGGTTAGGGAAAGTGGTACAAGACGAGGTGTCACCACCCTTTCTGAGGGCTCGAGCTGCACCAGCAATACCTGGTTGTTTGGGCTCGACAGGCTCATGGCCACGGCCCTTATGGCAGAGACCGGACCTGTGGAGATTTGCACGGACGCCTCTGTAAAACCTTTGGACGCTGCAATTGAGGGAAGCGGCATCGAAACCCTAGGGGCCCTTAGCTCATTTTTCTTTTCCCTGTTTGGACTTGCACGAAAGTTTTCTGGGCCTGATGCTTGTAATAGGTCTCCCGGAGAGTGGCTCGATATTTTTGTTAAAGCTGTGCAAGATTTCATGTTCGATCCAAGTGATTCCGCAGGCAATCAGGCCCAAGAACTCTTCGGTTACCTAGATGAGCTTTTCGGCAACATGATGGCAGCAGGAGTCGAAGAGCTTTCCCCGCAGGTGGTCATCCGTGCCATAAAGGACCATTTTCGTTTGAGAAGGCCCCAAAGGACCTTTATTACAGGTAGGGTGCTTTTTTCGAGCCTTGTGCCCATGAGGGCGCTGCCATTCAAGATTGTCTGCCTGATGGGCATGAATCATGGAGAGTTTCCCAGAAACATCCTGCTTCCAAGCTACGATCTCACAACCAGGAAGACGGAGTTTAAGGCACGTAACAGAAAGGATGAAGATCGCTATCTATTTTTGGAAACCATCATGTCTGCAAGGGAAAGGCTCATTGTGACCTTCGTGGGCCGCAGGCAGACCGATAACCAGGAGCTACCTCCATCCACTGTGGTTTCAGAGTTGCTTCGTGAGATTTCGAGCAAACTTTCCGTGGATGCCTCAAAGCTGGTAACGGAACATCCGCTTCAACCCTTCGGCATGGCTTATCTAGCGGGCAAGGAGCCAAGGCTCAAGACCTATGCAACAGAATGGCTCCCAATAGATCGAGACGGGAGGATCATAAAGAAGGAAACGGTAAAACCCATTGCCCCTTGGCCTTCTGACTTCCATGAACTTTTGGATATGAATGGGCAGCAGCGTCCCGACCGGATGGATCTTTGGGAGATCGAATCCGCATTGGGGCATCCTGTAAGGCATTTCCTGAGAAATATCCTTTCCGTTAACGTAAATATCGGGCAGGAGACCCTCGAGGCTGATGAATCTTACAGTCTTGGCTATTTCGAGGAACAAAATGTGGTGAAGGCCTTGGTGGAAGCCGTATTGAAAGGCCGCAAGCCAGATGAGCAATTTTTCAGTGAGATATTCTCCACGCTAGTTCTCGAGGGCGTCCTTCCGAATACGGGGCTTGCTCGTCAGTTATGGAACTGCTTGGTAACTAACAAGTTCTCGGGTCTATTGGAGGCAGTCTTGGAGGCCGGTCTGACATTGGATGCGGCTCAGATATCGTGCTGCGTCGAGATGGAAAGACATGATGAGGCAAGGCGTATCTTCGTAGAGGGCGAGACCAAATATCTAGATGGCTCGGGCGGGCTTGTGGACATCAATCTTAAAGTTAATGAGCGGGCCAAAATCAAGTTCTGGCTAAGGTATCTTCTGTGGTGCCTCACCTCATGTAAAGACAAGACGCCAGGGCCCGGGGCCATTTTGACCTTGAGTAAAGGCGGTAAAGAGGTTTGCATGGAGGCGGTTCCTCGCTGCCATGCCCCGGGTTTTAGTAAACCGATTATCGAGCTAGTTGCCAGGGCAAGGACTGGCTTGATTCCATTTTGGCCTCAGGCTGCATATTACTTTGCCAAAACATTTCAGAACAAGCCCAAAAAGGCAGAAATCGAAAAGTGGGCACCCGTGACTTTTGCTGACATAGTGCGCGACGAGGCAGAAAAGACGGCCGCAAAGGTCCTTGAAACCCTTGAAGGAAACATGAGCTTTGGAAGCGGCTTCAAGGATCCGTGGCTCATGTATCTGACGCGTGGAAGCAGTTTACCACCTGAGGATTTCTTGAGGCATGAAGAGTTCTGGCGTGCAAGCATAGAGATTTGTGCGCCAATGTTCTGGGCAATGACCAAAGGCAGGTAGTAAAATGAAGATTTTGTCAGACATTACATCCTTGTCCGGCAAAGGCTATACGCTTATCGAAGCCAGTGCAGGCACGGGAAAGACCTTCACCATAACGGGAATCTATCTTCGTTTGGTTATGGAAGAGGGCCTGCTTCCAGAACAGATATTGGTGGTCACCTTCACCAGGGCAGCGACGGAGGAGTTGAAGGCAAAACTCAGAAGACGCATAGAAGATGCACTCGATTTTCTGGAGAGCGAAAATGCGCCGGATGATGTCCTCCAGCGGCTCGTAAGACACGCACTCGACGATCTCGAGATAGGCAGGCAGGAGCTCGAGCGTAGGCTCAAGCTGGCCCTTGGCGGCATGGACCAGGCGGCAGTCTACACCATTCACGGCTTCTGCCAGAGGATTCTTCAGGAATACCCCTTGGAGGTTGGATCCAGCGCTTCGGGCCTTGAGGTCGTAATGGACGAGGAACTCCACCTGCCTGGCATAATGGATTTCTTGAGGACCAGGCTTGCAGATCTCGACGAAAGGCATCTCGACCTGATTCTGGAGCTTTTCGAGGCAGACAAGCTGGTTTCCGGGCTTCAGAAGATGCTGAATGGCCTGCTCACCCTGCCTGAGCCGAGGATCATTCCCGACATGGATCTCGAGGCATTTTTCAAAGAGCACGAAGTCTTCAGAAAGAGGCAGGAAAGGGCGGCGGCATCCCTTGCTTCCTTGGCCGAAGCCGTGGCCAAGGTACAGACCGAGATTCCAGCCGACCTGATCGATGAGTTGAAAGGGATACTCCTGGCAGCGGGCAAACGCAAAACTGGTTCGAAAATCGACGATCTCGTCGAAAAGTGGCTGAAACAGGAGGTGGAACTTCTCGGGTCCTTGGCCAAGGATCTCCTGCCAAATGATGCAGTGTTCGAGCGCGCTGCAGCCATCCTTCCTGCAATGGTCTTCTGTTCCACCGTCATGGAGGGTCAGCCGTTTTTGAAGGTATGGCTGTATAGGGGGCTCGAGGAACTCGTCTCCAGTAAAAAGGGCCGAAAGAGCAAATTGGACCGTGCGACCCGGCAGCTTTACATGAAGGCCCTCCATAGATGGATGGCAGACGAAGATCGAAAGTTCGTCTTGAACGGCCAGTCGGTGAAGGAGATTTCGGGCCTCTTTCAGGATTTTATTCCGCTTTTCCATCACTACGGAATCCGCAGCAGGCTCGAGGCTGCTTTGATGTGCGAATTGAGGCGTTCGGTAAAGGATTATATGAAGCGCGAAAAGGCAAGGGCAGGGGCCATTTCATTCGACGACATGGTTACACGGGTCTATGAAGCCCTGGGTGCCTCAAATGGAAGGAGGCTTTCAAAGATCATCAGAAATCGCTACCCGGTTGCGCTAATAGACGAATTTCAGGATACAGACGCCCTCCAGTGGCGCATCTTCCGTGCCATCTATCCCGATCCAGAAAAGTCGAGGCTCTTTCTCATAGGAGACCCAAAGCAGGCCATCTACGGCTTCAGGGGTGCAGATATATTCACCTATTTGAAGGCCAAGAGACACGTGAAGGAAGATAGCCGTTACGATCTCAAGACCAACTGGCGTTCCTCTCCAGAGTTGGTAAATGGCATAAACGAGATGTTCAGTATCGGTGACAATCCCTTCATTCTCGACGGGATAGATTTCGTCCAGGTGGATGCCAGAGAGGAAAACCGGTTCCATCTCCATGTGAAGTCCGCCAGGGGCAGGGACGAGATCACAAGGTGGGAAAGCGCCATGGAGATCTGGCTTGCCAATCTCGACGGCATTTGTGAATCCGACGGCCAAAGTCAAGACGACCATAAGAAACGGGGCGGTCCCGATCCGGCAGAAGCGACTGCCGCTAAGATCGCACAGATCCTGGAGCTTGCCAGGAAGAAGGAGCTCGTCTTCAAGGGGGCCGACGGTTCCGAACGCCGAGTGGATGATGGGGACATTGCGGTTCTCGTAAGGACGCACCGGCAGGCAGATAAGATCAGGCAGGCCCTCTATCAGTTTGGGATTCCGGCAGTGCTTCAAGGTCCCTCGAATGTTTATACATCCATGGAAGCCAGGGAACTTCTCTACATACTTGCTGCCGTCTTTTC
>JAADCZ010000059.1 GCA_013154175.1 Thermodesulfobacteriota bacterium
CTATGGGGGCAAAAGACTAGGGCTCAAGGCCCTTTCCCTCAGGGTCGGGTCCAGCAAGCTCGATGTGACAGGATGGCTCGACGAAAGGGGGCAAGACGTGGATTTTGCCCTAAAAAGCCCTGACATCTCCCAGCTCTACCCGGATGCAGGGGGAAGACTCGACATAAGCGGGGTTATAAGGGGCACAAGAAAGGAGCCGAACCTTAAGGCAAGGCTCGATGGAAGGTCCCTTAGGCTTTCAAGCTACAAGGTCGACTCTTTCAAAGGGGCCATCAATCTAGAGGGGCTTTCCAATTCGAAGATAGATTCTTCCTTTAAAACCAAGGGGTTACGGTTGGATAAGCTCAATCTTGGCAGGCTCGTTCTCACCATACGTGGCAAGAGGTTCAATCATTATCTGAATCTTTCTGTCAGTGGCGGGGATATCGATGCGCGTCTTTCCCTCTTGGGTGGGTTTGATACCAACATGGAATATGACGGCCTGGTGAAAGGGCTCCGCATAAAACCCCTTGATTTTCCTGCCTGGAGCCTGGAGCATGAGGCGCAAATAGCTGTGTCTGGCTCTGGCCTCGAGCTTTCACCCCTTTGCCTAATCGAGTCTGGGGAAAAGGGGCATCTATGCTTGTCTTCAAAAGTGAGAAAAAATTTTCTCACCCTTAACCTTGATGGAAAAAATATTCCCCTTGAACCTATAGCAAAACATTTCACAAAAACCCTGATTTTGTATGGTTATTCAGACATAAATTTGAACCTTCAAAGATCGGGCCGGCAAATTCGAGGAATGGTTGCCTTCAAGACCCAAGATTCAAGACTGAAATTCGCATCAAGCGGCAAAAACTACCCTTTAAACCTCTCTTTGGATGGAAAAATCACAGAATCGGCCCTGACAGCCACTTTAAATGGCAGTTTATCTGACAATTTCACAGTGACAGGTCTTGCAACCATACCTGGATTCGGCCTTGGGGAGCAAAATAGTGACGGAAATTCCATACACATAGCCCTCGATCTCAAGGGCAAAAGTCTCACCATCTTCCAGGACTTCATCCCTGGTCTATACGTCCACAGCGGCACCCTGGATGCCAGGGTGAACGTCTCTGGCACACGGAAGTCTCCGAATCTGAACATAAGGGCAGACATTGAGCATCTTAGGGCGGAATATCCCGACTATGGCCTCGACATCAGGTCAAAGGAGGCAAGGCTCAGGGTGAAAAATGGCAAGGTTTCAATGCTCGCAAGGCTCGATTCAAAGGACGGCCCGCTACTATTGAAGGCTCAAGGCGAACTGACACCTGAAAGGCACCTAGTGACTTGCACCGTAAACGGGGAGGATTATCGCCTGGTCACCACTCCATATCTCAAGGTGGACGTCAGCCCAAGGCTCAAGATTTCGTGGAGTGGAAAAAAAATAGACATTCGCGGAAATGTGTTGGTGCCAAAGGCCCGGATCAGGCAGATGAAACTGCCTCCATCTGCAGTCGTGCCTTCACCCGACATAGTCATAAAGGGCCAGGAGCCACCCAAGCGACGGGTGCCACTTGCTATCTACGTCAAGGTTGGCATAAAGGCTGGGGACAAGGTCACCATCGATGCCTATGGGCTAAAGGGGCGTCTAGACGGGGACGTTGTCGTCACCATGTTGCCCAACAGCCCCCTTCTTCTAAGTGGAATTCTTTCAGTAGAGGATGGAACCTATACCGCCTTTGGGACAGAGCTTGAGATTCAAAAGGGCAGGGTAATCTATTTTTCGACTCCGCCAGACAATCCAAGGGTGGAAGTAGATGCCATTCGAAACGTGGGGGATACCCTGGTGGGGGTTCGGATTAGGGGAAGCCTCAAGAATCCAGAGGTAAAGCTCTTTTCAGATCCGCCAATGCCCGAGTCAGAGATTGCACGCTACCTGCTCGGAGGCGGAAGTGGCGAAGGCTTTGGCAAGGCCAGTGTAATCACGAGCGGGGCAAATCTTCTCATCTCAAAAATCAGGCAGAAACTTGGAATGTTTGATGTCCTTAAGCTTCAGACAGAGGAAAACCCAGATGACATCGCCCTGATCGTGGGCACATATCTAAGGCCAGACCTCTATCTGAAATTCATAAATGACTTTGGCGACAAGATGACGAGGATCATTCTTCGCTATGAATTTTCAAAGCACATTGAGATAGAAACCGAGACAGGAGACAGCCCTTCTGCTGAAATATTTTTCAAGATAGAGCGTTAACTGTTTTTGTTAGTCGTCTGTTTTTAGGTTATTTTTTAGCGCTCCATCTGAACTTTGGCTTTCTTGTCATCTTCCAGAATTCAGGGGTGAAGAGAATTGCCACAGTGTAGAGTTCGAGGCGCCCTGCAAGCATGCAGAAAATCAGCACCAGCTTTGCCATGGATGGCAGGTGCCCGAAATTCCTGCTGGGGCCCACCAGGTGCAACCCAGGGCCGATGTTGTTGAGGGTTGCCACAACGGCCGTTGGCCCTGTGACGATGTCGACCCCCATGGCAGTCACAGCCAGGCTTGCCCCTATGAACACTGCTATGTAAATGGCAAAGAAGCTGAGGATTCCAATCATAACGTCCTGGGGCACCTTCATGTTTCCCATCTTTATTGTCTCCACCTGGCGTGGATGCACGAGCCTTTTTAGCTGACTGCGGGCATACTTGAAAAAGAGCAGGCACCGGACCACCTTTATGCCGCCTCCTGTTGAGCCTGCGCAACCGCCAACAAACATCAGGGTCACAAGGAGCATCTTGGCAAAGGGTGGCCAAAGGTCGAAGTCTGCAGTGCCAAAACCTGTGGTGGTCATGATGGAGACCACCTGGAAGAGGCTGTCCCGCAGGTTCAGCAGGTTGTCCTTATAGATGACAGCACCTGCATTTACCATAAATATGGCAATGGTGCTTACCAGAACTATGCAGGCATAGAGCCTGAATTCCTCATCTTCCCAGTAGGCCCTGAGATTTCCTCCAAGTGCCCTGAAGTGAAGGGAAAAGTTTGCTCCGGCAAGAAACATGAAAACAATTATCACAAGGTGAATATAGGTGGAGTCATAGTGGGCAATGGAGGAATTGAATGTGGAAAATCCCCCTGTTGCCAAAGTGGCAAAGGAGTGGGTCAGGGCATTGAAGAAGTCCACGCCGCCAAGCATCAGTAGCAGGGTCTCCACGATGGTCATGAGCAGGTACACAGACCAGAGTATCCGGGCTGTGTCCTGAATCCTCGGGGTCAGCCTGTCCTTGGTTGGGCCTGGGACCTCTGCCTGAAAAAGCTGCATTCCGCCAATTCCCAGAAAGGGCAAGATGGCAAGGGTGAGCACGATTATTCCCATGCCTCCGAGCCAGTGGGTCATGGCCCGCCAGAAGAGCATGGATCTTGGAAGGACCTCTATGTCCGAAAGAATGGTGGAGCCCGTTGTGGTAAAGCCAGACATGGACTCGAAAAAGGCATCCACATAGGAGGGTATTGCCCCTGAAATCCGATAGGGAAGGGCGCCCAGAAGGGCAATGATGAGCCAGCTGAAGGCGACTATGGCAAATCCGTCCTTGAAGCCAAGGTCGTTGTCTGGGGGAAAGAGTGCAACCAGCCCCGTACCCATTAGAAGCCCGAGGATCGAGCTGAAAACGAAGGAGGAGATCATCCCGTCGTGATAGTAGATGGAAAATGGAACCGGTGTTAGAAGCATGAGGGAAAGAAGCAAAAGCAGCTTTCCCAGTATGTTTAATACCCCTGCAACCTTCATAATCGCTCTTTCAAGTGGTGGCCAAGGCCGTCACAGCCACTTTTCCCATGTCGTTGGCAATCATCTCTTTGAGTCTATCTAATTAACCTTTCGGACACTTGACGTTTTTCTTGCATCAAGATGCTTTTGACTGAAAGAAGTTTTCCACCTTTTTGGCAGCGTCCTTGGTGAAGAAGATGACTAGGTTGTCCCCAGGTTTGATTATGGTGTCTCCAGAGGGGATTGATGCCTTTCCATCCCGGACGATTGCTCCAATGATGGCTCCCTTTGGCATCTGAAGGTCCTTCAGGGCAACGTGGTCAAAGCGCTTGGAATCTGGAACCGTGACCTCTATCACCTCTGCGTCAGACTCCAAGATGGTAGCAACAGATACAATGTCCGCCCGCCTTACGTAGCGTATGATCATGTCTGCAGCAACCTGGCGGGGGCTCAGGGTCACATCTATGCCAAGCTTGTCTAGCATTGGCAAAAAGTCGTGGCGCCCTATCTTCACGATGCACCTTTTTGTGCCGTGATGCTTTGCGAGCAGTGAACCAAGGATGTTGGTTGTATCAGAGTCTGTAACCGCAACTATTATATCCGCCGAGTCGATTCCCTCTTCGAGAAGGGCCTGGATGTCCAGGGCATCCACATTGAGGACTATGGCCCTGGAGAGATTCTCTGCCAGAAATTCGCATCTTGCCTTGTCGGCCTCGGCTATCTTTATCTCCACATCCATCTCTTCGAGCTGACGCGCCACCAGATAGCCAATGTCCCCTCCGCCAACAATGAAAACAGAGTCTGGAACCTTGCTGGAAAAGCCAAAGAGCTCTTCCACCTTGGGAAGGTCCTGTCTGAGGATGACAAGATAGATCTTGTCCCCAGGCTCTATCTTGTCTTCCCCTCTGGGAATAATGGTCTTGCCCTGGCGGATAATTGCGACCATGACGTACTGGACGTCTGAGGAAATGGTCCCAATTTCATGGAGGGTCTTTCCGGCAAAGGGGTGATCTTCTCCCACTATGTAGCCAAGGAGCTCCACCTGGCCATTTGCAAACTCAGCGGTGTCAAAGGCCTCAGAGACCTGAATCAGCTTGATGATCTCCTCTGCCATTGCCCAGTTGGGGCTTATGATGAGATCAATGCCAAACAGTTCCTTGCTTCCAAGGGAGTCGGACGCGAGAAGGTCTTCACTCCTGACCCTGGCTATCCTGGTCTTTACGTCATATTTGCGGGACATGAAGCAGGCAACGAGGTTTACTTCATCGCTGTTTGTCACGGCAATGAACAGATCTGTCTTGGCAATGCCTGCCTCGGCAAGCACCCTTGCAGAGGCCCCGTTACCCAGATAGGTCTGGATGTTGAGCTCCCTTTCTAGGCTAGCCAGTTTTTCTTCGTCCCGGTCGATCAGGACGACCTCTTGCCCTTCGGAAGAAAATTTTTCACACAGGTACTGCCCAACCTGGCCAGCACCAACAATCAGTATGCGCACGTTTTTTTGATCTCCTAAGGCCTCAAAGCCCAAACAAAGCAAAAAGGTGGGGCTATGGGCAAATTGTCAGTGGGGGATTATAGGTTCTATGCCATTTATTTGCAAGAATTTGAACTATTGTGATTTAAGGGGCTATGTCGAAACCAGAGAGATTTCCAGGCCCTTCGGGTCGTCAAGGCTTGTGGTCGCCATTTTGAGGGTGGTTCCCTAAAGAATTGCATTTTGAGTGTAGGCCAATTTTCTGACGTTAAAAATTGACCCCCAAAGGGGTAGAAGGCGAATATTACAAGAATTTTAAATTATAATTGAATAAATTGCGGGGCAAGGACTATAAATTACCACTTCGCTAATGAACGTCTTATCTAATGCGATGGTTGGTAGAGGTTACTCATAATAGGGCGGGTAAAAACTACTCTTAATATTTAAAGCTACTTCTTTTTCTTGCGGAGTTCTACCCCTACCAATCCAGTCAGACCTATGCCGAAAAGAAACATAGTGGCTGGTTCTGGTACAGGTTGACTCTGATGCTCAGTAATTTGTCCCAATAAATAAGCCGAGGAACTTTGCCCTTCATAAACATGGAACTGGTCAATGGTTGTTACAAATCCATTATTATCAATTGTGCCGAATCCAACAAAAGCTAAAGTATAGTTTGTTCCATTAAAAGAAAAATCTGTTGTTGGTTGTATGGTGGGTAAAAAAAGATAATCCGCATTTTCCTCTGGAGTGCCGATATTAGGGGTCATGTAAAAGGTCATATGATAAAGGAAGTCCTGAGTTATACCTGTTGGATTTGTAAAATTTACTGTTACATCAAGATCAACACTATTTGCAGTCGTGCCGACATAATTACTGCCGTTAAAATAAGTTAATTGCCCAAATATAAAAGTAGTATCGGCATTTACGGTAAATGTTGTTCCGGTGAAATCTAACCAAGTTGGGATTCCCTCCCCAGTAGTAAAATGGGACGTCCCGACTCCGGTATTTATTCCTGTATCTGGGTTAATAAAAATACCACTAGTGTATCCTTCGAACATATCAGATTCTGCCGTTCCAATAATGCCCAGTATTAATAATCCCGTAAATAAGCTCACCAAAAACTTCTTCCTCATTTTTCTACTCCTTTCTTTGTTTTTTTGAGTGTCCTCAGCCCCGCGTTAGCCCCCTAATAGTCGACCCCCCAGCTCAGCTGCCGCCAGCGAATACTGGGGAGTGGCGATCAGCTGCAATGATTTTTACGAGTTAAAGTATAGCAATAAGTGTTAATAGTTTTCCCAGTTTAATGAACAGAAGCTTAATATATCTTTCAAACCAGTATTAGTGTTAATAGATATTAAAAAATCATATGCTAAAAAATTGAATCATAGTCTCTCGCTAAAGAGAAGAGATTTATAAAACATGCAAAATATGATGTATCATAGCTTAAGTTGTCTCAATTCAAATCAAGCTATGGTATTATCTTAGCAACTTAATGATAAATTTATCTATATAAGTATTAAAGGGATAGGACGATACATTGCTAAGATTAGCTTAGGAATTAATGAAGATCTATAACCTATATGTGGTATTCAAGGCCGAGTTAATTAATAAAGGTTATCCATCTTTCTCTATTTTTTACCTAGTAGTAGAGATTTATTGGATTTTCTAAAAATTAAAAAATGGATGTCCTTTATCACGTTTATCACGCTTAGTTATTTCCCTTGTATCTGTTCAGGAGGTTGGTGGTCGGAAAAGACAGGTTTGTTGTATCTAAAATTAATGATAATCGTTGGAGGCTTTATCTTGTCTGTCAGGGCAGGGGCTATGGTTATGGAGATGGCTGTACGTCCCTTTCTTTCCCATTTAGAGCTTTTAAAATAAAAAAACATTATTGCTCACTCATCCACATCCATCATCCGTTCTCCACTTCCTAAGTGATAGTTAAATGAATGCAGGCCTTTTCACGCAGCGTTCTTTACAGGCAGGAAAGCAGGGTCAAGAGCTTCTATGGCTCGGCTCCGCAGAAATCCAAATTCCCTCGCTACGCTCGGCTTTGGGGTGGATTTCTTTTTGCTTCGCCTTCGCCGAGAATCTCTAAGCCCTGTTCCCGACGCCTGATGAATTCCCCTGCCTGCCACGGCCTGCTTCGATCAGACCGTTTCTTTCAGACGATAAAAGACATCTATTTTTGATTTACCCTTGATTGGAGCCGGGTGGGCTTTAGGATATTTCAACTCCAAGCTTGTTTGCCACCTTCTCTATCTTGCCGCTTATTTCCGGCAGCACCCTTGTAACCTGGATGGATATGGAGATGCCCTTTTTGCCCTGGCGAATTAGTTTGCCCTCC
>JAADCZ010000056.1 GCA_013154175.1 Thermodesulfobacteriota bacterium
GGGGGTTGACCACTGTTACACGCTCATGGTCCATGGACAAGGTTGAGATACTGGTAAAGGTGAATGTGGAGAAGGCGAAGATCTATGGACTCGACCCTGTGACCATTAGCAGCCAGCTTACCAGCGCCATAAAGGGCAGCGAGGCATCGGTATTGAGGGTCCCAGGGGAAGACGGTTACACCATCCGGGTGCGATATCCCCAGCCTGACAGGGGAAGTGTCGTGGCAGTGGAGGCAATCCAGATAGCCTCACCCAAGGGGCCGGTTCCCTTAACGGAGCTTGCTTCCCTTGTAAAAAGCTACACCAGAACAAAGTTTACGAGGCAGTACCTTTCCTCCAGTGTGGATGTGTATGGATACAGGGCAACTGCATCCATTACCCACCTCCACGACAGGATAGAGAAGGCCCTTTCTGACCTGCGACTGCCACCGGGCTATCAGTTGAGCTACGAGGGAGAGTTCAAAAACATGCAGGAGGCTGGCAAAAGGCTAGCCAAGGCCCTGGCCCTCGCAGTGATACTACTCTACTTCTCACTGGCCCCGACCTTTCGCTCGTGGATAAATCCCATCACTATCATGATAGCGATTCCACTTTCCATGATAGGCGGGGCATGGGGTCTGGTACTTGTTGGACGCCATGCATGTATGCCAGCCAATATGGGCATGATACTTCTGGCAGGCGTGGTGGTTAACAACTCAATTTTGCTGATAGATTTTGTGGAAAAGGCCCGGGCAAAGGGGGCGGATCTCAAGGATGCCATTGAACAGGCTGTGCGAGTCAGGACGCGGCCCATCCTCATGACTGCCTCTGGAACCATTGTGGGAATGTTGCCCATAGCCGCCCAGCGTGCCCTGGGGCTTGAAAGGCTCTCTCCCCTGGCTGTCGTGGCCATTGGCGGCCTGATTGTGGCGACATTTCTGACGCTCATCTATGTGCCAATATTCTATGACATATTCAATACCTTGAAGGAAAAGGCAGGGGCCTGGTACAAGGCCAGAAGGAAAGGTGAAGATTCGGCTGCTGTCCAGAGCGGAGGCAATGGACTTGGTTAGGAGGAAGTTTGAATCGAGCGGGTACTTACCGGTTAAACAGTGTCAAAAGGTCTCCTTATGCTAGATAAGAGGCGATTTTTTCAAGAAATGCGTTTCTGTCTATGGGTTTACTGATGTAATCGGTACACCCTGCATCCAAGGCCTTCCTTTCGTCGTCCTTTGTTGCGAAGGCAGTCAGGGCGATGACGGGAATGTCCTTTAGTTCAGGGTCTTCCCTAATGATTTTAGTGGCAGTAAGGCCGTCCATGCCAGGGAGTTTGATGTCCATGAGAATGAGGGCGGGCAGAAGCTCCCTGGCCACCTCTAGGCCTCTTTCCGCATCTTCGACGATGACGTGCTCGTGCCCAGCCATCTCCAACACTGCACCAAAGAGTTTTCTGTTCATTAGATCATCTTCTATCACGAGTATGGTGCTGTTTTTCATTTGTTCCCCTTGCCATTCGTTAGTTTTTTATTTCGCAATGTACTGCCTATAGACACATTTGTCTCTATCAAAAAAGATGCCAAAAAACAGTATGTTATGTGAATCTAATCACCATAGGTACAACCTAGACATTCACATTTTCCTCTGCTAGGGCCAGAAGCGGCTGAAGTCTTTCCTTCAGTTGTTCAAGTTTCGTTTTGAAGTTTATAACCTCCCTGTTTCTCGCAGCCATTTCCAGCTCGAGGGCAAGTTTCCTTTCGGCCTCGAGGGCCAAGGTGGCCAATACTCCCTTGAGTGTGTGGAATGAGTTGACCATGCCATTGAAATCCCTGGCATCGATGTGATCCTCTGCTTTTTCCAGGTTTTCCCGAATAGACACTATGGCCGCGTCAATGATTCCCTGGACAGTTCGTCTGTCAAGGCCAAAGGCCCTTGTGAGATGACTTTTTATGTGTCTGGTCTCGATTGGTGCAGCCAGGTCAAATCCTTCAAAGGCCGTGTAACCGTCCTTATCTTCCATTGCCCCTCCTGAGGATGCATCGGTGTCTGTTGGGGCGTCTGGCAGATATTGGGCCAGGACCCTGGCTATTTCCTCCATATTGAAGGGTTTTGAGATGTAATCGTCCATACCGGCTTTCATGCACTTTTGTCTGTCTTCGGAAAAGGCATGGGCCGTCATGGCTATGATTGGTATGTGACGCCCTTTGAGTCTTTGTTTCAGTCTGGCCAGGATGTCCCGATCAACGGGAACCTCTGGGTCGAGCCCCTTTTCAAGGGCCCTTATGACCTTGCTAGTGGTGATTCCATCCATGCCAGGCATCTGGATATCCATGAGTATCAGGTCAAAGTCATCATTGGCAAGAAGCCTCAAGGCCTCTTCACCCTCAGTGGCAATGGCAAGTTCATGTTTTGTCTTGTGAATGATTCCCTTTATGACTTCCTGATTCAGTAGCGTATCCTCAACTAGAAGGATTTTTGACGGTGCCTTGTTGGCGAGACTTTGTTCAATGATCTTTGTTCCTGATGTCTGATCTGTTACTTCAGCATCTTCCCCGGTCATAATCGCCAGGAGGCACCTCATTAGGGTACGCTTGGTATAGGGTATGGGTATGCAGCAGTTGATGGCCTCCCTTGCCCCCTGACACGTTGCCAAGGTGGATGGGGAACGAGTGGCCACCACTATGGCTGTGACCTCATTGACTGGACTGCTCTTTAGAAGTTGCAGCCCTCCTGCCTTGTCCACTAGTTCCTTGTGGACAAGGAGAACCATTTTTTTCTGATTGGAAAATTTCTTTACCACATCGCTCAATCTGGACAGGTCTTCCAGGGCGACGGTTTCTATATCGAGTGGTTTCAAGAGATCCTGGACGATGATTCTTCCCCACCGGTTTTTGTCTGCGATTATCACGACAAATTCCTGGGCTACGTCCCTTAGTTTGTCACCAAGTTCGTCCTTGATGGAGCTGCGTTCCTCATCAATCTGAAAATCGATGGCAAAGTAGAAAATGCTACCCTTGCCAGGTTCACTTTCTACTTTGATTTTCCCACCCATGATTTCCACGATCTTCGACGAGATACTGAGTCCAAGGCCTGTGCCTCCAAACTTCCTCGTCATGGACGTATCTGCCTGGGAGAAGGCATCGAAGATGGTGGCCATTTTTTCTTCGGTAATACCGATTCCTGTATCTATTACCTTGAACTCCAGGGTGGCCTTGTTGTCCTGTCTGTGTTGGAGTGAACAGTCTAGTACCACGTAGCCGTCTTCTGTGAATTTTACGCCATTTCCAAGGAGATTGAGCAACACATGCCTCAATTTGTGTGAATCCCCGATTAGATATTCAGGGACGTCAGAGGCCACATGGCAGTAGATGTCTATGTCTTTGTCTGGTGCGGATCTGGCAACCACCTTTGCCACTTCCTCGCATAGATCCCTGATGTTGAAGGAGTGTACGTCCAGCTTGAGCTCACCTGCTTCAATCTTTGAAAAATCGAGTATGTCATTGATGAGTGCGAGCAGGGTGTTACCAGCTTCATGAACAGCCTTTATGTACCTTGCCTGCTCCTTGGTCAGGGGTGAGGCAAGGGCAAGCTCAGCCATTCCTATTACTGCATTTAGGGGTGTGCGAAGTTCGTGGCTCATATTGGCGAGAAACCGGCTTTTGGCCTGACTCGCCTGCTCTGCCTCCTTTGCGAGATGATAGGCCTGTTTCAGGGCCTGTTGAAGCTCGCGGGTCCTTTCGTCCACGATCCGTTCCAGCTGACTATCGCGTGCCTCGATTTTTTGAAGCATGTCATTGAAGCTCGAGGCGAGATAGCCTGTTTCATCAGAGGAGCTGTAGCGAATTCTCCTGCTGTAATCCTGATCCTCGGATATCTTGCGCATCACCCTGGCCATTTCCTTGATGGGGTCTGTGATGAATTTCTGCATAAATTCTGAAAGTGCCAGGGCCAATACGAGGGCAAAGACCACGAGAAAGCCTACGACTCCCAACACCCTCTGTTGGCTGTTGTAAAATGTGTTCAAACTGAGCTCTATCAATATGGTGCCCAGCTTTTTGTCCTTCATGAGGATTGGCTCAAGGATGAGGAGCTTGTTGTCTGTAAAGAGATGGCCCTGATTCTGTAGGGATTCAGAGGGCAGGAAGTTCTTGGCCAGGTCGAGCTCCCTGTTGGAATCATTGGGGAAGGTGGCAAACGTCTTGCCGGATTTATCAAGGATTACAGCGCTTATAACATCCGGATTCGACTTTAGGGACTGAAGTACCTTTTCAGCCCCTGTCTTGTCCTTGAACAGAAGTGCAGCCCTGCAGTTGTATGCCAGCATGGCGGACATCGCCTTTGCATCATGCAGCATCTGCGCCTTGACCATCTTTCCCACAACGAGCCATGTGGTGATGGCAAGGGTAAACAGTGTGATAAAGTTGACTGTTATTACAATCAAGTTCATCTTGGCCCTGATTGAGCCTATTCCGTTTTTCAATATCTTCATTTCCCTAACACCTTGTCAGCAAGCTCAAGAAGCTGGAAGTTCATCTCCAACCCTGCCTTCTTTACAGCCGCGATATTGATTATGAAGTGAATGGTTCCGTCCCGGTTGACAAATTCGATCATGCCTCCATCCTTGGCGAAACCTCGAATATCGCTGACAGTGAGAACAGGTGAGCCTTTTATTTTTTCCAAGATTTCCTTTATGTGATTTTGTTCTGAACGGCTTATGAAAAGTACGTCAATGTTTCGTGAAAGATCCTTCCATGAACGAAAATATTTTAATTTGGCCTTACGTCCCTTGAATTTTTCTTTTTCAACTGGTCTAAGAGCGTTCCCAAAGGGGTCCTCTCCCACGACTGCAAAGATGAATGGTCTGTCTGAATGCGCACTGTCAGGCCATTTAACAAAGGGCACGAACTGGGCAATAAAGGCCGCTTTTATCTCGTACTCCTTTGGCACAAAACACTGGCCTGTATCCAGGAGCAGAGTCAGGATGACAAGGGGGATGATAGCGAAAATAAATTTGCAGTTTTTCCCGAATGCCACAAAAAGTCCCTAAAATTTTACTGTCGTCTTGAAATAGAAGCTTCTTGGCACTTCAGATGGCACGATACCATCATCCCTGCCTCCAAATTCTGGATGTTGATTATCCAATAGATTTTGAATGGTGAGGCTGGCTTCCGTGTTGGAAAAGGGTTTCCAAGCAAAGCGCAGATCTACCCGGGTGTATGCCGGAACGTCATAACCATCCAGGCCATCGGAATAATAGATGGCCGAATCGAATTCCAGGTTATATGGCAGATCGAGATAGCTTCTAATGGAAAACTGCTGCCTAGGGCTCAATTCAGACGGACTAGTCAAGATATGAGTGGTATCAGAGTCGTAATGCAAGTGGTAGTTCATCCATGAATAGGTTGAATAGAGTGTCCAATATTTCTTGAGCCTCAGGGTGGCGGCAACCTCCACTCCGTAGGTTTGCCCAGATTGGTGATTTTCAAAGTGGTACCAATCTGTGATGTAAACCTTTTCTGGCAGGGGGCCGTTCCACTCTATTTCCTGTTTCCTGGATATGAGCGAGAAGGTGCGAAGGTCATCATAGTCATTGACAAAGGTTGCAATATCCAGGGAAAAATCCTTCCAGGGCATGACCCTGTAGCCCATTTCATAGGCTATGAGTTTTTCAGACTTGAAATCGTCATGGCCATTCACATAAGCCTGCCAAACTGCCGGGATTTTGAATGGGCCATATTGAGCCTCGAAGGAAGTGTTGGCTGCGTGAGCAACAAAACTGGTGTCGCCTCTGCATGGAGTACGTACCGCCCTTGAGATGGCTGCCCAAAAGATGTGTCGCTGAGTAGGCTTCCATAAGATACGAACCGATGGCTGGACCTCAAAGCCCGTGTAGTCGTTGTTTTCAAATTTTGAGCCGATTGTGAGGGTCAACTTCTTGGGTATTAGATGGATTTCGTCCTGGATGAAACCGCTAATCCAGTGGAGGATCTTGTCCTCTGGGTCCATATGAAAAGCTTCTATTCCCTCTGTATCGTCACTGCTGTATCGGTACCCAAAGCCCAGGATGGCCTTTTGTCTAAAGGGCAATTTCAGGGTCTGCTGTATGTCGAGATCCAGGGTGTTTCGCGTCTCGCCAAATTCCACCTGCTGCCTCTTGGTTCTGTCGTAATAAAACTGAACGGTAAGCTCCTGGTCATTTACAAACTTATGTTTCCATTTGCTCAAGAAGAATCCGCCGTTGAGGTTGGCCTTGTTTTCAAAGACACCGAGTTCCTCATTGGTTATGAGATTGTCCTGACCGTCGCTATAGCCTGTATAGATAGCCCCCTGAAGGGTAAGACTATTTCGCCGGTTATCTTGCCAGTCCGCCCTGAAACCGCCCCTGCCAGAGGCCCAGTGGTCATCTGCATCGTCCCCGCTCCTGACCAGGCCGTGGGTTTCTTCCTCGGCGATCTTTCCATAGGGGTAGCTTGCCCTGTAGAATCCCTTGCCATAGAACCTGTAGGAAAGATTGCCCAGCCGGCCTCCATATCTGGCCTCGCCAAAGCCCCTTTCCTGATTGCCAGCTCCACCGGCTAGGAGAAGGCCCTGGGTTTCCTTGGCGGATTTTGTGATGATGTTGATTACGCCGTTTACAGCATTTGAGCCCCAAAGGGTGGCCCCTGGCCCGCGAATTACTTCTATCCTGTCTATATCTTCCAGTATTGTGTCTTGCACATCCCAGTAGACACCAGAGTAAAGGGGGGTATAAACCGTTCTGCCGTCCATGAGCACGAGAAGCTTGTTGGCATATTTGTCATTGAAGCCCCTTGCGGTAATGGCCCATTTATTGGCATCTATCTGGGCAACCTGGACCCCAGGAGCCATCCTCAGGGCCTCTGGAATCGATGTTACGCCAGAACGTCTTATATCTTCCTGGGTTATCACATAAATTGCCGCTGCTGAGTCTGAAAGCGCCTCTTCGGTCTTGGAAACGGAGGTCACCTTGATGTTCATGAGTTGCTGAATACTCATGGACATGTATTTGTTTTCCGGTGTTTCACCTGCCACTACTGCCTCAAGTGTTAAAAAAATGATAACAGCACCAATCACTCCTATTGTGGCAATTTTTTGGATGCAGGACTCCATGACTACCTCGATTTAGACAGTTTACTATTCTGTTAAAGCTCAGAAAGTTGTACCTTCCGAAGACGAACCTGCTGCTTTTTTTATCGGTCTTTAAAACTGACCCCTTCAATTTTGATATTAAATTTTTTTATACTCGACCAGCAATATTTTTTAAGGTCATTTGCTCATGTTCCCAATATCTTTTTTTCATGTTTTGCCATTAAATATTATCTGATGTCATTTGGGGGCAGCGGCCTCCTCATCAATCAGCGCCCTAAGGGTCTTCAGATTTTCGATATCCTCCAGCATTTCCTTGCCCTTCGGGGTTTCCAGAACCATTGGATGTTCAGAGAATCTGGTATCGTTCAACAGATTGGCAAAACCTTTGAGGCCAATTTTCCCCTTTCCAATATGTTCATGTCTGTCAACCTTTGAGCC
>JAADCZ010000069.1 GCA_013154175.1 Thermodesulfobacteriota bacterium
GCAAGGCCAACAAAGGAAAAAAGCCCCTCATCGAGGATGTTACCCTCAACCTGACTTCCCCCAATTGGATTTGGCCTGTCAAGGACGGCCAGGGCCACGCCATTTTCAGCACAGGCCTTCATGGCAAGGAGCATTGTCCAGATAAAGGTGTAGACCCGGCAGCCGCAATCTTGAAGATCGACCACGAACACATCTATAAGCTCGAGCTGCTCCTTTAAAGGTGCCCTTGTCTCGCTGTAGAGGCTAAAGACAGGGAGATTTAGCTCTTCGTCCACACCATGCCCAGACTCCTTCATGTTGTCCTGCTTTTCTGCAAAGAGACCATGCTGAGGGGTAAAAATCGCCTTTAATCTATTTGGAAAGGCATCATTCATGAGAAGGCGGGAGTGGATAAGCCCTGAACTTATTGAGGCGTGGTTACAAAGAAGACCAAGCCGCCTACCCTTTATCCAGGAAGGCGGCCTGTTTATTACTATTTCAAGACCTGTTTTTACCAAGACCTACTCAGGATTTCTTGAGCATGCGGCTGTGTAGAACCCTTACCTCGTCCTCCCATTTGTAGCCAGAAATCATGGAGGACAATGACCCTTTGATTGCAAAAAGCGACATGTAAAGGTGGGTGATAAATAGTGCCACTATAAAAAGCCCAAGAATGAGGTGAATCTTGAGATACCCTGTGAGTATCTCAGGCTGAAGAGAAAGGCTGCTTATGTAATAGCCTGTGTAAACCATCACCGCCCCACCAGCAAAGGCCAACCAGAACCACATCTTCTGGCCAAGGTTGAACTTGCCAGCAGGCACCTCTTTCACATCCTTTGAAAGATAGCCCCCGGCCATGAAAAGCCACTTTATGTCATAAGGGGCTGGAAGCATATCCTTCAGCCATATGAGAAAGAGCGGTATGGCAACAACGGCAAAACCATAGCCACAAAGAAGGTGCAAGGTCCTGGCAGTGAGGATGAGGCTTCCGCCCCCAAGGGCCTTTGCATAAAGGACCATGAGCCCTGTGACCACCACTGTGGAAAATAAAATTGCCACTGCCCAGTGGAGGAATCTCGTAAAGGCCCCATAGAAGGGAATTGGCTGCCCCTTGTGGGAAAAGCTCTTTGGGCCAATAACAAGGTAATGCAAGAGAAAGAGCAGGGGCACACCCACCAAGACAGGCAGATACCAGGAGCCAATCTTGTGGGTAAAGGCTATGAATTCCCCTGCATACTTATGCCACTGGGGGGAAATAACCCCAAACTCCTTGAATGCCTGAACAGTGGAAATGGAGCCAAACTTGCGAAGGAGCATCTCTGCATAGGCAACAAAGGAGCCGGCAGTCAGCAGAAAAAGGGCAACAGCAGCCTGCATTCCAACTGCCCTGAATTTAGGTTTCATACAACCTCTCCCCCAAGCGCAGATTATTTGTAGGCAGTTGACCAGCCAGGGGCTGCTGCACCGCTTCCACGCCTGGCTACACGCTCCTGGAATATGCGGGCTATCTTGTCGCCGTCTCCTGCCAGAAGGGCCTTTGTGGAACACATTGCAGCACAAAGTGGCACCTTACCCTCTGCAATCCTGTTCTGGCCATAGAGGCGCCTTTCCTTTTCACTGAAGTTGGGGGCAGGCCCGCCTGCGCAGAAGGTGCATTTGTCCATAACGCCCCTCTTGCCAAAGGTGTCCCCTTTGGGGAACTGGGGCACACCGAAGGGGCATGCCATGAAACAGTAGCCGCAACCAATGCAGACATCCTTATTTACGAGCACAATGCCGTCATCACGCTGGTATATGGCATTAACAGGGCAGACCGCAATACAAGGGGCGTCTGAGCAGTGCATACAGGCAATGGATATGCTCTTTTCGCCAGGTTTGCCCTGATTGATGGTGATAACCCGCCTGCGATTTATTCCAACCGGGACCCCATTTCCCTCCTTGCAGGCTATCACGCAGCCCTTACAGTCTATGCAACGCTCTATATCGCACAAGAACTTCATTCTAGCCATTTTCTACCTCCATGCCATCAGGCCTTGCTCACCTGGCACAACCCTTCCTTTGTCCCCTGAATCTGGGTGATAATGTCATAACCGTAGTTGGTTACGATATTGGCAGGCTCACCGATGCAGTAGGGCCTTGTTCCCTCTGGGTAGTTCTTGGAAAGGTCCCTGCCCATGAACATGCCGCCAAAGTGGAAGGGCATAAAGATGGTCTTGTCATCCACCCTGTCCGTCACCTTGGCCATGACCTTGACCCTGCCCTGCTCTGGAGACTCTATCCAGATCATCTCGCCGTCACGGATTCCAAGGTCATTTGCCAGCCTGGTGCTTATCTCTGCATACATATTTGGGGCAAGCTCTGCCAGGTACTTGTTGCTCCTGGTCTCTGCACCGCCTCCCATGTGCTCAACCATTCTGCCTGTGATGAGTATGTAGGGGTACTTCTTGACCAGATCCGGCTTCTGCTCGCTCTTAAACTTGGTGTAGACCCTGTACTGATCCTTCTTGTCGGGGTACGTGGGGTACTTGGCAATGAGATCCGGCCTTGGTGAATGAAGGGGTTCTCTGTGTATTGGAACCTGGTCTGGAAAATTCCAGCAGACACACCTTGCCCTCGCATTGCCAAAGGGCGCCATGCCCTTTGATATGGCCACCTTGATGGTCTTCTGAGAAAGGTCTGTCTTCCAGTTGGTACCAGGCACAATGTCCTTGAACTCTGGGTAGCCTCCCTTGACCTCACTGCCCGGGTTGTAGACACCAGGTGCGGCCAGGAGGTTCTCCTTTCTGCCATCCCAGTAGGTATGCTCTGTTCCAAAGCGTGCCCTGAATGGTAGCCCGCCCTTGGCCACAGGCTTTGATATATCGTAAAGGATTGGCGTACCAGGGTGGGTCTCTGTCCAGCACGGCCATGGAAGCCCGTAGTACTCGCCATCGCATGGTCCGCCCTTGGCCTGAAGGGTATCCACATCAAAGGTCTCCCAGTGAAGGGTGTGTTTCTTGATCCTTTCAGGAAGGGCGCCGTTGTAGCCAATGGTGAGAGAGCCTTTACAGAGCTCACGGGTTATATCTTCAGGTATCTTTTTAATATTCTTGTAGAATTTATCATGGAAGCCAAAGCGCTTGACCATCTCGTCCATTATCCAGTAGTCGTCCTTGGAGTCATGGACAGGGTCCACGACCTTGAAACGCCACTGGATCTGGCGGGAGCTCGATGTGACGCTTCCCTGGGTCTCATACTGGCTGGATGAAGGAAGCAGATAGACATTGTCCTTCTCGCAGGCAGCTGCTGTCATGGTGGGGAATGGGTCGATTATCACCACGAGATCCAGCTTGTCCAGGGCCTTCTTGAGCTTATGGTACTGGCTCTGGGAGTTGGATGCACAGCCCCAGAAAACAACCGCCTTGATTGGTGTGTACTGGCTTATCTTGTCTTCCTGGATAACGCCCTGATACCAGCGAGCAAGGGTAAAGCCCTTCTTGTTCATGTACTCCTTTGAGTGGAAGCGGGACTTCATCCACTCGTAATCCACATCCCACACCCTGCACCAATGCTTCCAGGAACCGTCCTTTATGCCGTAGTATGCAGGAAGTGAGTGGGATAGGACGCACATGTCTGTTGCACCCTGGACGTTGTCGTGGCCGCGGAAGATGTTGGTTCCGCCACCAGAAACTCCCATGTTGCCCAAGACAAGCTGCAGGATGCAAAGGGCCCTCGTGTTGCTCGAGCCAATGGAATGCTGGGTTGCGCCCATGCACCAGATAACCGTGCCGGGCCTGTGGGTTGCCAGAAGCTTGGCAATCCTTTTTACCTCTGAGGCGGGAATTCCGGTAATGTCCTCAACCACCTCTGGGGTGTAGTGCTTGGCTATCTCGCACATCTCAGGAAAGCCGGCAACCCTCTTTCTTATAAAATCCTTGTCGTGCCATCCGTTTGTGACTATCTCATTCACAAGGCCCATTACAAAGGCCGTATCCGTCCCTGGGCGGATGCGCACATAGTCGGTTGCCTTTGCTGCAAGCTTTGTAAAACGCGGGTCTATAACGATAAGCGGTGCGTTATTTGTCTCTTTGGCATATAGAATGTGCTGCATGGCAACGGGATGTGCCTCTGCAGCATTGGAACCTATCATGAATATCAGCTTTGAATGACGAATATCATTCATGCTGTTTGTCATGGCCCCGTAACCCCATGTGTTGGCGACACCTGCCACCGTGGTGGAGTGTCATATTCGGGCCTGGTGATCTATATTGTTCGTCCCCCAGAAGGCGGCAAGTTTCCTCTGAAGATATGCCATCTCATTGGAGACCTTGGCGCTGCCGTTCCAGTGAACCGCATCTGGGCCGTCCTTGTCCCGAATCTCCATGAGTTTTGAGCAAACCTCATCAAGGGCCTGCTGCCAGGAAATCTTTTGCCACTTCCCATTCACGCGCTTCATTGGGGAGGTAAGCCTCTTTTCGCTGGTTACCATGTCAATGGCACCTGCCCCCTTACAGCAGTGACCACCACGGGAGATGGGATGATCCGAGGCAACTTCCTGGCGCACCCACACGCCATTTTGGACCTCGGCCTTTACACCGCAACCAACTGCACAGTGTGTGCAGACCGTGCGGACAATCTTTGAGCCTGGATAGGCCTCCTTCCTCTCTTCAGCCCGCAGGTTGCGTACAACTTTTGGCCCCACACTCATGCCGGCAAGAGCAGCCGTGGCAGCTGCGATCTTCATAAATGAGCGCCTGGCAAGCTTTGGATTCAACGTGAATTTCGTTGACGAAGGCCTGTCTGTCTGACTATGGCCGCTTGTTTTGAATATCTTCCTGGAAGCCATGTGAACCCTCCTTGCTCAATCAATCCAAAAGGGACTGGTAGTAGGCCTTGAATTCCTCTGTTTCCCTGTAAAGGATCTCCTCGCTTTGGGAATCTGCCTTATCCCTTGAACTGGCCGCATAAGAAGCAGATGGTGCTCCTAGTAGAGCTGCCGCGCCTGCAACCAGTAGGCCCTTAACGAGGGAACGCCTTTCTTCGCTTTTGACACCCTGTTTCATTATTGCCCCTCCTGTAGGTTTTCAGAATACCTCTGCGGGAACAAATTTTTCTCAAGTTCCAAAATGGCCCGGCCCATTCGCACAGCCGACTCATAAAAGGGAAAGTTGCCGCTTTGAGAAAGCGCACGCCCTACCCCTTCGATACAGGGCGTTAGATAATCTTCCAAAATGGCAACCTGCCCCTTGCGGGCCGAGTCATCACCTTGCTCCTCCCGCTCGATGAGATGCATCATTGCATCCAGCAGAAACACCAGGTGATCTTCCGTTTCGGTAAATCCATCCACTTTCCCTAAACTTAGGTTATAGAGCAACTTTCTAAGTTTTACAAGGCTCATACCCATAAGTTTACCGTCAATGTAGTAGGATGCGCATAATTGTAAGCGGTTGCTGCTAAAGGGGTTTTCAAAAAGCTCATAAAACTCATTCTTTATCTGGACTAGATCCCGCTCATCAAGAAGTGCCTTCATGGCTGAAACCGCCTCATCGAGTTCATGAAAGCCGGTGCCTTCATGAAGGGCTCCAAGGAGGGATTTCCAGTATTCCACCTTCTCTTCACTTGGAGATGAATCAAAAAAGGAGCGAAAAAGCCCATAAAGAACCATCCTGGCGCTACCTAAGCCCATATCATCACTTTTCATCACTCTTTTTCTCCAAAGGCCTCCTCGAGCATGGCCACTGCCCTGCACTCTTCACAAAGAGAAAGGACCTCGATCTGCCTTTTGCTAAACCGGTTTGACTCCTTAAGAATCCGGATTGTGCGCTCAAAGCTCTTTTTGTTTCCAAAAACCTTGCCGCACTTTGGGCATGTAACTGGCTCATCCTGTGCAAGGGTCTGCCGCTTGAAATAATCCTCATCAAGGAACAAACCATCCTCAAGGCTCACTGCCCCTTCAGGGCAAACCTCCTGACATGCCTTACAGTTTATGCACTTCATCCTGGTATGACAAAGGCTGAAACTGTTCGAGTCTGCCTCAAATGCCCCGACACCACACACATTTACGCATGCAAGACAAAGGCAGCAGTTATCTGCAAGGGAAAGTTTTGAAAAGGTATCTGAAGGGACAAAAATTTCATCCTCATGGCTCTTCCTGTGGCTAAATAGATGTGAAAGGGCAAAGTTGAAAAGCTTGCGCCTTTGCCCATACGAAATCTCATCTTCAATCTCTGGAAGAGATGGCCTCTTTGGGCCTCTATTCTCAAGGACCGTTTTAAGACTGGACAAATCGGTAGTAGTAACAGGCTCCCAGCCTGGAAAAAGGGCTTTTAGCAAGGAGTTTGTAAATTCCGCCTCTTTTTCCATCTCCCTCATCTCTTCCCCCAAATCATCTGCCCTTACCACCACGATTCGTTCTGCACCAAGCAAGGAGAGAAAGACAAACTGGTGACTGCCGAGGGCAAAGGGCTGTGGATGCTCGATGAAAATGGTCTTACTGAGCTTTAAGCTTGGATTTTTCCACCAAAATTTCCTTAAAACCTCCTCATTGCCAAAAACGAGGCTCACCCCTTGAGGCAGCTTTAACTGACTGAAATATTTAAAAAAGACCTTTGAAGGAAAACGCTCGTAATCAAGGGCGCCAGTTGGGCAGACACTTACGCAGTTTCCACATTCAGCGCAGCTTGATGCATCTATCTCAACTCCCTTTGGACCAAGCTCAAGGGCAGACACCCCGCAAACAGAGGCACACTTCTTACAACCCTTTGAAAGGCGCATGTCATATCCGCAAAGGGCCACATCATAAGAGACTGCCTCTTCTACCAAAAAGGAGCCTATCCGCTCAAAAAGGGGCTCGAGATTATCTGGCGAAAAGACGACTGCACCAAGCCCCTCATCATCACCATCAGGCAGTTTAAGCCCTTGTTCAGCAACAATAACATCTGCCCGTATCTCTCTTACCTCAACCCGATGAAGGTCAATGGCACCTTCTGGACAAATGCTTACACACTCCCCACAAAGGTTACATGCCTCTAGATTCAGCCTTGGCTCTGGCTCAATGGCTGACTCCTTGCATACAGCCACACACTTTCTGCATAGATTGCACAAGGAAGGATCAAGGGGAAGCGGATTTTCCACCCGGATGACAACCTTTCCTGAATGAAGTGAAAGGCGCAGGGAATCAGGTGAATTGACCTGAACGGGTGTTACATCAAGAAGGCCTCCATAGGTATCAAGAAAGCTTTCTATAAAGGATGGAGAGCTTCCAATTACTGCCACATTTGGCCTAAACTCCCTAATGTAGTTTCTTACCGAAACTGATTCGTGGCGAAACTTTTCGCAGCAGGCAAGCCTTTTTAGCAAGGCCTCGTCAAGCTCGCAAAGATCCAAATTTATCTTTAACGTGGGGGAAACTATAACCGTGGAATCTTCTGGCTCCCTGTCTGAAAAGCCTGCGACAAGAACAGGCTCCGCCTCCCCTGCCTCACTTGGTGCATCAC
>JAADCZ010000019.1 GCA_013154175.1 Thermodesulfobacteriota bacterium
AATGTTGCAATTACCCCTCCCTATGGCCACAATGGCTACTTTGCAAACCTCAGGGACATGGTTAGCTTCCACAACTCCAGGGACACTGGTAACTGGCCAGCTCCCGAAGTTAGCGCAAACCTCGACGATGAAGTAGGAAACATGGGTTTGTCTGACCAAGACATCGATGACATAGTCGCCTTCCTCGGTGCTCTGACAGACGAGGTAGGCAATCAGTTTGGCAGAAACAATGCCAATAATGGCCAAGCTCGTTATGGCCGCTAGTTCCTAACGGATAAAGATATCTCGGCTGCCCCAAGGTCTTTAGGGCCCTGGCCGTAATCGGTCAGGGCCTTTTTTTGTTGCAACGGAAAGTGTAGCGTAAGGGGGGTTACACAGGTGGCATGGTTGGGGTAATCTTGTATAGAGTCAACTTAGAAGAACTGACCAATGTGCAAGGGCAGGTGGGTCAGGAGTCAGGGAGGTAATGTCTAATGGTGCCGCAACACATATTCAGGGAGTATGACATTCGAGGAGTGGTGGACAAGGACCTTACTGAAGAAGGCGTGGAGCAAATCGGCAGGGCCTTTGGAACCATGGTTAAGGAGCGAGGTGGCCAGGTAGTGGCTTCAGGCAGGGACGGTCGCCTTCACTCAAAAAGGTTGCAGGATGCCCTGATAAGAGGGCTCGCTTCTACTGGGCTGACAGTTGTCAATATAGGAGAGTGCCCAACGCCCGTCCTTTACTTTTCCATTTTTCACCTAGATACCCATGGTGGCATCCAGATTACAGGAAGCCACAATCCCCCAGATTATAACGGGCTAAAAATGTGTATTGGCAAGTCCACGATTCATGGCGAGGAAATTCAGCAAATTAGAAAGCTCATTGAAAAAGGCGTTTTTGCTAAGGGGGATGGCGAGGTCAAAAACTACGAAATCATAGATGATTACCTTGATTACTTGAAGGAAAATATTAATATAACGTCGCCCCTAAACGTTGTACTGGACTGTGGTAATGGTGTATCTGCCCTTGTTGCTCCCCAGGCCTTTCGAAATGCAGGCTGTAGTGTACACAGCCTTTATTGTGAGGTTGACGGAACCTTTCCCAATCATCATCCTGACCCGACAGTCATGGAAAATCTGGAGGATATGAAAAAGAAGGTAAAGGATGTTGGCGCTGACATTGGCATTGCCTTTGACGGAGATGGCGACAGAATCGGGGTCGTGGATGAAAAGGCAAATGTCATATTTGGCGACAAGATCCTCATGATCCTCGCCCGTAGGCTTCTCAAGGACAATCCAGGGGCATCTGTAATCGGAGAGGTAAAGTGTTCCCACATACTCTATGACGATATTGCCGCCCACGGGGGCAAGCCCATAATGTGGAAGACAGGCCACTCCCTAATAAAACAAAAGATGAAGGAGACAGGGGCCTTGCTGGCAGGTGAGATGAGTGGTCACATCTTCTTTGCAGACAGATACTTTGGTTTTGACGATGCTACCTATGCTGCTCTAAGGCTGTGTGAAGTATTGGCTGAGGAGTCAAAGCCCCTTTCAGCCCTTCTTGAATCAGTTCCAGAGACGGTTTCCACCCCTGAAATCCGCATGGAGTGTCCAGAAGAGCACAAATTTCAGATAGTCCAAAGGGTGAAGGAACTATTGAAGAAGGACGGTTATGAAATCATTGATGTGGACGGGGTAAGGGTTGTGTTTGATGACGGCTGGGGGCTAATAAGGGCCTCCAATACCCAGCCTGTGCTTGTGCTTAGGTTTGAGGCCGACACCCAGGAAGGCCTAGACAGAATTCGCTCCATCATCGAAGGCAGACTCCAAGAGGTCAAAAGGGAAATAATCGGTGGCTAGATCCTCGGCCAACAAAGGGATTTTTTCCGCCAGGGAACTCATTGGCTCTGTCTTTTCTGGCAGACGCTGGCAAACCTTTCTTCCCAGGGCGGTTATATGGCAAAGGTGGCCTGAAATCGTTGGTGAGCATATAGCAAAGGTCTCATGGCCCTGGTACTTCAAGGACCTCGATACCCTCGTTGTGGCAGTAACCGATAGTATCTGGATTCAGCAGCTATCCTTCGAGGCCCCACTTCTCCTTGAAAGGATAAACAGGCACCTGCCAGAAAACAGCCGGCTAAAGGGTCTGAGATTCATGGTGGGTAATGTAGAATCCATCAGGGCAGAGACAGAAAGGTTTATAAAAAGGCGTGCCAAGAGGAAGACTTCCAGTGGCTCCTTACAGGCACGGCCCGAAATCCCCCCTGAACACGAGCGGATGCTTGAAACCATAGAGGATCAAGAGCTTAGAAACACATTCAAGAGGCTTCTGTGTTTCATAGAAGACGACCACGGCCAGGGGCGCGGCCAGTGACAAAAAAAATCTCATAGCTTGCAGTAACAGAGCCAAAGCGGCCCTGGTATCTTTCCTGGGCTGCCAATATTTGATTCCTTGTCTTAAAAATTGGCTTGGCTCCTGTAACTGGCGCGGTACCAGTTCGTTTTAGGGCCAAAAGCAGGTCAAAAAGGGAGTCATACTCCCTCTTTATTACATGAGTCTCCACATCCAGCTCCCTGAGCCGACCCTTGAGGGCAGCAACCAGATCCTCTTTGCATGGAAAACCCTTTGTGGGAAATGTGATCTCTTGTCCCATAGCCTCTTGAATGACGGTCTCAAGTTCCCATAGGGTATTCTTTCCAAATATGGCACAGGCAAGAAGGCCGCCATCCATTAATCTTGTTTGGACAATTTGGGAAAGTGACCTTGCAGGTGCCTGAAACCAGTGGATGCAGCTTGCCGAGGCAATAAGATCAAACTTCACCCCCCTGTTGAAGGCCAGATTTTCACCATCACAGCATAAAAACTCAGCAACCCCCTGGTGGGCGGGCAAGAGTTGATTTTTGGCCCTTAAAAGCATGGTTGCAGAAATATCAATGAGAAAAAGCCTTCTTATATCCCTTTTTTTGAGGAGCCTTCTTGAGAATCCTCCTGTTCCGCAGCCTATTTCAAGTGCACTTTCAAAGACTTGGTCGGGAATCCTGTCCAGGAGCAGCTGGTTGACCCTGTCTTGGATGAAGCTGAAACGGTCGTAGGTGGATGATGATCTGGAAAAGGACCTCCTTATTGAGTCCTTAGAGATTGTTGACCGCTTCATAAAATTCATCCTTCGTAAAGGGTATGTGTCCACAGTCCAAAAGGATTCTCCTTGGCTCCTCAAGGGAGGTTATTTCCATGATTCGTTCTGGCGGGCATAGATCGTCTCTATTTCCATGGATGAAAACCAGGTTCTTGAGGGGAATGTGTGTGGGCGCAGGCTTTAGGAGGTAATTTAGCCCAATTTTCAAATCTTCAAGGCTCCAGAAAGAGATGCATCTTTTTTCATGAACCTTCCTGAAGGCCCTGTATGCGCCTTTGTCGGGAAAAATGGTGAGATAGAAGCTTCTAAGCCCCTTTTCCCTGTTCTCTTCTATCTGCCGCAGTTTCTCCCTGATAATATCTTGGCGAAACATGTCACCATAGGAGACCAGGATGCATCCCTTGAAGATCTCTGGGGCTTTAAGGGCTGAGTCAAGGGCGATCCTCGCCCCCAGAGACCAGCCAAGGACATAAATTCCATCAAGTCCATATTGGCCCATTGCCTTGGATACAAGGGGCAGGGGGTCAAAGACGGGCCTGGCTGGAACCAGCAGATTCCACTCCAGTCTGTCAAGGCCCATGAATTCCGGTGTAAAGCCCCAGCCGGGCAAAACGAGCAGGGTTTTGTCCTTTCCCTTGTCTATAAACGAAATCAACTGTTCTGACCCTTTTTGAAAAATTCCCTGAGCACCTTCTTGATTAGGTGCAATGTGTCCCTTCCATGATGTGCACAAAAGGAGAATCTTATGCGCGGGGAATCCTTGGGGACCGTCGGGGGCCTGATTGCCTTTGCCAGAATATGGTGTTCTTTAAGAAATGCTTCCAGGGCAACCACCTCTGAAACCTCTTTGAGGATAAGTGGCACTATTTGGGACTTACCCCTGGTTGCCAGACAAAGCTCTCCTTGCACAAAGTCCCTGAAATCATCTGCAATCTCTAGCACCTTCTGGCGGGCATCAGTGAGTTTGGCCACCAGATTTACTGCCTCGATATTGGCAGCCAGGGTCCCTGGGGGCAGGGCTGTGGAGTATATGAGGCCACGGGCCTTGTTGATGAGAAAGTCTTTGATGACCTTGCTCGTGGCGCAAAAGGCCCCATAGCTTCCAAGGGCCTTCCCAAAGGTTCCAATGATTAAGTCGGGCTTTTCCTGGCTGTCCTGGGCAATTAGCCCCTCACCCCTTTTGCCAAAGACCCCTAGGGCATGGGCCTCATCAACCATGACGAGGGCATTGTACTTGCGCCCTAGAGCCACGAGCTCATTTACAGGGGCAAAGTCGCCATCCATGGAGTAAAGACTCTCTGCAACAATCAGGACGCCTTTATAGTCTTGTCTTTTCCTTTTTAAAATCCCTTCGAGATACTCAAGGTCATTGTGGGGAAATCGAATGATGCGGGCCCGAGAAAGGAGCGCTCCGTCCACGATGCTGGCGTGGCAAAGCTTATCCATGACTATGCAGTGGGATGGTCCAACAAGCCCGCTTATGACTGACAGGTTGCACAGATAGCCGCTTCCGAACACAAGGCTAGCCTCTGTTCCCTTGAGGCTGGCTATGGCCTCCTCCAACTGGTCGTAGAGGTGAAAGTTGCCGCTCATGAGCCGCGAGGCCCTGGCCCCAACCCCATATTTATCTATGGCCTCCATGGCCGCCCTTTTTAGAAGGGGATGCCTGCTTAGGCCCAAATAGTCGTTTGAGGATAGATCGACGACCGACTTGCCGTCCATCACCACGGAGTCCCCGCTGCCAACGGATGTGGTGACGAGACGTCTGAGCAGCCCTGCCTTGGCAAGCCTTGAAAGTTCGGCCCTCAAGCCATCTTCAAAGGATGCCTGATTCATCGAGACCCGTTGGACACCGACTCGATACTCTTTACCAGCTGCTCCAAATCCTCACTAGTGTCAATCTCCATGACGACATCTGCCTCATCCTTGGATGGAGGAACGAGCAGCTCCTTTTGGGCCTTGTAGATCTCCTCTCGTCCATCAGAGACGGACTCTCCACTGCTCATACGTTTTTGCATGCGGGAGATGGCAACATCTTCAGGGCAGGTGCAGTGAACAAGCACATATCTTGCGCCACAGGCCTTTGCCATGTTGGCAACCTGGGCCCTCAGTTCAGGGTCGAGATAGGTTGCATCGAGAATGACATCCTCGCCAAGAATCAGCCTTTGGGCAGCAAGCCGCTTCAGGGCCCTGTATGTCTTTTGGGTAAATTCCTTTGAGTATATGCCCTTTCCAAAGGGTTCGAGCCTTTTTTCCTTGGCGGATATTCCGCTCACGTACTCCTTCCTCACCACGTCTGAATTAAAGGTCTCTATGGCCAGCTTTTTCCCCAGGGCATTTGCTAGGGTTGACTTTCCGGTGCCGGAAAGACCCATGAAGACATAGAGGGTAGGGGTCTTTCCGAGGCCTCCGGCATATCTCAGGGCCAGCTTGAAGTATCTCTTTGCCATCTCCAGGGATGTCTGTCTGGTCTCTTCGTCCACCTCTGGAGATGCCCATGTGAAGCAGCCTATCTTGCCCCTGACATAGGCCCTGTAACATTTATAGAAGTCCAGGAGCTCGTAGAGGTCCTGGTCATTTATGCCCTTTTTGAAGTTTTCAATGAAGTAATTTGAAAGATCACACAGGCCAAGAAAATCAAGGTCCATGGCCAGAAAGGCGATATCTACACAGATGTCGCCATATCTGAACCTTTCATTGAACTCGATGCAGTCGAAGATGTAAATCTTGTCCTTTTGTTTGTCTATGCAGATATTGGCGGAATAGAGATCTCCATGGCCCTCTACGATCCAGCCCTGATCCTGGCGTCTCTTGAAGAGCTCCTTTTTTTCTTCGAGAAAGGTGTTGGTGTAATCAACGATTTTGTTGTAGGTCTCAGGGGTGAGGGCCTTTCCAACGAAGTCCTCGGTCTGGATGAAGTTTTCAGTGCAGTTTTCCTTGACGACGTCTATTCCCCCAAGCCACACCTTGTCTTCAGGTGCCCGTGCCTTCTGATAAAAGGGAACCAGGATGTCACATATTTTGTCCATGATGTTGGTGTCAACCTCGTCCCTCTTTATGAGGGCGGACATGAGACCATCGTCAGGCATCCTGTTCATCTTGACGGCCCATTCCACCACATCTCCCGAGCCTTCCACGACGAACTTCGACCCCTCCTTAGTGATGGGCACCACAGAGACGTAGATGTCCGGGCAAAGCCTCTTGTTGAGCCTGATCTCTTCGTTACAGAAAAAGTGTCTCTTTTCCAGGGTGGTAAAGTCGAGAAAGCCAAAGTCAACGGGCTTTTTCACCTTAAAGACATACTCGTCTGCCAAGAATACCCAGGAAAGATGGGTCTGGATGAGTTTGATTTCCTTGGGCCTGTGGGGGTAAGCATCAGGCTTAAGCAGGCTATCCAGCCAGTCAGGATTGATATTCTCCATTTGGGGGCAATCTCCTTTTTGATTTCATTTAAGGCTAATCTAAACGTTCCAAATTAAAGTCAAAGGTGCGTCTTAGTCAACCCGGCCCTACACCATTGAACCATAACACTGGAAGCCTTTATTTTGGAAACCACATGAATTACATTATTGACATTATTTGCTGGTAGAAGGCTTCATTGGCGTCAGTGGGAAAATCCAACAACAAAAATAAATTGGCAGGAGAAGACAAATGGGAGAGATAAAGAGTGCCCTTGAAATAGCCCTTGAAAAGGCAGAGCGTCTTGGGAGTCTGTCAAAGGAGGAACTCGAGGCACAAAAGTGGGAAGACGAGGGGCGAAAGAAGGCCGCAGCCTTTTTACGCGGCGACATAGACACCTTGCAGGAAGCCCTAAAGGATGTTGACCCGAGTTTCATCCAGACTGTTCTTAAGGGTGTAACCGAAGTGCTCTTGCGAAACATCGTCCTTCCCAGGGAAAAGGAACAGTGGGAGTCTATAAACAAGTCATTTCAAGGTCTCAGGGAAATAAAGGGCAGTATCGCCGAACAGATCGTTCCCCAGATGGAATATCTGCTCAAAAATTACGAACAGACCATTCAAAACTACAAGCAGCAGTTTCAGCAGCAGGTTCAGGCTTCCCTCGGGGCAAAGGCCAAGGGGGGAATGATGGCAATGACCCAGGAAGAGCTGAGCGCCCTTGCCTCCATGCAGGATGAGTGGAACAAGATATCTGCAGAGATAACCAGCCAGTTCGAAAAGCAGCTGGAACCCCTAAAGGCATATTTGAAATAGGTATCAACGAGCCTATGATGGATCCCAAGGGTTTAAGGGCCCTATTGAGCGAGCTTCAGGCCGGGCGACTATCTGTTGACCAGACCATGGAGGCCCTTGCAGGTT
>JAADCZ010000151.1 GCA_013154175.1 Thermodesulfobacteriota bacterium
GAGATGTTTCTCGATATGGTCAGCCGTTTCCGTGAAGAGACGGTGAGCCTTATGCTTCGCATTCGTCCAATGAGGCCAGAAGAGGTGGAGGAGCTTGAGGCAAAGCGCAGAAGAAAACAGGAGCAAGAGCTCCAGATGAGCCACGGAGATGAAGATGCGGCTAAGCCCAAGCCTGTAAAGCGCAAGTCAAAGAAGATCGGGCGAAATGAGCCGTGCCCATGCGGCAGCGGCAAGAAGTATAAAAAGTGTTGCGGGAGGAAGTAATGGAGGTCCAGGGTTTTACTGGTGCGGCAGTTGAGGCAGGCATCAGGTACACCGGGCGCCTCGATCTCGGGGTGATCTATTCCAAGACGTCCTGTGTCACTGCTGCAACATTCACCCGAAATCTTGTAAAGGCAGCCCCCGTACTCGATTCAATGGCCCTTATGGAGAAGTCCAGGGAGTTTAAGGCCATAGTGGTTAACAGCGGGAATGCCAATGCCTGTACCGGGAAGCAGGGTTTGCAAGACTGTGTGGCCATAAGAGAAAAGGCAGCAGGCCTTTTGGGTTGCCACGAGGATGAAGTGCTCGTTGCATCCACCGGTGTCATAGGTGCCTTCTTGCCCATGGACAAGTACCTCGCTGGCCTTGAGAAGGCGTGTGCCAAGCTAAGCCCAGAGGGGCTCTTGCAGGTTTCTGAGGCCATTCTTACGACAGACACCAGAGTGAAGGTGGCCATGCGAGAGGTGGAGAACAAGGGCAAGACAATAAATATTTTCGGCATGGCCAAGGGAGCGGGAATGATAGCTCCGGACATGGGGCCACCACATGCCACCATGCTTGCCTTCATAATGACAGATGCAGTTGTAGAGCCTGATTTTTGGCAGCAGACCCTGCAAGATGGTGTCGATGGTTCATTCAACAGGATAACTGTGGATGGCGACACCAGCACCAATGATACAGTCCTTGCCCTGGCAAATGGAATGGCCAGGAATCAGGTGGCCGATGGCTATGGTGAGCTTTCCCAGCAACTTGCAGATGCCCTCGGCGAGGTTCTTCAAAGTCTTGCCCAGCAGATAGTGATGGACGGAGAAGGGGCAACAAAGTGTGTGACTGTGCGCATAAAGGGGGCCCAGAGTTTTGAAGACGCCAAGAGATGCGCCCAGACCATCTGCAATTCTCCACTGGTCAAGACCGCCTTTTTCGGAGAAGACCCAAACTGGGGAAGGATAATAGCTGCGGCAGGAAGATCTGGGGCCAATTTTGCCCCTGATGCAGTGGCAATTGCCATTGGGGGTGTAAAGGTGGTGGAAAAGGGCCTGCCCATTGGAGAAGAGGCTGAAAAGATGGCGTCTGAACAGATGAAGAAACACAGGTTTGAAGTGGAGGTTGATTTAAACAGTGGAGACTTTGACTACTCCATGCTGACCTGCGATCTCACCCGGGAGTATGTTGACATAAACGCTGACTACAGGACCTGAGATTCAACAGAGAAATACTCTGGAAATTTAAAAGGCCCCTGAGGTTTTTCAGGGGCCTTTTTGTTTCCTATCTTTAGGCTATTTCCTTCTGTTGTGGCCAAGAGGTCTTTATTTCATTTACAAGCTCGAGAAGCTCGGTCATGGCAGGCTGCATCTCGGTAAGGAAGAAGGTGAGCCTGTCTTTTCTTCGGGTTCCCTTCCTTGTAAGCTCTATCAGTTCCTTGGCCTTTTCATGCAGTATTTCGTGAACATGACTAATACGTCTTATGATTTCTGGTGAGAATGCACTTTCAGAGGTTGCCTCATCCAGCCACTGGCCCATGAAACATGCGTGTGGATCAAGTTCAACATCTGGTTCTGTATCCATCATAATGGCTAGCCTGATCTTCTCTGCCCAGGTGAAATGGGCAAGGACTGCTCCCATCAGCTTTGCCTTGGTAAGGGCGTAAGTAGCCGCATCTTGGAGCACGTGTGGGTCGCAATGATAGAGGGATGAAATTTCATTTAGCTGGTTGGAGAATACCTCAACCATTTCCTTGCTGATTTCAATGGTTTCTGCCACTGAAGAGAAGTCGTTTGCCTGTTCAGCCAGTTTGTGTGCCTGTCCCTCAAGCTTTCTGACCCTGTCTGCCCCATCCATAACGCTCTGATTGATTTCAGAAACAGTTGCTGTCTGTTCCTCGGCAGCACTGGCAATGGTGTTGGTAAAGTCATTTACCTGGGCAACAGTCTGGGTAATTTCCTCCACCGAGGATACGGCCTGATTGGTGCCAGACTGAATTATCTGGATCATTTTGGTGATTTCTTCTGTTGCCTCAGAAGTCTGTTTGGCAAGCTCCTTGACCTCATTTGCAACGACGGCAAAACCCTTTCCTGCTTCACCTGCCCGGGCAGCCTCGATGGTTGCATTGAGGGCCAGGAGGTTGGTCTGGTCCGCTATTGAGTTGATGACCTGAATTATGCCGCCGATTTTTTCAGAATTTTCCCCAAGTTCCTTGATGACTGCATTTGTATATTCAGCCTTTTCCTGGGCCTCACTCGTAGCCCTTGCAGAGTCGGCAACATTCTGGGCGATTTCATTAGTGGCCTCTGCCAGCTCCTGGGTGGCGCTGGCCACATTTTCTAGGGTGGCTGCAGCTTCACTGGAGGCATCGGCCACATTTTTAGCGGCTCGATCCATGTCATCTGCTCCTTCTTTGACTATGGAGCTTACTGTTTCAAGTTCGTTGGTAATGCCTTTGATGCCATTTGCCTGTTTTTTGAGAAGGTTGATAAGGTGACCGTTTGTATAAACGATGTTGTTGGCCATACTCCCTAGCTTTCTAATCTGGGGAGCCCCTTCTGGTACAAGGGTCTTTCTCAGGTCTCCGTTTGTGACCTCTTCAAGTATGGTCATAATTCTTGATATGGGTGTGTGAAGATTCAACTTAAGACCAATATAGATCAAGAGAATAGCAAACATACAAGCAAAAGCCGCTGTTATGAGACTATGTACAATGGCCTGATGGGCCTTGGCAAATACAGGTGCCATATTGAGATACTGCACATAGACCCCAGTGGGCTCGTTCTTGTAGTCGTGCAACCTGACCCCGAGGATTAGGAAGTTTCCGACCTTTTTGATATTGGTTCCCTTCTTGAGGGTATCAGTTAAAAACTGTTCATCAATCTTTGAATAATATTCTTCAGGAACCTTAGTAAGAACTGTGAATTTGCCAAGCTGGTCAAATTTTGAAACTGCAGCAGTTTGCTCAACCTTCCTAAGGGCAAAGAGCTGGATAGGAGAATGAATGGTCTTTTCAACCAGATGTGCAAGGCTTGCAAGGTTTGTTATTACCTCAACGCTTGCAATTGGCTTGGTTTTGTCCTGGCCAAATATTGGGGCAACACCCCTTACTGCCAGACCCACACGGCCGGCCTCTATCCCTTTTACAGGTCTTCCTGTTCGGAGTACGTCGACTACCGTTTTTCTAAAACTTGAGATGTCGTCGCCAAATTTCTGTGGTTTCCACACCCTGAGAAATGATCGCCCTGGGGGCACATGAAAATGGACCCTTATTTTGGTTTCGATCTTCGAGTTGAGGGATTTCACAATGGGTTTGATGGTATTGAGGAGGAAGGTCCTGTCCTGCTCCTCAATGGCCTTTTTCACACGGGCCATCTCCGAGATGAATGTGGCAATTACCAGGTTGTTGTCCGCTATGGTTTGAGCCTTTTTCAGGAGGACGTCCGAATCTTTTATAGCGTGTTCTTCAATAGCCTTTTCATCTGCCTTGGCCCTCTGTTCGATCTGATAGATTTGCAAAGCTGTCAGACCGACGATGATAGCGCTAATGCCCATAAGAATCCTGGTCATCAGTGACAGGTTCGAAAATATGGCTGTGATACGTCTTAGCATGGTTATCCTCCTGCAAGTATGTGATGTCTAGTTAAAATAGTTATCGGTTTTGTTACAAATGCTCTTAAGTGAAAAAATTATAAAAAGTTACAAATTCAGCTGTTTTTTTTGTCCTCTGAATGCACGTTGTCTGTGCATGGAAGGGCGGGTGGCCCCTGACCATTGCATGGCCACAATCGCTTGAGGGCGTTTATCAGTTCCATCGCTTCTTTGGGGCACGGTCCTGCAGGAGAAAGAACATTCAGACGCACGATATGGTCACCCCTTCGGCCATGTTCGTCTATCCATCCCTTGTTTTTGATTCGTATGAATTTTTCCTGTCCAAGGCCGGGATTTACAAAGACCCTTTGCTTTCCATCAACAGTATCCACATCGATATAGCCGCCCCCAAGTTTTGTCCAGCAGTCTATATCCTGGGATGCTATTATGTCTTTGCCATGAATTATCCAGCCTTCGGGCATGTTTACTTCGACTTCGATATAGAGATTGACAGGGCAATTCTGCCCAGGCTTTTCCAGGGAAATTTGGTCTATGCCCAGGACTGTACCGTCACGAACGCCTGCTGGAATCTTTATCTCTATGGTCTTGTTCCTGGTGACGATCCCCTTGCCAGAACATTCCGGGCAGCTTTTCATCTTCGCCTTGCCCCGGCCGCTGCATTGTGAGCACACTACCTTCAGGATGTTATCTCCCCACGTTACGGATCGATATCCCTTGCCTCTACAGATGGGGCAGGGCGGAATGGTCTCGTCGGCTACCTTGCCGATACCCTTGCATTTTGAGCAGAAATCTTGGCCTGCAGCCACCTCCAGGGGAACGGTTTTGCCATAAAGGGCGTCTCTGAGCTCTAACTGGACAAAGAGATATGTACCTTCGATGGAGTGGTCGTCACCGGCGGAAACAGGGTCAACCCTGTCCACACGGTGGGTCACCTTGTGGGCGGTCTTGGCTTCCAGCCTCTTCTTGAGCACCAGATAGGCATCCTTTACGGCAAGAAATCTCTTGATATTCTTCATGTTCCTGCCGCAAACGTCAGGATGCAATATGCGCACAAGTCTTCTGTAGGCGCTTTTTACCTCTTCGAGACTTGCGTCTCTGTTAAGTCCGAGGATTTTGTACGGGTCTAGTTCCAAGGAATCAAGCAACTGTTCTGGAATTTCATGAGAAATCGGGGGAGGCCTTTGCGGACTCCCCCATACGTAGTCTTAATTTCAATTGTTTTTATTCTTGTTTTCCTCTGCACTTTCCAGTGCCTTGCTGTTGAGGATAATAAGAAGTTTATTGTCGAGTTTGCATACCTGATCCACATACTTGAGATTGATGCCTTCTATCATGTCTGGTGGAGGTTCAATCTTTTCTGTGGGGATTGACATTACATCCCCAATCCTTTCCACCAGTAGGCTTACAGGTTCTTCCCTGTTGCCCATGATGACGTTGTTGTACTCCTTTTGTTCAGCCGGATCATGAAAGAGGCCGATCCTGGCAGCAAGATTGATGGCAGTCAATATCTGGCCCCTGAGGTTCACCACGCCCGAGACGTATTCAGGCGCCATGGGGACAGGCGTGACATCGAGCGTCCTGTTTATCTCTATTACGTCATCGATGGGCAAGCCGAAAAAATGCTTGTCATAATAGAAGGTTACAAACTGTGATGTATCCGCAAGAGCCATCTCGACGACAGTGCCCTTTTTTTCGACTGCCGGAAGCGTCTCGTTGCTCTGTTTCGTTTCCATTGCTAATAACTCCTTATGCAGCGTTTTCGAGTGCCTTCTCCTTCAGCAGTCTGGTGACTGCCTGAAGCACCTTTTCCCTGTCAAGTTTGGCCTGGTAGTCGTCAATTCCTGCCTCGAGACCCCTTTGTCTGTTCTCGTCACCGGCCAGTGAGGTGACGGCTATGATTGGCACGTCCTTGTTGTTGCTTTCGTTTCTTATCTTGCGGGTGAACTCAAAGCCGTTCATCCGAGGCATTTCAATATCTGTTATGACCAGGTCAAACTTTTCGGTCTGGAAGATTTCCCATGCCTTCTGTCCATCTTCTGCCTGTACGACATCGTACCCGGCACCAGTGAGATAGGAAGAAAGCATGTTGCGATAGAAGGTAGAGTCTTCGGCAAGGAGGATCTTGGCTGGTACTTCAGCGAAGAGTTCCTCCTGGGTGAAGAAGTCTGGGTCATGCATGGAAATTATCTGATATACGTCCAGGAACAGGGTGGTTCTGTCCTTTATAATGGCAGAGCCGAGTATTCCTTCCTGCTTGAATGTCCCTTCTTCAACATCGATGGCCAGATCGAGGCTGTCATCAATCTGGGAGACAAGGAATGCTATGTCCTTGTTGTTCATGTGGAACACGATGAGATGATATTCGTCCTGATCTGGCAGGGGCGAGATGGGCAGATAGTTCTCGAGCCTGATAATGGGCATCGAGTGGCCCCTGTACTGGATGACCTCCTTGCCACCCACGAATTCAAGGTCTGTGGCCTTTATCTTGTCCAGACGATTAACGAGGGCAAGGGGCAGAGCAAAGTATTCCTCTGGCGCAATGGTGCACAGGAGTAGGAACTGATGATCGTCTTCCACTGTCTTTGTGCTCACCACTGTGCCATGTTTCATGCTGTCGTCTCCTGCAGCTGCCGATGAGGTAATGCCAACGACGTCGAGAATCAGGGCAACCCGGCCATCGCCCATGAGGGTGGTTCCTGCAAAGACAGGAATGTGCTTGAGATGAGAGCCCAGGGGTTTGACAACGATTTCCTCAGAGTCGCTGATGGAATCCACGACGAGTCCGAAGAGGTGTCCGCCGGCATTTAGGACAACAATGTTCATGCCTTCTTCATGCTGCTGTTCCTCGGACTCCTCCAGGCGAAGTACGTTTCTAAGTCGGATCAGCGGCAGGATTTCTCCCCTGAGACGGTAGAATTCCGAGTTACCGATCTTCTGGACATCCCGCTCCATGAGCTTTGGATTCAGATGCACGAGCTCCACGAGGTTTACCTGTGGAATGGCATAGCGCTGACCCATGCTGGTCACGATGAGGGCAGGGATGATTGCCAGGGTGAGCGGTATCTTGATCTTGATGGTGGTGCCGACATTTACCTCGCTGAGGAGTTCAACGGTGCCGCCGAGTTTTTCAATGTTGGTCTTGACAACATCCATTCCGACTCCGCGGCCAGATATGTTGGTGACCTTTTCAGCCGTGGAAAAGCCTGGCTGAAAGATGAGCATCAAGGCCTCCCTGTCGCTCAGGGCCTCTGCCTGCTCCTCTGTGATGATACCCTTTTCCACTGCCTTCTTGCGCAGCTTGTCCGGGTCTATTCCTGCGCCATCGTCCACGATCTCAATGATTACCTGGCCACCTTCGTGATAGGCCTTCATGGTCAGGGTGCCTACCGGAGGCTTTTCCTTCTGAACCCTGATGTCTGGCGGCTCGATACCGTGGTCGATGGAGTTTCTCACCATGTGGGTGAGTGGGTCCTTGATGCTTTCGATGATGGAACGGTCGAGCTCTGTTTCCGCACCCTCGATTCTCAGCTGCACCTTCTTTTCTGCTGCCTTAGCAAGGTCCCTGACGATGCGAGGGAACTTGTTGAAGACGTTGCCAATGGGCTGCATACGCGTCTTCATAATCTGTTCCTGCAGCTCTGTTACCACCAGACTCATGCGCTGATTGGCTGTCAGGAGCTCAGGATCATTGATCTGGTTGGCAAGCTGGGTGAGCCTGTTTCTTGAAAGAACCAGCTCTCCTGCCAGGGTCATGAGCTGATCCAGAAGGTGCACATCGATCCTGACGTGACTTTCTGTCAGATGGGCAGTGGCTGGGGCGGGTTTCCTGGCTGGGGCCTTTTTCTTTGCCTGGGGCTTTGGGGCCTCCTTGGGCTTTTCCTTCTCTTCAGCCTTTTTCTCCGCCTTTTCTTCTGGCTTTTCCTCGGCCTTTTTTTCTTCCTTGGCTTCCTCAGCCTTGTCTTGCTCGCCTTCAGCCTTTGCCTCTTCCTGGGCTGGGGCCTCTTCCTTTGCCTGTTCCTCCTGTCCACCGCTGTCCGCTTCTGCTATGCCCTTGGCAACTTTTTCAGAGAAGTTTCTCAGATCAACAATGAAATCCAGATATTCAGTATCGACAGGCTCCTTGCCCGTAGCTTCGAGTTCCGCCAGGATGGCCTTGATGTAGTCCACTGACTGCAGGAGCATGGTGGTAATGTCTTCATTGACCTTGATGATGCCATCCCGCAGTTTGGACAGGATGTCTTCTGCAAAGTGGGCTATACCCTCGAGGGTGGTGAAGCCAAAAAAGCCTGCCGTACCTTTGATGGTGTGAATGGTTCTAAAAATGCTCTTGATGAGTTCTTCATTTTCTGGATCCTGCTCCAGTTCAACGAACTGTTGGTCCAGAAGCTCCAGGTTTTCTTTAGATTCTGCCAGAAAATCTTTTAGGATGTCGTCTTCCATTCCCATGTCTTATTCTCCTACGCTGTAATCTTGCGATATAGTCTCCTGCATTCAGGCCAAGCAGAGCCCTACTGCTTTTGCCAGCATGTGGATCTACCAAAGGTCTTCCTTTTCATGCATGAGGGCAGTCCGACCGGTGTCTCTGTTGCCCCCAGGAACAAGTAGCCTCCCGGGTTGAGCACCTTGACAATCTTTTCCAAAATGGCCTGCTTTGTTTTTTGGTCAAAGTAGATGAGTACGTAACGGCACATCACCACATCTATGTTGCTGATGCCGATGAGCGGGCCCATGAGGTTGACCTTCTTGAAGCGTATGAGCCTTTTGAGTTTTTGGTCCACTATCCAGAAGGCGCCCTGTTGCTTGAAATATTTGATTAGTAACTGAATGGGCAGGCCACGGTTTACTTCCACCTGGGTGAAACGCCCCTCTTTGCCTTTGTCAATTGCCTGCTGGGAAATGTCTGAGGCGATTATTTCCCTGCGCCATGTCTTTAGCTGGGGAAAGTGTTCCTCCAAGATAATGGCAATACTGTAGGGTTCCTGCCCAGTGGAGCATGCAGCGCTCCAGAATCTCAGGGTTTTCTTGTCTTTTCTCTTTTCAATGAGTTCCGGGATTATCTCCTTCCTGAGAGCCTCAAAGGGATGTTGATCCCTAAAGAAATAGGTCTCATTGGTGGTCATGGCCTCAATGATCTGCTCTTTGAGCTTAGGCGAGGGATTGAACTTGGCCTTTCTGTAGAGCTCGTTGATATCCCTCAGTCCTAAGACCCTTGCCAGCTCATTGAGCCTGCTTTCGAGGAGATACTCCTTACCTTTGGATAAGGCTATTCCACTCGATTCTTTGACCAGTGTGGAGAAAAACCGGAACTGTTCCGGATTAATCATAACCTGTCCATCCCCTTTTTATTGAAATCTATATCCAGAAAGATCCATTATCGTGGATGCAATCTTTCCCAAGGGTACGACCCTGTCTGCCAAACCAGATTCAGCCACAAATTTGGGCATACCCCAGACAACGCTGGTTTCTTTGTCCTGGGCCAGAATTACCGCGCCCTTGGACTTGAGTATCTTTGCACCTTCGAGTCCGTCCTGTCCCATGCCAGTGAGCACTGCTGCCAGCACCCTAGGTCCATAGACCTCTGCCAGGGAACGAAAGAGCACGTCCACTGCAGGGCGGCAGCTGTTTTCAGGCGGATCTTGATTGAGGGCGACCACGCAGGAGTTGTTTCTGCGTTTTACCACCATGTGATAGTCACCTGGTGCGATATATACGGTTCCGCCCCTGACAGGCATGTCATTTTCAGCCTCGACAACCCGCAACTTGGATTTTTGATCCAGTCTTTGGGCAAGCTGTGAGGTGAAAAGAGGCGGCATGTGCTGAACCAGGAAAATTGGCAGCCTGAAATTCGCCGGAAAGCGAGGTATCACCTCGTTCAGGGAGTTTGGCCCCCCTGTGGAGACCCCTATGCCAATGGCCTCTATCTTCGAGGGCTTCACAGCCGTCCGCTTCATGGCGGAAGCGGTGCGTCTTGGCCCTTGCAGCTTGGCATTTGAGGGTTTGGGCGTCTGTCTGGCGCGCATATTTGCCGGCCTGACAGGAGCTCTTCGTGGTCTTTTCCCATTTGCACTTCGGCCAAGGGCCTCGATCTTGGGAATGAGAAGAGTTTCAATGGTCTTTACGCTTTCCGAAAAGGCTCCTGTGCCCTTTGGCTTGGGAACGAAGTCCACAGCCCCCTTTGAGAGGGCCTCGAGGGTGGTCTTGGCTCCCTGGGAGGTGAGGCTCGAAAACATTATGACAACCGTTTCAAGATGTTGTCTCTTAATGCTTTCCAGGGTTGCAAGTCCGTCCATCTCTGGCATCTCTACATCCAAAACAGTGACGTCTGGCTTGAAAATCCTGATTTTCTGAATGGCCTCACGACCATTGGAGGCCGTACCCACAACCTTTATACGTGGGTTCTTGCTCAGGGCCTCCTGCAGGATTTTCCTGAAGACCAGAGAATCATCTACAATCAGGACTCGAATCATAAACCCAGTACCATTCTCACCTTTTCTTCGAGCATCTCAGGCGTAAAAGGCTTCATCAAGTATTCGTTGGCTCCTGCCATAACAGCCTTGATTACGTTCTCTTGCTGGTTCTCTGTGGTCACCATCATGACTTTCGTGTCGTTCCATTCGGGCTTTTTGCGGATTTCTAAAAGGCAGTCGTATCCTTCCATTTCCGGCATGTACCAATCCAGGAGCACGAGATCGAAGGGGCCTTCTTTTTCAATCTTTTCAAGGGCATCTCGCCCATTTACAGCCTCCTTTATCTCGCCAAAGGCCTTCATCTGCTTTAAGCCCGCCTTAACGATATTTCGCATTGACTTGGAGTCATCGACCACTAATGCCTTCATAGAGTGACCTCAGTTAAGATTTGTTTATTATTGCCATTCAGTGTCTTTATCGAAAATTTGGGGAAAACCATTAAGTAATTTGTTATCAAAATTTTAAAGTCTTATTTCAGGAGGGTTTATCGGAGAAAAATGACTAAATCTCCCCAGTTAGTTCCACTTGGAGAGACGTTAGTTGCAAACATGGCTTGCCATCTGCCGGGCTGCATTTATAAATGGTAGTGGTATGGTTCGAACTCTAGTGGTTAGTGATGTCAAAAGTTGTAAATCATCCTTGAGAGCTGTGTGAAAATGGGCTATGACAAGGCAACATAAAAATTGTGATTAAACAGGTGAATACCTATGGATTATAAAGACACGCTCAATCTTCCAAAGACCAAGTTTCCAATGAAGGCCAATCTCAGCCAGAAGGAGCCCCAGATGCTCAAGAAGTGGGAGGAGATGGGGCTTTACGAGACCCTTGTGGAAAGGGGTGAGGGCAGGCAAAAGTTCATACTTCACGACGGCCCCCCATATGCAAATGGCCATTTGCACCTTGGCCACACGGTAAACAAGGTGCTCAAGGACATAATCGTTAAGTTCCAGATGATGTCTGGCAAGTCTGCCCCCTTTGTTCCTGGGTGGGACTGTCATGGCCTGCCAATTGAACACAATGTTGAAAAGAAGCTTGGCTCAAAGCGGCACAAGATGGATAAGCTTGCCATAAGAAAGGAGTGCCGCAAATACGCCGAGCGTTTTGTGGATATTCAAAGATCTGAGTTTAAAAGGCTTGGGGTTCTAGGGGACTGGCAGAACCCTTATCTCACAATGAATTATGACTATGAGGCCACCATCGCCAAGGAGTTTTGCCACATCTATCTCAAGGGCTACGTGGTCAAGAGCACCAAGCCAGTCTACTGGTGCCCAACCTGCGTAACCGCCCTGGCAGAGGCAGAGGTGGAATATGCACCGCACAAGTCTCCTTCCATAACAGTGAGGTTTCCCTGCGGGAGCGATCTTCTTTCGTTCCTCAAGGAGAAGGTCCAAGGCCTCGATGATGCAAGCTGCTACGTCCTCATCTGGACAACCACTCCCTGGACCCTTCCTGCCAACAGGGCCGTGGCCGTTCACCCGGAGCTCGACTATCTGATCGTCCGGGTTCCCAAGGACAAGGCTGCAAATGCCCACTCCACCGACGGTTCCGGAAAGGACGAGGTTTGGGTCGTGGCAGAGGCCCGTCTAAACCCAATCCTTCTGTCCATTGGTCTCGAACAGTCGGATGTGGAGATACTGGGTACGGTTCGAGGGGACGAGCTCGAGGGAAAGAACGTGGTCCATCCCTTTATAGAAAGGCAGGGGCCGGTAATCACAGCAGATTACGTTACCATAGATAGCGGTACAGGAGTTGTTCACATTGCCCCTGGCCACGGTACCGAAGACTACGAAAGCAGCAGGAGATATGGCCTCGAGGTTTACTCTCCAGTTGATGACAGGGGCTGCTTTACAAAAGACGTCGAGGGTTTTGCTGGCGAAAACATCTTCAAGGCAAATCCCGAGATAATTGAGCTTCTAAAGAGTAAGGGCATGCTTGTCCATACCGAGGAGCTAAGCCACAGCTACCCCCACTGCTGGAGGTGCAAGCGGCCGGTAATCTTTAGGGCCACTGCCCAGTGGTTCATCTCCATGGACAAGAATCACCTTCGTGAAAAGGCCCTGGAGAACATTCAGAAGGTTGAGTGGATTCCTGCATGGGGCCGTGAACGAATCTACGGCATGGTGGAGTCGAGGCCAGACTGGTGTATCTCTCGCCAGCGTGCCTGGGGAGTTCCAATAACCGTGCTTTCCTGCCAGTCGTGCGGAGAGCCCGTGCTGACAGAGGAGATTGCAGACAGGATCGTGGAGTTTTTCCACGAGGAAGGGGCTGATTCCTGGTTTGCAAGGCCTGTGTCCGACTTTGTGCCAGAGGGCTTTTCATGCCCCAAGTGCGGGGAAGCGGAGTTTTCCAAGGAAGAAGACATACTTGATGTGTGGTTCGACTCAGGGGTGAGCCACGCTGCCGTTCTTGAAAGGCGAAAGGAGCTTGCCTGGCCTGCTGATATGTATCTTGAAGGAAGCGATCAGCACAGGGGATGGTTTCAGAGCTCCCTTTTGACGTCTGTTGCCACAAGGGATTGCGCCCCTTACAGGTCGGTCCTTACCCACGGTTTCGTGGTGGATGGCAAGGGCAAGAAGATGTCAAAGTCTGTTGGCAATGTCATTCCGCCAGAAAAGCTCATAAAGAGGTTTGGCGCAGAGATTCTCAGGCTCTGGGTAAGTGCAGAGGACTACAGGGATGACATAAAGATCTCGGACGAGATACTTCAGCGCCTTACAGAGGCATACAGAAAGATAAGAAATACAATCCGCTACCTTTTGAGCAACCTAAATGACTTCGACCCTGAAAAGGATGCAATGCCCCTTGGTGAGCTCGAGTCCCTGGACAGGTGGGCCTTGGACAGGGTTTGCCAGGTCATGGAACGGGTTCGAAAGGGGTATGAAGATTACAAGTTTCATGTGGTGTTTCATCAGATTCACAAACTGTGCACTGTGGATCTTAGTTCCCTCTATCTTGACATCATAAAGGACAGGCTCTACTGCGAACTGAGGGATGGAAGGCTCAGGCGTTCGGCCCAGACCGCCCTTTACCACATAGCACGTAACCTCATAGTGAACATGGCCCCGGTGCTGTCATTTACTGCCGATGAGGCATGGTCGCACCTTGCTGGGGCCGAGGGCGAGTCTGTCTTCTTTGCCGAATTCCCAACCCTTCCTGGCGGGCTTCTCAACAAGGAGGAAGCGGAATTCTGGAACAAGGTCCTTGAGCTTAGAAACGAGATAACCAAGGCCCTCGAGCTTGCAAGACGTGAAAAAAGGATAGGGCTTGCCCTGGATGCCAAGGTCCTGGTCAAGCTTCCAGAAGACTTTGGTCTCGAGGCCAATGATGATTTGGCTGAGTGTCTGAAGATGGTGACGATAGTGTCCCAGCTCGAGCTTGTGGACGGCTTCAGTCAGGAACAGGTTGACCAGGGCAACATCTGGGAAAGCGAGGAGTTTCCTGGCCTTTCGTGCCTCGTACTTCCTGCAGAGGGGAAAAAGTGTGCCAGGTGCTGGACCTGGAGCACCTATGTTGGGCAGGATGAGGAATTCCCAGACGTTTGCCAAAGGTGTGCAGGTGTATTAAGACAAATGGGTGTTTCTTATCAGGACGACTGATAAAGAGAGATTTTTTCGAAATGGACGGGAAAGGGCTAGAGGTGGATAATACGAGTCTTAGCGACATACTAAGGATTATTTTTCAACCTATCTTGTTGCCAGTGGCCAGATTCCTGGGGCGACTTGGTCTTACGCCAAACATGTTGTCCATAATAGGGATGGGTGCCTATGTGTTCGCTGCACTGCTTCTTGCAGCAGGGCACCCCTATGGATGTGCCCTTGTCCTGGGTGTGTTTGGCCCCCTCGATGTCTTGGATGGAACCCTTGCCAGGGACAGCGGCCAGGAAAGTGACTACGGGGCATTCCTCGATGCCACTCTCGACAGATACGAGGAATTTTTCATCTATGCCGGGCTTCTTTACTACCTCCTTGAAGTGCTCGGTAAGGGGGCCATTACAGCAGTCCTTGTTTTGTCCGCCCTGTCTGGCTCATTTTTTGTCAGCTACACCAGGGCCAAGGCCGAGGCCCTGGGCTTTGAATGTTCCGTGGGCATATTAACCAGGTTCGAACGTATAGTTTTGTTCATCGTGGCAATTATCACGGGTTGGTACGATGCCATCTTGGCAGTGATTGCAGCCCTTTCCTTTGTGACTACTTTTCAACGTATGGCCGTGGTTGCCAAGCAGGCTCGAGGCCATGAGGGGAAATAAGGGTTGTCTCTTCGTTGTAGCCACTCCCCTAGGTAATCTCGACGATATTACCCTTCGGGCCATTGATACCCTCAAGGGCGTTGAGCTTGTGGCCGCCGAGGACACAAGGCGTACGAGAAAGCTTCTGTCCAGCCTGGACATAAGGGCAAGGCTTGTTAGTTGTCATGAGTTCAATGAGGCCAAGCGCGTAGAGATCATTGAAGAGGCCATAAACCAAGGCAATGATGTGGCCCTAGTTACTGATGCCGGAACCCCTGGCGTATCAGATCCTGGTGCAAGGCTAATAGCCGCCCTTAGAGAACGGGGTGTTGAGATAGTGCCTATCCCAGGGCCCAGTGCGGTTGCCTGTGCACTGAGTGTCTGTGGAATGAAGGCTGATTCCTATCATTTTGCCGGTTTTTTGCCAAATGCCAGGCAGGAGCGAAAAAGGGCCCTTGAAAGACTTGCAACCCTTGAAGAACTGCTGGTTTTCTTTGAATCCCCCCACAGAATAAAGGCAACACTCAAAGACATGCTGGAGATATTTGGTGACAGACGCGCCTTTTTGGCAAGGGAGATGACAAAGGCCCATGAGACATATATCTCAGGCACCCTGAGCCATATCCTGGAAGAGCTCAGCCCCCATGAAAAGGTGAAGGGGGAGATTACCCTGGTGGTTGAAGGAAGCTCAGAGCGCAGGGGCGAGGCAGAGGTGTTGCCCAGGGAGCTTACCCAACTTTTGAAGGCCCTGCTTTCTGGTAGCCACTTGGGGGTGAAGGAAGCATCGAGGCTTATTGCATCGCTAACTGGAATCAAGAAGGGAAAGGTTTACGAGCTGGCCTTGAAAATAAAGGACGAAGCCTAGGGCAATGACAAAGAAAAATGTTTCAATCATAATTCCGGCAAGATACGGCTCAACAAGACTTCCCGGGAAGCCCCTTGCCGATATTTGCGGTGTTCCCATGATAGTGAGGGTGGTCCAGCGGGCCCTTGAGGTGCCCTCTGTTGAGACGGTTGCAGTGGCTACTGATGATGAGAGGATTAGGAAGGTCGTAAAGGAGGCTGGGTTTGAAGCGGTGATGACCTCTAGGACGCACCCTTCTGGCACGGACAGGATTGCCGAGGCAGCCAGAATCCTTGGACTCTCTGGGGATGACGTTGTCATAAATGTCCAGGGAGACCAACCACTCTTCGACATCGATGCCATTAGCGCAATGGTGGGGCTGCTGTTAAAAAATGATGCCTTCGTCATGACCACTGCTGCATGCCCCCTGGACACTCAGGGTGCAAGGGATCCCAACAGGGTGAAGGTCGTGGTCGATGAAGGGGACTCAGCCCTCTATTTTTCGAGGTCGGTCATACCCTTTGACAGGGATGGCATCCTCGAGGGCGAGACAGCGCCATATCTGAGACATCTTGGGCTTTACTGTTACAGGGTGGAATTTTTGCAAGAATATGTGGGGTGGCCAGAAGGGAGGCTCGAGTCCATCGAGCGCCTGGAACAGTTGAGAGTCTTGGAGCGGGGCTTTAAGATCGGGGTCGTCAGGGTGAAGGAGGCGCCTCCAGAGGTGGATACCCAGGAAGATCTCGAAAAAATCAGGAACCACTTCCAGACCAACTGAAAGGCACACCAGGTCCAGGTCACTCCAAGTATCCTTGCTAGGTTACCAGCATATTTAGCACTTCATTCAATCAAGGCTCTTGGGCACGGCCTTTACTAGTTCCACCTTTCTTCCAAGGAATCTTCGAACTATCTCAGGGGTGTGGGAGGTAAGGTCCGAGACGAAGAATTCATGGTCTGCACTGGCCTCTTTCTGACTTTCCACATCGTTTTCTATCAAAAAGGCTGCCACCTTTTCGGCAACCTCCCTCGATGGGTCTACAATCTTTATCCTTTTGCCAGCCTTTTCCTGGATTACAGGTTTTAGAAGTGGATAATGGGTACAGCCAAGGACGAGGGTATCTATCTGTTTATCCTTGAGGGGGCGCAGATATTTCTTGACTATTATTCTCGTCTCCCTGGCCTTGAGCCAGCCCTCTTCCACGAGGGGTACGAGGAGGGGGCATGGCTGCTGGAAGACCTTGGCGCCTGAAAGTGTCTGGGGAATTAGGCGCGGATATACGTTGCTCGTTACCGTGGCTCTGGTGCCTATGATGCCAATACGCCCCTTTCTGGTGAGTTTGCACGCCTTTTCTACAGAGGGGGTTACCACCTCGAAAATGGGCACATTGAGCCTGGTCCTAAGCTCCTCAGTGGCGCAGCTTGCGGCACTGTGACAGGCGATAACGATTACATTTGCCCCTCGTTCCACCAGGAATCTGGCATCCTCCAAGGCGTACTGTTTCAGTATCGTGGGGCTCTTTGGGCCGTAGGGGGTTCTTGCAGTATCCCCGAAATAGACCAGGGGAATCCTTGGAAGGATTGACAAAAGCTCCTTAACTACAGTAAAACCACCAACACCGGAGTCGAATATCCCAATTTTTATATTACTATTGGAATCGATCTTGCTGCCCTCCTTGGTTTGCAAGGTTGAAGAACGTTTCTCTTGTAGTATTAATCAAAAAAAAAGGCAACAGGAGGCGCCATTGAAAGATCAGTGCAATATAACCAGTTTTGTGGACGAGTTGGACCATGTAGATGAAATATTGACGGAAATTTCCAACCTTGGCAGACGGACGGTTGCCACTCCACTTTTGAAGAAGGACTATTCCTGTTTTGTGGAGGATGACGACCGTGTCCTGATGCTGGCATCGGCAAGGCATATTTCGGCACTGTGCAAGAAGGGGCAGCTTCCTTCCTTTGAGCTGGCAGGCCCGAGACGCGATATCTACTTTGATCCAGCCAAGACGAAATGTGCTGTGGTTACCTGCGGAGGTCTCTGCCCTGGAATCAACGATGTTATTAGGGCCATAGTCATGACCCTTTTTTATGGCTATGGAGTGAAGCCAATCCTTGGCATAAAGTTTGGCTTAAGGGGCTTTATTCCATCCTATGGTCTGGACGTTGTGGAGCTTACCCCTGAAAATGTCGCCAGGATTCACGAATATGGGGGAACCATACTCGGTTCCTCTAGGGGGCCCCAGCCTGCCGAGGAGATTGTAAATGCCCTCGAACGGATGAACGTCTCCATCCTCTTTACCATCGGTGGGGATGGTACCTTCAGGGCCAGCAAAAAGATAGTGGATGAAATCAACAGCCGAGGGCTGAAAATCGCAGTAATAGCAATTCCCAAAACCATAGATAATGACATATTTCTGGTTTCAAAGACCTTTGGGTTTGATACTGCTGTTGAAATGGCATGCACTGCGATAAAGAGTGCCCATACAGAAGCAATTGGAGCGCCAAATGGGGTGGGGCTGGTCAAACTCATGGGCAGATATTCGGGATTTATCGCAGCAGCAGCTTCCATAGCCCTTAGAGAGGTGAATTACTGCCTGATTCCTGAAGACGATTTTGATCTCGAAGGCGAAAAGGGGCTCTTGGCAGAGCTTGAAAGGCGCCTTGAAAGAAGGGGCCATGCAGTGATCGTCGTGGCAGAGGGCGCAGGTCAAAAGTATTTTGCAGATCAGCCAAAGGAGACGGATCCATCAGGCAACGTCAAGCTTGGAGACATTGGGAAGCTCCTTAAAGATCGCATTAGTGAGCACTTTGTTTCCAAGGGAAAAGAGATAAATGTCAAATACATAGATCCCAGTTATATTATCAGGAGTGTTCCTGCCAATGTGGATGACAGCCTCTATTGCGGAAATCTTGGCCAGAATGCAGTCCACGCTGCCATGGCCGGCAAGACGGACATGATGATAAGTTTGTGGAATGACAGGTACGTGCACATTCCTCTCGAGAGTGCCACACTTCGCAGGAAGCAGGTCAACCTGAAGAGCAGGTTCTGGATGAGTGTTCTGGAATCCACAGGTCAACCATCCTTGAAAAATGAATAAAGGGGGCAAGATGAGATATCGCAATTTTTATAAAAAGACGGTCGTACTTTTTTCTCTTATGACATTTTTCCTGGCTGCCTTTAGTGGATGTTCCTCACCAGAGGAGAAAAAGGCGGAACATTATCAGCGAGGTCTGGAATATGTCAAGAAAAATGACCTCAAATCGGCCATAATCGAGTTCAAGAACGTGGTTCAGATCGACCCAAAGTATGGTCCTGGCCATTATCAGCTGGCCTTGGCCTATACCAAACTCGGGGACCTGAAACATGCCCTGTCTGAACTCAGACAGACAGTTGACGTGGATCCAACCAATCGCGATGCAAGGGTCAGGCTCGTCCAGATACTACTTCTGGCAAAGCAATACAAGGAGGCTGAAAAGCATATAAAATATCTGCTGGAAAAGAATCCCGATGATCTCGACGTTCTGCTTCTGCAGTCTGCCCTTTTCATGAAGCAGAACAAGGTCGACGATGCAATCAATGTCCTTGCCAAGGCCAAGAAGGTGGCTCCAGAGGATAACAGGGTCTATATGAGCCTGGCCAATGCCTACATAATGAAAAAGCAATATGGCAAGGCAGAAGAGGTGCTTCGTAAGGCCATAAGTCTCAGCAAGAATCCTACCCAAAAGGAGCGGGCTACCCTCATGCTCGTTGGAATCCTCGAGGTGCAGGGAAAGATAAAGGAAGCCGAGAATCTCCTCGTCGAGGTTAGGAAGGAGAGCAAATTCAACCCGAATATTTCCCTGGCCCTGGTGAAGTTCTACCTGAGGCATGGAAAGAGGGCCCAGGCAGAGAAGACCTTGGATGAGCTGCTGAAGAGGCACCCAAAGTTTGTGCCTGCCCTTGTCATGAAGACAGATTTTCTCATTGCCCAAAACAAGGCCAAGGAAGCAAAGCAATATCTTGAAAAGGCCCATGAGCTCGCCCCTCAAAACCTGGATATAACTGCACGTCTGGCCCTTATGAATCTCAACATGAATCAGATCGACAAGGCCCAGAAGCTTGCAGATGAGGTTTTGAAGAAGAATCCCAAACATCCGGTGGCCCTGCTGGTAAAGGGACGCCTGGCCCTCATAAAGAGGGACTTCAAAACCGCCTATCAGGATTTGTCAGAGGTTCTAAAGACCAATCCCAACCAGCCTCAGGCTCGATACTTCAGGGCAGTAGCAAACCTAGGACTTGGCAAGCTCAAGGATGCAGAGGAGGATCTTGTCAACTGCACGGTCGTTGCTCCAAACTTCCTGAAGGCAAGACTGCTGCTGGCAGACGTGTATCTGAAAGAGAAGAAGCTTGAGGATTCCCTTGCCCAGACAAATTATGTTCTAAAAAGGCTCAAGGATGAGCCAGTGGCCCTTAGCCTCAGGGCATCGGCCCTGCTTCAGCTGAAGAGATTCAAAGAGGCAAAGGCCGACTTGGAAAAGCTTCTAAAGAAGAATCCCAAGAGTATATCTGCCAAGTATATGCTCGCCAGGGCATATTTTGGCCTCAATCAGAAGGACAAGGGTTTGGCCCTGCTGGAGGAGATAATCAAGGAAAAGCCTGATTATCTGCCAGCCGTCTATTCCCTGGTTACCTACTATGTCTCTTCAAAAGAGCCTGAAAAGGCCCTGGCCTTGCTCGATGAACTTTCCAAGAAGCAACCCAAGAATCCCATATTTCTCAGCATGAAGGGAAAGTTGTTGACGTCCTTGGGTAAATATGATGAGGCAGAAAAGGCCTACAAGAAGGCCATTTCCCTCGACAGTGAGCTGATCGAGCCCTATCTGGTTCTTGGTGAGATCTATGTGAAGCAGGGCAAGGCCCAAGAGGCCATAAAGGAATATGAGAAGGTCCTCGAGAAGAAGCCCGATTTCCTCACTGCCTATATGGCAATAGGGGCCATACAACAAAAGCTCGGCGAGACAGACAAGGCCATTGAGACCTACAAGAAGGCCCTTGAGGTGAATCCCAAGTTTGCTCCAGCTGCAAACAATCTAGCCTGGATATTGGCTGAGTCTGGAGACTTGGAAGAGGCGGCCATTTGGGCTCAAAAGGCAAAGGCACTGGCCCCTGGGCAGCCCTTCATCCTGGATACCTCCGGATGGATACAGGCCCTCAAGGGGAATTATGAACTGGCTGTGGCCGATCTTTCAGAGGCCCTTAAGAAGGTTCCAACGCATCCCAGCATTAATTACCACATGGCCTACGCCCTAAAGGGGCTTGGAAAGAAAAAGGAGGCAGTGGAATATCTCAAAAAGGCCCTGAAGTCCGGGGGCGATTTCCCTGAGAAGAAGGATGCAGAGAAGCTTCTGAAAGAACTGTCGTGATTGATTACAGATCCAAAACAGTCTCTGAGTTGGAAAGACTGATGGAGTCATGGGGGGAGGCGGCCTTCCGCGGCAGGCAGCTTTTCAAGTGGCTGTGGACACCAGGCTTTGCCTCCCTGGACGAAGTGACAGATTTACCCAAGACCCTCAGGGCCAGATTGGCCCTTGAGGGCTATGTTTACAACCTTGAGACGGTCTCGGTCGTTGCCTCCAAACTCGATGACACCTGCAAGTGGGCATTTCGTTTGGAGGATGGAAGTGTAATCGAGACCGTTTTGATCCCAGGGGATAGCCACGCAACCCTTTGTGTTTCTAGCCAGGTAGGCTGTGCAATGGGTTGCCGATTTTGCAAGACAGGCTCCATGGGTTTTGTCAGGAACCTATCTCCCTCTGAAATTGCAGGCCAGGTGCTTTCGGTTATCGAGCAGCTTGGCAGTGAACAGAGGCCCAGGAATCTGGTCTTCATGGGTATGGGCGAACCCCTGGCCAACTTTGAAAATGTCGTGGCATCCATCAGGATCTTATCCAGCGAGTTGGGTCTAAACTATTCAAAGAGGCGGATCACAGTCTCGACCAGCGGAATTGCCCCAAAGATTGTAGAGCTAGGCAATGAAATTGATGTAGGGCTTGCAATCTCCCTTCACGCAACCACAAACTCTTTGAGGGACAGGCTCATGCCCATCAACAGGCGTTACCCCCTGGAAGTATTGATGGATGCATGCAGGCGATTCAAGCTTCCCAGAAGGCGCAGAATTACCTTTGAGTATATTGTGTTAAAGGGTTTGAATCACTCCAGGGAGGATGCCAATCGACTGGCCAGGCTCCTAGATGGAATTCCATCCAAGATAAACCTCATTCCCTACAATTACGTAGAGGGTCTGGAATTTCAGGCTCCATCCGAGAGGGAAGTGCTGGATTTTCAGAAACTGTTAATAGACAAGGGTTTTACGGCTATCATTAGAAAGAGCAGAGGCAGAGATATAGAAGCCGCTTGTGGGCAGCTTTGGAGCAAGGTTATCAGGGATGAGGCCAGGGTAAAAGGCTCTACTTCTGGTTAATCTTGTTCCTGAGAACCCCTGAAGGTTTAAATGTTACAACCCTTCTCGGGGCCAAGATTAGATCCTCTCCTGTGTGCGGATTTCTTCCTCGCCTGGCCTTTTTGTCCTTGACAGTGAATTTGCCAAATCCACTGATCAGGACATTTTCACCATCTTCCAAGGTTTCCTTGATGATTTCTATGACTGTTTCAACCGCCCTTACGGCCTCAGCCTTGGAAAGTACCTCGGATTCATAAAGTTTGTTAATTAGGTCGGCCTTAGTCAACGTCATAAAGTCACTCTCTATCCCAAATTCAAGAAAAATTTAACATAGTTGATAACTCTGTTTAATTAAAAGAAAAATCTTAAAGAGTCAAGACCGAAATTGTATGTAAGCAAACAATGGACATTATTATTACATCTATTTGACATTTTGCCCACACTTCTACGGCAAAAATTTAGCTTCATTTACGCACTTTTTTAGTAAAATAATTGACTGTTTCTGAGAAACGGGTGAGAAAATGGTGAGTAGGAAAGGGGCCACTTGCCAGCCAATCTGTTAGAAAACAGTGGCGGCAAGTGGACCTGACTAGTTAACTTTTGACTGGAAGTTTAATTAGCGCTTTCTGGGAATATTTCTCAGGTCTTCCTTGATGACAAAGAGGACCTTGAACTCTTTCTTGAGGTTTTCTACGAGTTTGTTTAACTCATCGTCACTCATATCCATGAGTCTGACGTAAACTTCCCTTTTGCCCTCGGGCATATTTTCATGAGATGTCAGGACGCTGACTATCCTTCCGCCCTCCTCGCGAATTTGATTCAGGAGCTTGTTCAAGGACCCGGGACTGTCCTCCATCTCGAATGCTATCTGGATGGGGCTCTTGTAGGCACCGGTGATGCTTATCATCACCTTGAATACGTCTGTCTGGGTTATGACTCCAATAACGTGGTTGTTGTCGTCAACGATTGGGATACCGCTAATCCTGTTTTCCAGCATTATTACAGCGGCCTTCTCCACCGAATCGTTTTCCTTTAGGGTTATTGGATCCGGGGTCATTATGTCCTTGACCTTTATCTCAGATAAGAGATAGTAAAGCTCGTGAACGTCTAGTGATGTAGCCTTGGAAGGGGCAGCTTCCTTGATGTCCCTATCGCTGATAATTCCTATGAGTTTGCCATCTCTGACCACCGGGATACGCCTGATGCGGTGTTCCTTCATCATTTGGGTGGCCTTCATGATAGAAGTGTTTTCGTCTATAACTATCGGGTCCTTTGCCATCCATTCCTTTACCAGCATGGATTGCCTCCTGCCTGATTTTAATTTATAACCATTCTGACAGGGCCTTGGATTTGCCAGATGGTTCTGAAGAACTTGCTGCTTGGGAAATAATTGCCAAGTTGGTTTTCTCTAATAAGCCAATGGCGCTATGTCAAGGTCAACAAGGGTTTTGAGTCAAAATTAAAACGCATCCAGGCATGAAACAGACAAAGATAGCCATCATTGGCCCTGGTTCCTTGGGAATCCTTTTCGCAACCAGAATTTGGCAACAATTTCAGAATGTTGCCATCTTAGATTACAAAAAGGAAAGGGCAGAAAGACTTGCCTCAAAGGGCTTGACCCTGATTGAACAGGGCGAGACGGAGATTAGGGCCTTCCCAATGGTCAGCACAGAACCGAGGCACATTGGGGAGCAGGACTTTGTTCTGGTTTTGGTAAAGGCCTTTCAAACAGAGGCAATTGTCGACTCTCTAAGGTCTCTTTGCGGCCCCAAGACCCTTGTCATAAGCCTTCAAAATGGAATCGGCGCCGGGGATATCATTGCCAAAGAGGTTTCCGATGGCAATCTGGCCCTTGGGGTAACCATGCATGGTGCCAATAAAAATGACGAGGGTACGGCCATTCATGCCGGTAGCGGACTGACGATACTAGGCAAATACCAGCCCGGCCCGCTCAGGGATGATAGATTGCTTCAGTTCGCAAGAATTCTAGAGACCGCTGGATTTCAAAGTGAAGTTGTCCAGGATATCTATCCATTTTTGTGGAAAAAGCTCTTGGTGAACGTGGGTATCAACCCGATAACTGCCATAACAGGCCTAAAAAATGGGCAGATACTCAATTATTCTCATCTCTTGGCCATTCAGGAACAGGCTGTTCGAGAAGGCTTCGAGGTGATGCTCAGATTGGGCAAGGATATCGGCATGGATTTTCAACAACTTCTCGACTTTGTCCGACAAGTATGCAAAGACACCGGGGACAATATTTCTTCGATGCTTCAGGACAGACTTCGGGGAGGGCCAACGGAGATAGACTTTATAAATGGAGCTGTGGTCAGGTTGGCCAGGAAGGCGGGACTATCCGTTCCAGTTAATGAGACCTTGTGTCATCTTGTGGAGTTTTATTCTGAGGTGTCTGGCTAGTTTGAAGAAGAGAAAAGCGTGGGAGTCGTTATTGGGAAATGCAATTCCATTGAGATTTTTAGACATTTTTCCTTCAAAAATGTATTGACGATAATCCACTTACTGGCTATATGAAAAGCGTCAAGCTTAAACATCTAACAGCTTACCCAACCAATAGACTGCAACTACCTCCACAACCAAAATCGAGTGGTGGATTTATCTAAGGTTTCCTGTCAGTAAAGCGGCGGCAGATGGCAGGACAAATTTAAATAAATGTAAATTTTTATTATTTCTTTAATCAAATTTTCCCATAGGATATAGAAAATCAAAGTAACTAGAGGTACTTATGGCAAGGCGTATGAAGGCGAATAACAAGGACCGGTCTGCGGATAGTAAAAAGAGTCAAAAAGAGACCGCCAAGGAAAGTAAATCTCAGGCATCTGGAGAGCAGGAAGTGGCAGAAAAGGTAACATCAGGTGAAGTTCCGCCAACATTGCATCTAGATGAACTCAAGAAGAAGAGCGTCAGCGATCTGTTCAAGATTGCAAGCGATCTGGGTATAGATGTCACCCATAGCAGAAAGAAACAGGATATAATTTTCAATATTCTAAAGGCCCAGGCTGCAAGAAACGGCACGGTCTATGGAAATGGTGTGCTCGAGATCCTGCAGGACGGTTTTGGCTTTCTGAGAAGTCCTGATTACAACTATCTGCCTGGCCCCGATGATATTTACGTTTCGCCTTCACAGATCAGAAGATTCAATCTCACCACGGGAGATACCATCTCCGGTCAGATAAGGCCTCCCAAGGAAGGAGAGCGTTACTTTGCCCTCCTGAAAGTCGAGACCCTCAATTTCGATCCTCCGGAGAAGGCCTTCGAGCGCATACATTTCGACAACCTAACGCCCCTTTACCCCCAGGAACAGCTGAAACTCGAGACAACCCCAGACAACCTCGGGGGGCGTATAATGGATCTCATGACCCCAATTGGCAAGGGGCAGAGGGGGCTTATTGTCGCACCCCCAAGGACTGGTAAGACAATGTTGCTCCAGTCCATTGCCAATTCCATATCCTACAATCATCCAGAGGTGTATCTAATCGTTCTGCTCATCGATGAGAGGCCGGAAGAAGTTACGGACATGCAGCGTTCGGTTAATGCCGAGGTCATAAGCTCCACCTTTGACGAGCCTGCACAGCGGCATGTACAGGTCTCGGAAATGGTCATAGAGAAGGCCAAGCGTCTCGTGGAGCACAAGAAGGACGTTGTCATACTTCTTGACAGTATCACCCGTCTGGCAAGGGCCTACAACACGGTTGTGCCACCAAGTGGCAAGATCTTGTCTGGAGGTGTCGATTCAAATGCCCTCCACAGGCCCAAAAGGTTCTTTGGAGCTGCCAGAAACATAGAGGAAGGTGGAAGTCTCACCATTATTGCCACGGCACTCATCGATACTGGAAGCAGAATGGATGAGGTTATTTTTGAGGAATTCAAGGGAACGGGCAATATGGAGATCCACCTCGACAGGAAGCTTACGGAAAAGAGAATATTCCCCTCTGTCGACATCAACAAATCTGGAACCAGGAAGGAGGAGCTGTTGCTCCCTCCAGAGGTGCTCAACAGGGTTTGGATTCTGAGAAAGCTGCTGTCACCACTTAACCCCATTGACAGCATGGAATTCCTCTTGGACAAGATGCGGGATACCGAGAGTAACGAGGAATTTTTGGCGTCCATGAACAAGTAACCACAAATAATCCCTTGACGTATCCCCTCCCTTTCATATAAAAAGAGACGTTTCAGGTTTTCCAAAGAGTGTGATGCAAACAATTTTTTAGGAGTAACGAGTCATGAAAAAGGACATACATCCAGAGTATCATTTGGCAAGTGTAAGGTGCGCCTGTGGTAATGAGTTTCAGGTGGGCTCCACCCTCAAGGAGATAAAGGTAGAAATCTGCTCCCAGTGTCATCCATTCTTCACAGGCAAGCAGAAGCTTGTCGATACTGCCGGACGTGTCGAGAAGTTCATGAGAAAGTATGGGCAGAAGCTGGAGAAGAAGGAGCAGTAGGCACCTAGGCTCTGCCAGCCATGTTTGAACGACTAGATGACATAAAAGAACGCTATAAAGAGCTTGAGACCAAGCTCAGCGATCCGGAAGTTATAAAGGATCAGAAGACCTATAGGCAGCTCGCCAAGGAACATTCGGACCTTACCGAGATTGTCAAAACCTATGACAGGTATCTGCGGGTCCAGGAAGAGATAGAAGAAAACAAGCAGATGCTTGGGGACTCAGACCCAGAGATAAGGCAACTTGCCAAGGACGAGCTGGAAGGTCTAGAGAAAGAGGCGGCCAAGCTTGAGGAAAAGCTCAAGGTTCTGCTCCTTCCCAAGGATCCAAATGATGAGAAAAACATCCTACTAGAGATCAGGGCTGGCACTGGAGGGGATGAGGCTGCACTCTTTGCCGCTGACCTGTTCCGAATGTACAGTCGTTATGCAGAGAAAAAGGGTTGGAAGGTGGAAATTCTTTCTTCCCACGAGACAGGAATCGGCGGCTTCAAGGAAATCATTGCCCTAATATCAGGCGATAAGGTTTACAGCAGGCTCAAATATGAAAGTGGTACCCACAGGGTTCAGAGGGTACCGGAGACCGAAACACAGGGAAGAATTCATACATCCGCAGTTACAGTCGCCGTGCTTCCTGAGGCAGACGACGTTGATGTGGAGATAAACCCTCAAGACCTCAGAATAGACGTGTACAGGGCATCTGGTGCTGGGGGCCAGCATGTCAACAAGACAGAATCTGCTGTTCGAATCACCCACATTCCTACGGGTCTCGTGGTGCAGTGCCAAGATGAAAGAAGCCAGCACAAGAACAAGGCCAAGGCCATGAAGGTTTTGGCAGCAAGACTCTATGAACTCAAGCAGCAGGAGCAGCAGAAACAGCTTTCTGAGGAGCGGCGTTCCATGGTGGGTTCGGGCGACAGGAGCGAGCGCATCAGAACATATAACTTCCCCCAGGGTAGGGTCACGGACCATCGAATAGGTCTCACCCTCTATAAGCTCGAAGATATAATGCAAGGGGAGATCGACGAGATAATCGAGGCCCTTGGTACCCATTTTCAGGCAAAGGCCTTGGCGCAAGATTCCAAAACTCAGGACGAAAAACGATCAGTTGCATAAAGAACAGCAGGCCATAGGGCCCTTGCTCAGAAAGAGCGTTGGCCTCTTGAAAAGGCAGGGCCGCGAATCCGCCTATGTTGACTGCCTGCTCGTTTTGTCAAAAATCCT
>JAADCZ010000092.1 GCA_013154175.1 Thermodesulfobacteriota bacterium
TGCTTGGCATCGGTGAAGGCCCCCTTCTTGTAGCCGAAAAGCTCGGATTCGAGCAGGGTGTCAGGGAGTGCACCGCAGTTTACTGCCACGAAGGGCCCGCGCTTCCTCTTGCTGAAGTTGTGGAGCGCCCTTGCAATGAGTTCCTTTCCTGTACCGCTTTCCCCCAGGACGAGGACGTTACTGTCACTCATTGCAATCTCAGGGAGAATGTCAAAGATCTTCTGCATCTGGGGGCTCTTGCTGATGATGTCTCCAAGGGTGAAGCGGCCAGTTAGCCGCCTTCTGAGCTGATCGATCTCCCTAAGGTCCCTGAATGTCTCAACGCCTCCAATGATGTTGCCCTCTGCATCGAGAAGGGGGGCAGTACTTATGCTTATGGGCACAGATTCTCCATTTACCCGCTTGATGGTCACCCTCTTGTTGGAGACCTTTTTGCCCATTCTCATACTCATGGCAATGGCGCAGGCATCGCCACAGAGGCTCGATTGAAATACCTCCCTGCATGGCCTTCCAAGGGCCTCTGATGCACTCATCCCGGTGATTTCCTCTGCTGCCCTGTTGAAAGAGGTTATCCTGCGGTATCTGTCAACGGTGAAGACTCCATCTCCAATGGAGTCCAGGATGATTTCGTGCTTTACCTGCTCGGTGATGTCCCTGAAGACCTCAACCCCTCCCTTGACGTCGCCGGTGACGTCTATGAATGGGGATGTACTGATGGAGATTGGCAGGGTCCTGCCAGATTTCGTCTTGATGTAGACCTTTTTTCCTGTAAAGGGGCGTCTTTCGTAGACCGCCCTTGCAAGGATGCAGTCAGTGGCGCAGATGTCGCTCTTGAATATCTCACTGCACGGCCTTCCTATAACTTCCTTTTTCTCCCAGCCGGTTATGCGCTCTGCGGCCTTGTTGAATTCGATTATTTTCCATTCCTTGTTTACTATGAAGATTCCATCCCCGATGTTGTCCAGTATTGGCGCGCCCTCAAAATCGTCCCCTTCAAAACGTATGGAAACTGCTATCCAGTCCGGGTCTTCACTTTCGCGGTTGCTCAAAAGGGCGGTAACTATGGCTGTCTTGTAGTTTTCGTGATCAATGAGGAATCGGTAGTTAAAAAGGCTCTGCCCCTTTTCTAGTATGGGGATTATCTCCTTTAGTGAGGCAAGGCAGGTACCCGTTAGAATATCCTGAAATTTCTTGCCCTTGATGTCTCCATTTATGCCAGGCAAAATATCGCCCAGCCTTCCGCTAATCTCCTGGACTTGCCACTTGCCATCTAGAAGAATCGTAATCCTCTTTACATTTTTGTTATTAGTGGGCGAAATTATCTGCGTTCCTGGCATAATTCTTTTACATTTGAATTTATAACTTTTCCTTAAATATAATTGCCAGGAGGAAAATTGCCAATAGTAGAATAGGTCAACATGCTTTCCAAAATATGGGCAAGTATGTGCTGATCCTGACAAAGGGCCCTTAATTTCACCTGGTCGACCAGAACGGACTTAAGACCTAGGCGCAATGTCCTTGGCCCCTGGCCATAGTCGAAATCTATGTGGAGATAGTAGGTCTTGACCCCAGGATAGAGGTTTTTTTCATCGATCCAGTAATTGTTGCAAAAGCCAGAGAGGCTATCCAGCACCTGGGAAAGGATCTCATCCTTATCACCCAAGAGGTCCATTTCATTTTCCAGTTGGGAAAATTTCGCTTCAGCCTCTGTTTCAATGGTGTCGTTGTAGATGAGGCGCCTGTCATAGTTCCAGTTAATCCATTCATATAGCCGAAGAAGCAGAATTGCAGCCGTTGCAGCCGGATCCGAAACCCTAGAATTGACTTGAGGGGAGGAGAATATTTCAGACAACACAGTGAGCCAGTTGGCAACTGTATCGGGCAGCCTGTCCTTCAGGGCCATTTCGTCCTGGAATGAGGATATGTTTTTCACACCTTCTTCCTTGCAAAGTCGTGCAAAATAGGACAGGAAAAGTGGCTCAAGCTTTTCCTTGATGAGAAGCGATGACGTGTCTGGATTTGCGGCAACAGCCTCCAGAGCTGTTTTGAGATTTTTTTCCCTTTCAGGATCGAGTAATTCCACTTTTTTTCTAAATACGGCTGATTCCATGTTACCTGTACCTGCCCAAGACTTAATTCAAAAAAAAAGGCCTGCCGCAGGACGGCAGACCTTTGACGGTTCTTTTAAGAAACAGATGGTTACTTCTTGTGGCAACCGCTGCACTTTGTGGGTGCACCATCTGCCTTATGCTCCTTATGGCAACCCCTGCAGTTGGTGTGCATAGCCTTCATTACGCTGTTGAGCTTCTTGTTCTGGAAATCCTTGGTGTGGCACTTGTCACAAGTTTGAATCTTCATGCCAGGCTTGTAGGCAGAATGGTCAGGTCCATGATGACACTCACCACACTGAAACTTTGCCTGATGCTTGTGATGAGTAAAATGAACATCACCTTTCTTGGCCTTGAGAACTATCTCTGCTGGACCTTCTCCTGCCACTGCAATTCCGGCAACTGCAATACCAAAAAGCAGAGCCATCAATACAGAAACTATCCTTGCACTACGCATTGCAACTCCTCCTTTCTTTTTTTGTGAACAATGATTCATTTTCAATTTTTGTTTTTTAATGGAGGGCCTATGATTTGTCAACCAGTTTAATTAGCTTATTCACAAGGGGTAAAGAAAGGAAGTCTTCCTCTTAATAAAATAAAGGCTGCCTTGTTAGGCAGCCCCATAAAAAGAATGGATTAGGACTTGAATCAAGGCAGCTGGATTACATTGGAGCGTCTGGAACGGGCGCAAGCCCTGTCTTTCACAACAATGTAGACCCTTTTTACATGCTTAGGTGGAAGCACCCATATGTTCTGGAGACTCCGCCCCTTTCCTAATGCGCAGAATCCGTATATTCTCCTGTTGGTGTCGGCGTCATAGATATTCACCCATGTCCTGGAGGCGTTTTTGTTAAGGCCGCAAGGAGGCAGGTAAGGTGCTTGGGCGAAAAGGTCATCTGAGAACTGAGCCCAGTTTACAACGGGGATGTAGGCACGGCCTTTCCGATCCCTATGGTGAAACTTTATTTTTGGTCTTGGCAAGGGCACTTTGCATCCGCAGCTTAATCTTTTTATGAAAATGTTGTTGTTTTCATTGCTTTCAGCTAGTTGCTTGTGAATGTCTGCAACTATTTTGAGGGTGTGGTAGCCAGGATGAAGCCTGAGGTTCAGGGATCTTGGAAACCAATCAAAGGTAAGGGCTCCGCCAGGCTCCCGAAGCGCCTTTTGGGGGTCCACACCGTAGATAACTATTCCGCCCCAGGGTTTGTTGTTTCTGTACATTTGAAAGGCAAGATCTGGTGGCTCATGATAGTACCTATCTGGGATGACTCCAGGCCCGAGGTTCCTTGCTGTAACCTGGATAATGCAACCCTGAGGGTCGTCTTTTGCCTGAAGGTCCGTGACGGTCAGATCCGGTAAGAATCGCGGTACAACTCCATCAAAAGGTTTGACAATCTGCTTTGGTGGTTTGAAGCTTTTATGTTCCTCACCAAAGGCTGTAGCGACTACGCAAACCAAAAGTAAAAACAGACTTAGTAAACTCATGGTACTTTTTGGGACTCTCATAACATCTCCTCCTTTTAGGTAATCATGACCAATTGTCAGGATTACTGTGGTATTTGTTATGTAAGTTCCGTGAAGTGGTAAAAAGGTTCAAAGGTTCTATTTATTCTTAGATCATCCCTAAAAAGAGAAGCTGTTGTTAATATTCTTGGGTTTAGTAATATCCAGCTATTCAAGGGATCCAGTCCTCTTGGCACTTGAAAGTTCAATTTATAGGCAGGAGTAAATGGGCTATGGGAGACTTTAAATTTGGTTGGTGGACAACCGGGCGAGACGAAGCAGCAGTGAACCTTTTCAATGTGGTTTTAGAGGCTCTTAGAAAGGGGGAGATTAATGGGAAGTTTTGTTATCTCTTTCTTTCAAGGGATGAAGGTGAAGGGGTTTTTAGTGATAAATTGGCACAAATAGCCCAAGAGGCCAACATCCCAGTGGTGCGGTTATCCGCGGTTAGATTTGAGCCTGAATTAAGAAAACGTGACAGGGCCCTTTGGCGCACAAGATATCATGAGGCCCTTTACGAAAAGCTCGCCCCTTTTTCATGTCCTTTGGCTGTACTGGCAGGTTACATGTGGGTGTTGAGCCCTGAGATATGTTCAAAGGTGTCTGCCATAAATCTCCATCCAGCCCTGCCAGGAGGGCCTGCTGGGACCTGGCAAGAGGTCATATGGCAATTACTCGAGGAGTCAGCAGACAGGACCGGGGCCATGATGCATCTTGTGACACCAGAGCTGGACCGTGGCCCAGCGGTTACATACTTTTCATTCCCCATAAAGGGCAAAGAGTGGGATGGGCTCTGGCGAGAGTTTGAGCACTTGAAGTCCAAACACGGGATGGACTATGTGAAAAAGGAGGTAGGCGAGGAGCTGCCCCTTTTCAAAAAGATCAGGCATGAGGGGGAAATCCGCGAGCTGCCCCTTATTGTGGAAACTCTGAAGGCCTTTGCCGACGGGAGAATAGTCATAAAAGACAGTGCATTTTTTGATTTACATGGCAACCCACTGGAGGAACCCCTGGACTTATCCAGTTTCGTCGATGAAAAGATAGGGGAGATGAAGGGCTAGGCCTGTGGAGATTCGGCAGAAGAGGCTGGAAAATGGCCAGTTGGTGGTTAATGAGGATTTTCAGGGGCTTCTTGCTTCAAATGGACTCTTGTCTGCCAGTGCACTATGGAACGTAAACGATGAACCAGTAAAGGCCGTGGTGCCTGAAAGGCGCACAGGCAGGTTTTGGCTCGAGAATGAATCAGGAGAAAAGGTGGAATTCTACATAAAGAGATGCCTGCCTCCATCCCTTTCCTCCAGGGTTAAGTCAATGTTCTCATTAAAGTTTCGTGACTTCGATGCCCTGAACGAGTGGCGTGCCCTTGTGCTATTTCATAAAAATTTGCTCCCAACCCTGATTCCAGTTGCGGCAGGAAGGACGGAGGAAGGGACATTCTGTGTCACCCTTGGGCTCAAAAACTATCAAAGGGCCTCAGAGCTCCTTTCAAAGGAAAGCCAACTGGAGCCACCTGAAAGGCTAGAGCTGATTGGGCGGATTGCCACCTATGCTGCAAAGATGCACAAAAAGGGTTTTGCCCACCAGGATCTCTATCTCCTGCATTTCTTTATAAAACTTCCGGAAAACACACCTTTTCTCATAGACCTTCAGCGCGTCATAGTGCAAAAGCAATTAAGACGCAGGTGGGCCATCAAGGATCTTGCCCAGCTGCTCTTTTCCGCTCGGCTGGTCTTGTCAGAGGAAGAAGTCGACCACATGCTCGATGTCTACTGCCAAGAGATAGGCTTTGACATCAGGCAGGACAAGAGGCTCTTCAAAGACATAGAAAAGAAGGCAGCCTGGATGATGAGGCGACATCTCAAAAAGAAGGCTCCCAAAGCCTAAGCGGTCCTGTGACACGGTGAAAGTTTTTCTGGGGCCGAGTTACAAAGGGCGGGTGTCGGGATTTTTTGAGAAAAACTCCAGGGCCCTTGCCCGGGCCTCTTCCATCTCCTTGGATCTCTGTACAGCCATTGCCAGTCTGTTCCCAAAGGCATAGTTCTGGCTAAAGTAGTGGGTAAACTCCTTTAGCCTGCCAAGGCGCCTCTGAGGAGGAAAGAGCTCTTCGAGATAATCGAAGAAACGGAGCCACGTGGCAGGAAGGTCAGGTTTTGGAAGAGGTTGTTGAGACTTGGCAAACAGGTGCCCATCTATGTCTCGAAAGAGCCAGGGTTTGATTGCTGCGCCGCGGCCAATCATGATGCCATCTGCACCAGTTATCTCCAGGCATCTTTTGGCATCGTCCACAGAAAAGATTCCGCCATTGACGATGACGGGTATGGTGAGTCGTTCCTTGGCAAGGGCGGCCATTTCCCATTTGGGCGGTCTGGCAAAGGGTTCCTTATCGTATCTTGCATGGATATAAAGGCCATCGATGCCAAGATCCTCGAGAAACAGACACCACTCCAGAAATTTTTCCCTATCCGGCCCCTGGCCAAGCCTGATTTTTACTGTAACTGGCAGTTCCGTAAGGCTTTTTATCCTGGAGACTATGGCCTTCAATCTTGGTCTGTCATGGGCCAGCCCAACACCTCCACCCTTTTTTACCACCTTTGGTGCACCGCAGCCGAGATTGACATCCACTGCCTGGGCCCCGAGGCCCTCTATTTTCTTTATGGCCTCATCCAGGTGTTCTTCCCTGTACACCAGGAGCTGATAGCTCATGGGGTGTTCCCTCTCTGTCCTGATCAAGTAGGGAGAGACTGCTGGATTTTCGTGGGGAAGCGTTGTCGCAGAGAGCATCTCAGTGGAAAGAAGACCAACGCCACCAAAATCCAGGAGTAGTTGCCTGAAACCGCTGTGGGTGAGACCAGCCATTGGGGCAAGGAACAGGGGAGGGGAGATCTCCAGATTTCCTATTTTCACCTTATGACTGCAAATCCTTTTCATGGTGAGCGCCTTTCTTTTTGTTCATGAGGGATTCAAGAATCTTTCTCTGGGCAGCCCGGTCCTTACGCCTTTTTGCAACAAAGATTGGTCGTTTGTCGTATCTGTCAAGTTCTGTCACATACATGGCAGTGGAAATCGTCCCAGGGGTGGGGGTAAAGTCCTGAAATTGTCTCACAGGAAGCCTCAACCTTTTGAGTTTTTCTCCCATGGCCACCATGTGGGCCAGGGTGCACCCTGGGTGGGATGTCATGAAATAGGCCGTTATGCCAGAGCGTTTGCCAAGTTTCTTCAAAATTTCCCTGGCACTTTTTAGAAACTGTTCGAGAAGGAGCCCCCCTGGCTTGTGCATGAGGTAGAGGACCTCCTCTTCAGTGTGTTCAGGGGCAATTTTCAGGGCGCCAGGGATGTGGCTCTTTAAGATGTCGGCCATAAGCTCTGGGGTCCTGAGTAACATATCCATTCTAAGGCCCGAGGATATGAATACATTTTTCACCTTTTCGTGGGCAGACACCTTTTTCAGCAAATGCCTCATCTCGTTCTGGTTGAGTTCGAGATTCTTGCACAGTTTTGGGAATAGACAGTCCTTTTTTTTGCATGACTCTCCCACCTTACACGACACCCCGTACATATTGGCCGTGGGCCCGCCGAGATCTGTAACAGTGCCCTTGAAGAAGGAGGCGGAGGCCAGCTCGTCCACTTCCCTCAAGACCGAATCCACGCTACGGGATGTGATGACAGGGCCCTGATGCCTGGCAATGGCGCAAAAGGAGCAGTTTCCGAAACATCCTCTGACGACTGTGATGGAATCCTTTATCATCTCCCAGGCAGGAACCCTGCCAAAGGCTGGATGTGGAAGGCGCGTAAAGGGCAACTCGTGCAAAAAATCCATCTCTTTCGTAGTGAGGGGCCGAGAGGCCCTGTTTTGAACAACCACGGTGCCACCCTTCTGGACCTGGGCCAGGCGGCGTTGGTCTCCGCTGCGGGCCGTCTGGTCTATGTCGAGTTCTGCATCGAGAAAGAGGGAAGGCTCTGTTGAAATGTCGTCCCATGAGGGAAGAAACCTGATGTCTTCTCCTTCCAGGCTCTCACTGTGACCGTGCCTCGTCATGGTGCCTGGTATGTTCAAAAGATCTTGCCCTGCCTCCAACCGCTTGGCTATTTCCAGACATGCCAGCTCTCCCATGCCGTAGACCAAGATGTCTGCCTTGGAATCGGTGAGGATGGAATTTCGAAGTTTTTCCTGCTGATAGTCATAGTGAATGAAGCGTCGCAGTGAGGCCTCGATGCCACCGATGACAATTGGAACGTCGTGGTAGGCGCGTCTTGCAAGGTTGGCATAGGTGATGACGGCCCTGTCTGGGCGTCGGCGGTTGGTTTTGGTACGAGGCCCTGGAAAATATGGATCTCCATTAGGGCTGTAGGCGTCCCTCTGTCTGATTCTGGCATTGCCTGTGTAGTTGGCAACAATGGAATCGAGATTGCCGCTCGAGATGCCAAAAAATAGCCTTGGCCTTCCAAACCTTTTAAAATCCGCATCATTGTGATGTCTTGGCTGGGCCAATATGGCAACCCTGAATCCGTGGGCCTCGAGCCATCTGCCAATCAGCGAAATTCCAAAGGAAGGGTGATCCACATAGGCGTCCCCTGTGACAAGGACTATATCTGGCCTGTCCCAGCCGCAGGCCTCCATTTCCTTTCGGGTGGCAGGCAAGAAGCCACTGGTGGTTTGGTTTTTTCTGGCCTTGGAGCTTTTCATAGGATGAAAGAGTGTACAATAAAAGCGTGCAAGTTCAAAATGGGGATGTTGGAAGATAGCGTTTTTCATTTCTCCTTTGGGCCAGGTTTCAAGTGGTAATTTTGGCAGCGGCCCAGAAGGGGGCCTGGAGAATCTACTTGTTGGAATAGTATCTTTTTTACAAATTGAGGGAGAAAGGGTATCCTAGTTGTAATGAGCTTTGGTCAAAAAACCAAAAAAAGGAGAAGAGAATCATGGACATAAGACACCTTTCATCCAGGGCCTATTTGGCATTCTTGGTTCTTGTTCTGGCCTTCTTTGCAGGCTGCCATGACAGTGGTGCCATCAGGGGCAATGGGCCAGGGTCGGGGCTGATGTTTTTGCAAAAAGTGGATAAGAAGAATCTTCCCGCCCTGTCCGAGCAGGAAAAGCAGGATCTAGCATTCATGCGGCAGGAAGAGAAACTTGCCAGGGATGTCTACATGGAGCTTTCAAAGAAGTGGACGCTGCCACGACTGAACAACATTGTAGACAGCGAGCAAAGGCACATGGATGCCCTAAAACGTTTGCTGGAACTCTATGATCTGCCAGATCCCATCACCAAGGACACACCTGGGGTATTTCCATCAGACCATTTTTCAACCCTCTATAAAAAGCTCACCAGCCAGGGAAGCCGCTCTATCGTGGATGCCCTGAAGGTTGGGGCCACCATTGAGGACCTGGACATCAAGGACTTGGAAGAGTGTATCAAGCGGACACGAAATACCCTTTTGATTCGGGTCTATGAAAACCTCATGCGAGGGTCTCGCAACCACCTGCGTTATTTCATCTCCGAGCTGAAGGCCAGAAATGCAACCTACGAGCCCCAGTACATTTCCAAACAGGAGTTTGAGGAGATAATTTCAACGCCATTTGAAAGGGGAAAGGGAGGAAATTGCCCAGGTGGCGGTATGGGAAAAGGCCCGGGTAAGGGCAGAAGGACCCCATTTCTATAAGATTGTAGGATTGCCTCGAAGTGGCAGCCGCCTACGTCTCTGGGTGGCTGCCCAAATCTTTTCATGCAAACTTGACCCTGTGTACCAGACAGTAAAGGGTTGGAACCAGGAGCAGGTTTGCAAAGGTTGCAGCCAAGAGCCCGTAGCCAAAGGAGATTGCCATTGGGGACAGAATCATTGCCTGGCCTGTGGCAAAGAAGATTAGCGGGGTGAGGCTTAGGATTGTCGTTACCGATGTGAGTATGATGGGTCGAAGCCTGATGGCAGCAGCCCTGATAAAGTGTTCCTTGTCTGGGTTTTCCTTTAGGTGCCTCTTCAAGAAGTCCACCATTATTATTGCATCATTTACAGCCACCCCTGAAAGTCCCACAAACCCCAGCAGGGAAGTAATGGTCAGATGTTTGCCCATAATGAGATGGCCCAGTATGACGCCCACGAAGGCAAAGGGCACCGAGATCAGGACGATAAAGGAGTCCCCAAAGGAATTGAATTGCAGGAGCAACACGATCAGTATGCCCAGGATGGCCACCACGCCGGCCATCATGAGGTCCCTGAGGGTGTGTTCTGCCACCTTCTTTTCTCCCTTGATATCAGTGACGACGCCAAGCTCCTTTATCTTTTGAAAGGTTGGAGCCAATATTTTCATGACCTGTCGGCTGGTGGTGATGTTTTTGTCGATAGAGGCGGTAACCGTGACCTGACGCACACCGTTTTCCTTCCATATTCTGGATAGACCCCTCTTGGGCACTATGGAGCAGATGTCGGTAATGTACACCAGCCGTGATGAGCCTGGCACATTGAGCCGCAGCCTCAGGAACCGATCTATGTCTCCCCTGTCTTCCAGATAGGTTCGAACAACCACGTCCCTGCTAACATCTTTCATGATGCGGGCGGTCTTCACGTTCAGATAATAGGGCACGAGGGCCGAGGCCAGGGAGGCTTCAGAAAAGCCCAGCTCCCTTCCACGCTTGTTGAGCCGCAGTTCCAGCTCCACCTTGCCAGGGTCGTAGTTGTCCGTAATGTTTTCGACGCCGTCTATCCTGGCAAGGGCATCTTCCAGGATGTGGGCCGCCTGCACCATCTTCTTAATGGCCTCATCCTTGTCCTTTCCCGGATACGAAAAGGATACCTCTATGTCTGCCCTCACTATTCCCGCCTTGGGCTTCGTAACGGTCAAGCGCTGGATCTTGATATCGGTAAGATGTCTTTCTATCACCTTTACCAGATCCATTGCGGTGTGTTTTCTGGTGCCAAACTCGTAGGTTCCAAACATGATGACAGGGTAGACAAAACGTTCCAGAAAGTTTTGCGGGGCAGGCTTCCTAAGATTGACAAATACCTGAAACAGGTCCTCTCCAACATCGAATTCCATCTTGTCGTTGAAGGAGGTGCCTATGTGTGTGGCAATGGAATCGAGATCTTCTGGAGGAAGGCAATCCCGCACCCTCTTCTCTATGATCGAGACAACCCGTTCCGTATCCTCTATTCCATACCTGGAGGCGAGCTTGCCCCTTATGTAAATCTGGTCTGCATCGAACTGGGAAAGGAGGGTGAAGGACAGAAACAGTTTCATCACCAGGATAGATAGGGCAAAGAAGAGCACTGCCCCTGCAATGGTGAGCCTTTTGTGATCTATGAGCTTTCCAAGTATCCTGGCATAGGCCCTTCTCAAGGGTTCCCAGTTTGAAAAGGGGCTTTTGCCAACCCCAGTCCGGTATAGTTCGACTGCATGGACAGGCAAGATAAAGAGGGATTCGATAAGGGATGCAAGGAGAGCGGCACTTACAAAGATGGGTATGATTTTCAGGAACTTGCCAATGTCCCCTCCAACCATGAGAAGGGGCAAGAAGGCAGCAACGGTTGTAAACGTGGCGGCACACACTGGCCAGAAGACCTCTGCAGTCCCCTCAATGGCCGCAGCCTTGGGCGGAAGTCCCGCCTCCATTTTTCTGTAGATGTTTTCCCCTATGACTATTGCATCATCGACCACCATTCCCAGGGCCATGAGGAATGAAAAGAGGGAGAGCATGTTGATGGTCTCGCCCCTCTGGTAGAGGTACACAAATGAGATGAGGAAGGCCGTTGGAATACCCAGGAGAACAGTAATGGATACCCGAAGGTTCAGAAACAGGTAGAGGGAGATTGTTACCAGGATGAGCCCCACCACTGCTGAGGATTTAACCGTGTTGAGTCTGTTTCTGATGTAGACGGAAAGGTCGCTGTAAACAGAGAAGTCAAGGCCCTCGTAGCGTTTCTTCCACTCGGTTACCAGCTTTCTAATCTTGTTGGACAGACGGATGGAAGAGCCCTTTGCGGTCTTGAATATGGTGAGGGAGATATTTCTCTTGCCATTGAAATGCGAAAGGCTCTTGACCTCTGAAAGCTCAAGTCTGATGTCTGCTATCCTAGAAAGATAGAGCTTCTTGCCTCCTGTGTGGAGAATGACAGAATTCCAGAAGGCAACCGAGGGCCTTCCCCCTGGTGTGGTTATGAATATGTGGTTGCCCCTCTCCTTTATTTCCCCTAGTGGGCTGTTGTTCACCCAGGATTTGATAAGCTCCTTCACCTGATATGGTGTGATGCCAAGGGCCTCGAGGACGTCGTTCTTGAGATAGATATGCACCTCCCTCTTGGCCTTTCCATTGATGGTGGCCTTGGATATGTCGGGGATCTTCTCTATCTCTTTCCTAATCTCGTCTGCGACGTCCTGGAGCTCCTCCTCTGGTGCGCCTCCTATGGAAAGGGTGAGAAGGGGGTATTTCTCTATTTTTCGCACCACAGTCGGATCATCCATGTCTTCAGGGAAGTCTGGTTTCACCCGGTCTATGGCATCCCTGACCTTGAAGAGGGTGTCTTCGACTGGTGTCGAGTCATCAAGGGTGATGGTTATGAGGCACGAACCGTCTCTGGTAACAGATTCGATCAGTTTTACACCCTCGATGTTTTGTACCTCGTCCTCGATTCGGCTGGTGATGATGTCGTCAAAGGTGTCTGCAGAGGTGCCCTGGTAATAGGCGGTAATTTCTATCTTGTTGGTGAGGATCGGGGGGAAGAGCTCCTGGGGAAGCTGATAGTAGGAAATTATGCCTGTCAGTATAAAAAGCAGGGTCAAGGTGTGGGCAAGGGGCCTTCGTTCCACGAAAAAGGCCACCAGGAAATGAGGAATTCCCTTTTTGACCGTAGAGCTGGACATGAACCCCCTTTTCTAAGGTTGCAGCCTGATCTGTACAACCTGGCCCCAGAGGAGTCCTTTGACAGGTTGAAAGACGAGATCAAAGCCGTAGCTGTACAGGTATCGGTTGTCTGGGTCTATTTTGAGCCGTTCAACCTTGCCCGTTGTTTCAATCTTGCGATTTCCTGGCAAGATTATGGAAAAATTTATTGTCTTGTCCCTGAGAAGTCTTGTTTCAAGCACCTTGAAACATGCCAGTGAAAGGACGAGATGTATCTTTGCCTTGGATACGTCCAGGAGCCTCGACAGGTTTTCGCCTGGAACCACTGTCTCGTAAAGTTCCTTGAAGTTTTGGGAAACGTACAGGGGCCTTTGGAAGCTGGGTATGGATTTTCTTATCCTGTCCTTGAGTTCCCAGATGGCCCTTTTCGTCTCGGCCTGTCTCTGTCTGTTTTCAATCAGGGCAAGCTCGGCGTTGTTGACCTGTGCTTCCACGTCTTCTACCGTCTGCTCCTCCACATGCCCTGCTGCCTTGAGTTTCTTGTATCGGCGCAGTTTTCGTTTCAAGAGTTCGAGGTTTTTCTCCAAGACCCTTTGCCCATGGGAAAGGGCCTCTAGAACTCCCTTCAAGCTGTGGAGCTGTCTTTCAAGGGCCGTATGCTCTATTTCCATTATGGGAGTGCCAGCTGCGAGAATCTCGCCCTCTCTGGCATTTATCCTGTTGATGCGGCCAGATACCTCAGCCTTGATGAGATGCACCGAGTAGGGTGAATAAACCCCTGAAAGCGTGATAGAAGTGGCATTTTCGCAGGATTCAGGCTGCTTGAGGCCCTTTTCCAAGACTTCAACCTGGGCCTTGGCAGGGGCGTGGAACATGCACACCAGGGCCAGGGTGCAAAGAAGAGTGAAACCAACGGCCTTAGACCTCATAGCCCCTCGGAGTTATCATCTTTCCGTCCCAAATAAATGTTTGGGAATTTCCAACAATTACAAGGGACTGCATGCCTATGTTCCATGCATCCGGCCCCTTTTCCCTAATCTCTTCCAGCGTCGTCACTGAGACCTCCTGTGAAGGTCTCATGCCGCTGGTGACAATGCCCACTGGCGTAGAGCCCTTTCTATGGCGTGCCACAATCTCAAGGGCCCTTGGCAGATGGTCCCTTCGTTTTTTGCTCCTTGGATTGTAAAACACCAAGACGAAATCTGCCAAGGCAGCAGCCTCTATCCTCTTTTCGATAAGCTCCCAGGGCGTCAGCAAATCACTGAGGCTAATAACTGAGAAATCGTGTACAAGAGGGGCGCCCAGCAGGGCAGAGCATGCACTCAGGGCAGGAATGCCTGGGATGACTTCAACCTTGAGCTTCGACGAGTCCAGCCCCCTCTTTTTCAGCATTTCAAAGACGAGCCCAGAAAGGGCGTAGATGCCAGGGTCACCGCTACATACAAGGGCCACTTTCTTTCCAGACACCGCATGGTCAATGGCAGCCTTGCACCTGTCCCGTTCCCTGGTCATTCCAGTCTGTACTATTTCCTGTTGGGGCGTCAAAATATCACGTATAAGGTCGATGTATGTCCTGTATCCACATACGACCTGGGCCTCTTGCAGGGCCTCCTTGGCTGGATCACACATCCAGCGTGCGCCAGCAGGGCCAATGCCCACTATGCTGAGTTGCCCCTTACTATTTCTATCTGGTTGACTCATGGCCTTTTGTCTCCATGATGTTGGTTACAAGAGGAGTTAGGATTTCTGACACCTTCTCATCCGTGGGCTCAAGTCCGAAGGGAACTGGCCCATACACCCTTGAGCCTGACAGGGAGGAAATGATGGATGCATTGTCAGAAACTATCTCCTCGTGTGTATTGTCTGCACACCCACCGTAGCCCACTGAGTTTAGGACTATGCCCAGGGGCTCTAGCCTTCTCTGCCTTAGGGCCTCCACAGACAAGAGACTGTGATTGATGGTGCCAAGTCCGCTTCTGGCAACGAGCACTACAGGGCACGGCACCTGTGCCATAAGGTCTATTAGAAGAAGGTCCGCTCTTAGGGGGACCATGAGGCCACCTACGCCCTCGATCAAAAGGATGTCACACGCCTCCTCGAGGCGTTGCGTCTCCCTGATTATGACATCTGGCTCAACAACTCGGTTTTCCATGGAGGATGCCAGATGGGGTGAGGCAGGAAATGAGAAACAAAAGGGGCATGCCACAGAAAGTTTCGAACCAGGGCCAAGGGGGGCAAGCCCGGCCTTTTCAAGTATGAACTCTATGTCAGGGCTTGAATCTGCCTTTCCTGTGCTGACCCACTTTATGACTCCAACATGAAGCCCCTTTTTGAGCAAGATGGCAGTCAGTGCAGCTGTTATGTATGTCTTGCCAACGTCTGTATCTGTGCCTGCGATGAATATTTTCATTCTGAGATATGCTTTCAAAAAAATTTGGCCAAAAATATTGAGGCCCTAGGCCTCAAAAGGAGCCTGGCCTTTAGTGGCTCGTGTCTGAAGGAAGGATGGTACCCACTATGGCAGATAGTTACAAGCCTTGCCTGTATCCGTGGCCTGGGCCAACCTTTGTCACACATTTTTTGTAAGTCAAAAAAATCTCCTTCTAAAATGGGGCTTGCTTCAACAGGTTTTGTCACGTAAGTGTCAATTTTTTAGCCTAAGAGTTCTGTCTCACCCTCAAGTTGGGGCCCCACAGGAGGGCCATTTTCAAGGATGAAGGAGATATAAGGGCTAATAGGGTCTATTTTGTCTGTTTTTATCCCTCATTGCCTTCATTTGGGATAATGCATGATGCAATGTTTGCGCCGTAAAGCCATAGCACCTACCCATTTGACAAGGGCCGGTCTTCGTGCCTATCTTTGTCTTCCTGCCATTTTTCCAAAGACCAATTTGGGCGTTTGTGGCAAAAACTTTACTGGCCAGTCTATTTCTAAGGGCCTTTTTTAACTGTTTTATGAAAAAGCTGATAATAAGAGGAGCGAGCCAGCACAATCTCAAGGGGCTTGATATCGAAATCGAGCTTGGGAGCATCTGCGCTGTCACCGGCCCCTCAGGTGCTGGTAAATCATCACTGGTTTTCGATACCATCTATTCAGAATCCCAAAGGCGATTCATCGAGACCTTTTCCCCATACGCCCGCCAGTTCCTGGAGAGGCTTCCAAGGGCAAGGGTCGAGGATATCAGGAACCTTCCCGCAGCAATTGGCATTGGCCAGGCAAATCCTGTGCGTAATTCCCGCTCGACAGTGGCCACCCTGGCGGAGATAAGCTTCCCTGCAAGGATGCTCTTTTACAGATGCAGCACACCCTACTGCCAGGAATGCGACAGGCCCATAAGGGCACAAGGCTGGAAGGACGTCCTTTCCTATTTGGAGGATGCAGCAAGGGCAGGGGCAAGGGCCGGCTACATCTGTGTAAAGGCCCAGGGCCAGATGTTACACGACATGGTAAGGGAAGGGTACAGTCGTGTCTTGGCAGATGGAAAGGCAATAGATGTATCGGAGCTTGGCGGACCCCTGGACAAAGAGTGCCTGGTGGTGATTGACAGACTCCCTGTTAAGAAACTCCAACAGCAGCGGGTCAAGGAGTCGGTGGAGGCAGCTTTTTCCCTGGGGCAGGATACAATCTACGTCTCAGTAGATGGCCAAGGGCCCGAGGCCTTTTCCAAACGCCCAATGTGCCAGGTGTGCGGAAAGAAGAGGAGCAAGCCAACGGTGCTCCTTTTTTCCTTCAACTCCCCTGAAGGGGCATGCCCCACGTGCAGCGGCTTTGGCAGGGTGATTGGTGTGGACTGGAACCTCGTGGTGCCAGATGCCTCCCTGTCCCTTGCCCAGGGGGCAATAAGGCCCCTTGAAAACTGGCACGAAGACAGGGAGCTTCTCTTTGACTGGTGCAAGGAGTGGGGGGTGGACCTGAGCCGGCCGTGGAAGGAGCTTTCAGAGGATGAGCGCCAGTGGATTCTCTTTGGCAGGGACGAGTGGTACGGGATAAAGGGAATTTTTGACTGGCTCGAGACAAAGAGGTACAAGGCCCACATCCGAATTCTTCTGTCCAGATACAGGGCCTATGAAGTGTGCCCCTCGTGCAAGGGGGCAAGGTTCAATGAAGATGCCCTGTCATTCAGGCTTGGCGGGCTGAATATCGCCCAGTTCTATGCAATGAGTGTGAATGATGCCCTCGAATGGATCTCAGGCCTCGAAGTGGCGCAGGTTCAGGACAGGGCCTCGGCCAGTCTCAAGGAGGACCTTGGCCGCCGTCTCGCCCTTATACAGAGGGCAGGTCTTGGTTATCTAAGTCTCGACAGACAGTCCCGCACACTTTCAGGCGGGGAACTATCCCGTCTTTGCCTTGCAAAGGGTGTTTCGGTCAGTCTTTCTGAAACGCTCTTTTGTTTGGAAGAGCCATCTTCCGGGCTTCATCCAAGGGATATCAGGGGTGTCAGGGATGTGATAGAGGGGCTCAGACACCAGGGCAACACGGTTGTCATGACAGAGAACGACCCGGTAATGCTTTCTTGTTGTCAAAGGCTCATTGAGCTTGGCCCTGGTTCAGGAAGAGAGGGCGGGCAAATCGTCAGTGAGACAGAGGGGCATGATGGCAGGGCCTTGGGGGAAGAACTTCCAAGGGTGCTTGAGTCCTTACCGGCCAAGGTGAACCAAGAGACCCCGAAGGGCCCTTTCATCCAGCTCGAAGGCCTTAGACACAACAATCTCAAGGGGTTTTCGTGCAGGTTTCCTCTAGGACAGATAACCTGCGTGTGTGGTGTTTCAGGCTCTGGAAAGTCCACCCTGGTGGAGGAGTGTCTCTACCGCGGGCTCCTTCGCAACATGGGGCGGCCAAGTGAGCTGCCAGGGGCCATGGAACACATCGAGGTGCCAAGCCAGGTGAAAGACGTCGTCTTCGTCGACCAGGAGCCCCTCTCCCGCACACCGCGAGGGTGCCCCGGTACTTATCTGAAGGTGCTCGATCATGTCAGAAAGTTTTTTGCCTCCACAGAGGAGGCGCGCTCTTTAGGGCTCAAGCCTGGTTACTTTTCCCTAAATGTGGATGGTGGAAGGTGCCCGGAGTGCAAGGGCCAGGGGTATGAGCTCTTGGAAATGCAGTTTTTGCCAGATGTATTTGTTCCGTGCCCTTCGTGCAAGGGGGCAAGATTCTCCAAGGCAGCACTAGAAATAGAGTTTAGGGGCAAGAACATTTCGGACTTTCTTGAAATGACCCTTTCCGAGGTCCATTCATTCTTCGAGGAAAACCCCTCCCTGACCCGCCTTCTCGAGCCTGCCATAGGGCTTGGCCTTGGTCATTTGCTCCTGGGCCAGCCCCTCAACACCCTTTCTTCAGGAGAGGCCCAGAGGCTGAAGCTTGCCAAGCATCTTTCCTCACGGAGCAAGGGGGCACTCTTTATCCTGGATGAACCCACCCGGGGGCTTCATCAAAGGGAGGTTCAGGCCCTGGTCAGGGAGATCTCAAGACTAAAAGGGGCAGGGAACACCGTCGTTGTGGTGGAACACGATCTTTTCACCATTCTCTCCAGCGACTGGGTCATTGAGCTTGGCCCCGAAGGGGGCGAAAAAGGGGGGGAACTCCTGTTCCAGGGCCCGCCTGGCAAGCTCGAAAGACAAGAGACTCCAACTGCAAAGGCCATAGAACATGTGTCGTGCCCAAGGGAAGTCGAGGATGCCAGGCAGGCGAAAGAGAAAATAAAAGGGCAAGATATAAAAGGGCAGGATGCAAGAGGGGGCCAGGAGCAGTTTATACGAATCCGTGGTGCCAGGCACCACAATCTCAAGGACGTTGGGCTCGATATTCCAAGGAACAAGCTCGTGGTGGTAACCGGTGTCTCAGGCTCTGGAAAGTCTTCCCTGGCCTTTGACCTGGTTTTCAAGGAGGCCCAGAGACGATACCTCGAAAGTCTTCCCTCCTACATGAAACAGTTTGTGAAACTGCATGAAAGGGCAGAGGTGGATGAGATAAGTGGCCTTAGCCCCCCTGTGGCAATTGAACAAAAGGCTGTAAGGGGCAGTGTCATGTCTACGGTTGCCACCTTGTCAGAGGTTTCCCATTACCTGAGGCTTCTTTATACCCACTGTTCGAGGCCCGTGTGCCCAGAGTGCGGAGGGCCGATGAAGCGTGCTTCCAAAGGGGAGATAGCAAGGCAGGTTCAAAGGCTCGTGGCAGAAGGGGGCCCCTTCTATTTGGCTGCGCCAAAGGTGAGGCGCAGAAAGGGGTGGCATCAGGACGAGATAACCAGGGGATTTGGCCAGGGTGCAGATTTCGTGATGGTGGATGGCAGGCTCGTTTCAAAGGGGGAAAAGGTACACCTCGCAAGGCACTCCGAGCACGATATCTACTGGGTATGGGGGCCATTTTCTGGAAAGGGCCCTGGAGAAAGGCTGAACGAGACAATTGAAAGGGCGCTCAAGGCTGGAAAGGGTGCATTTTGCTGCATGTTCGAGCAAGGGGCGAAAAGGTGGTTCAGTGTCAAATATTTCTGCCAGAGCTGCGGCCAGTCTGTGGAAGAGCCAGACCCTCTCCTTTTTTCCTTTCATACAAAGAGTGGAAGATGCCAGGAATGTAACGGCAGGGGCCGTGATGAACACGGCAATCCGTGTCCAGTCTGTGATGGGGCACGGCTTACGCAAAGGGCCCTGGTGTGGAGGGTCGATTCCATGTCCATTGCCGAGTTTATGGCCCTCGAAATAGATGAGGCCCTGGCGTGTTTACGCAACTGGCTCGATAGGCCACAAATCCAAGGCCTGCGCAAGGAGCTTTTTTCCACCCTGGCAAAGGAGGCCGTCTCGAGACTGGAGCTTATGAGTAATCTGGGCCTTGGTTACCTGAGGCTCGATAGGTCCGGAGATACCCTTTCTGGGGGCGAGGCCCAGAGGATTAGTCTATGCGCCCAAAGCGGCTCAAACCTTACGGGAATCACTGTGGTTCTGGATGAGCCCACGATAGGGCTTCACCCAACGGACAACAAACAGCTAATTGAGGCCCTTAAGGGCATCCGTGACAAGGGAAACAGTGTGATCGTGGTGGAGCATGATCCAGAGACCATTCTCGACAGTGACCACGTGATAGACCTTGGGCCAGGCGGAGGAAAAGAGGGCGGGCAGATAGTGTTTCAGGGAAGTCCCCAGGAGCTTTTAAACTCCAGGAGCTCGACAACTGGCAGGGCTCTCGGGCAAAAAGGGGTCGTTACGCCCGTGAGAGGGGAGAGGGGCAAGAAAGCTCAGGAACTTCTAAGCTTCGATGATATAACCAAGCACAACCTCGATTCCGTAAGCGTCTCCTTCCCAGTGGGTTGCGTGACAGTCGTTACCGGGGTGTCCGGCTCTGGAAAGACCAGTCTCAAGGAGGCCATCTTTGAAAGGGTCGTCGCCTTGAAGGAAAGGGGCAACAAATGGCCAGAAGGAAAAGGCATAAGCGGTGTCCTGCACATCGATCACAATCCCATTGGCAGGAGTCCGCGTTCGTGTCCGGCAACCTTTTTAGGGGTATTCACCCACATCCGGGAGCTTTTTTCCCGTACCCCTGCCTCCAGGATGAAGGGCTTTGGCCCTGCCCATTTCTCCTTTAACACAAAGGAGGGCGCATGCCCCCACTGTAGCGGCCAGGGGCAGCTGAAGCAGAGCCTTGGCCTCCTGCCCGATGTCTATGTCAAGTGCCCTGTGTGCATGGGCAAGAGATTCAGGCCCGATGTCCTAACCACAAAGTGGAAAAATAGGGATATAAGCGAAATCCTCGGCATGACCATTTCAGAGGCCCTGGAATTTTTCATGGCCATACCTGCCATAAGGGGTCCACTCAAGGTGATGGAAGAGCTTGGTCTGGGGTATCTCGAATTGGGGCAGCCAAGTCCCACCCTGTCTGGAGGCGAGGCCCAAAGGCTCAAGATAGCCAAGGAATTTTCCAAGGCCCATGCCGGCGGAAAACTGTATCTTCTCGATGAACCAAGTGTTGGCCTACACATGGATGACGTGGGAAGGCTGTCGAGGTGTCTGTCTGCCCTGGCGGATAAGGGCAACACCGTCTTGATGGTCGAACATGATCTATCCATGGTGGCGATGGCCGACTGGATTATCGACCTTGGCCCAGGGGGCGGCCGTCTAGGCGGCAGGGTGCTCTTTCAGGGGCCCCTGGAGGAGTTTATTGGCAAGGGGCCTGCCACCAAGACCAGGCAATGTCTGAGGGAGTTCCTGCCGGGGCGCCTTTAAATTTCTCTGTTTGGCAAATATCCGTTGAGAGAAGTGTGTCTTAGTTTCCCTTTGAAATATTGCAAGTGTCTTCTTTCTCTTTTGACACACCTAGTTCCAATGTTTAGGTTACTTTTATCAAAGTAAAGGGAGGTGCTGGCAATGGCTGAGAAGAAGACCAGGATCCTGAAAAAAGAGTGGAAGAGTTTTCTCAAGGATTTCAATAGAATGAACCAGTACAGAAACGCGGTGGTACAGATTGGAGACGACTTTATCGTTGGCGAGCCAGGTATGCCCCTGCTTGGAATCGATTACGATGATAGGGCTCGAAGGGTTGAGATATTCCTTGGCACCACAGACCCGGACAATATTGTTCATCTGGCCCATGCCGTGGATGTACCAAGGGCAATCTATCTCATCAGGGATGATGAGGCCATGAATCCGGTGGTTGGCCTGCAGATCCAGGGTGCGCCTGGCACGGGAATGACACGGATTCGCTTCACTGACGCATCCTGCGAAGATGGCAGACAGAAATGGGTTGCTGCAGTGGCCCATACGTTGTATGAACGCAGGGGCATGGAGCCGGGAGCCGATCAGAAGGACTGGTTCGAGGCTGAGGAAATCATAGAAGACGTCTGCAAGAAATACAGGTAGGGGAGTTTGCAGGCCACTTCGTGAAATAATTTGCTTTATATGCAATTTTTCGTTATAAAAAATGTATCGTTCTCATTAAGATCCAAGCAGGCTGGCGGATAGATGAAGTTAAAGGACTCCTACAAGGAATCGGGGCAGGCATACGACAAGGTCAGAACCCCTGAAGAGACTTTGAACTGGGCTCTGGAGCGGTTCTCATCCCTGGGGCAACCTGTTCTGGAGGAAGTGAAACGGATAGACAAGGGCAGGTTGGGCATCCCGGTCTTTGTGAGCCGGTATTCACCCCAGGCAAGCGCCATCACTGGAACAAAGAAGCAGATGGGCAAGGGGGTGACAGAGGCCCAGGCCAAGGCGAGTGCAATCATGGAGATTGCCGAGCGTTACAGCCTTTTCAGGTTTGTCAAGGGCCACCAGTTTGTGGTCAAGCCTTACAGGGATGTTCAGGGCGACAAATTTGATTTGGCCCATTTTCTTAAGGCTGTGCACCATGATTCTGCCCTGAACGAAAAGGAGGAGGAACTTCTAGTCACCTTCCCCAACCAGTGGACAGAAGGGCTGAGGGCCCTTGGGGAGGCCCAGTGTTCCGTGCCCTTTTCCTGGATGTGGCCCATCTTCGAATATAACGGCTCTGCTGCTGGCAACAGCCTTGCCGAGGCAGCGGTGCAGGCCATCTGCGAGGTTGTGGAACGTCATGTCTGCTCGGTTATCAGCTTCAAGAGGCTTTCGACCCCCACGATCGATATCTCCTCAGTGGAGGACGAGGGGCTTGCCCAGCTGATAGACAAATTTCGCAGTAAGAATATTGAGCTCGTACTCAAGGACTTCTCCCTTGATATTGGCATTCCCACAGTGGGGGCCATAGCGTGGGATCCGTCCACATACCCGGAAAGAAGCGAGATAGTGTACACGGCGGGTACTTCCACGAGCCCGGTAAGGGCGGCAATTCGTGCAATTACGGAGGTAGCCCAGCTTGCCGGAGATTTCGATACAGAGGGGCGTTATCTCGAAAGTGGACTTCCAAAGTTTGCCACCCTCGAGGAGGCAAAGTACGTCTTGGATGCGCCTGAGACTGTAAAGCTGAATCAGCTTCCTGATTGTTCTTCTTCAAATTTCCGGCAAGAGGTGCATCTGCTTGCAACTGCCCTGGATGAAGCGGGCCTTCCCGTCTACCTTACAGACATAACCGACCAGGAGCTGGGAATACCAGCGGTCTATGCAATGGTTCCTGGCAGCCATTTCCGTGACAGAACCCTGAACATAGATTTGCCATTTCACATGGCCCGCATTGCATCGACAGGCGGCTTTCTGGGCCCCTTTGAGGCCCTGGATGTCTTGTCCCGCCTGGATGAGGTCTATCCAAACAGGTTCGATATCGTCTTTTACATGGGGCATATTCTAGAATCCCTCGGGGATCTGGAAGGGGCCATTGAAAAGTATAAGGCTGCCCTTAGCCTTTCACCTCCTGAAAATGAACTTGCCAGTCTTCACTGCAATCTGGGCAATTGTCTGCGTCAGCTTGGAAGGCTCGATGAAGCAGTGAAGGAGCTCGAGGCTGCAAGGGCACTGGCACCGGATCTCAAGGAGATTCACAACATACTTGGAACGTGCCTGTACCAGATGGGAAGGTACACTGATGCCATAGAGTCATTTGAGAGGGCCATTGCCATCGATCCGGGCTCTGCGATTGACTATGCCAATATAGCCAGTAACTTGAGAAAACTGGGAATAATTCCCGCTGCAATACAATGGTACAAGATGGCCTTGGAGCTTGATCCAACCATCGATTGGGCCAGGGAACATCTTTCGGCAATTGAGTCGGAAATGGTGAATGGCTAGCTGTCTCTATTGTGAAAAAATGAATAGCTATTCAAAAAAACCACTGTCTCAGCCGATTAGGTGAGCTTAACACCCTATAACTATTGAAAAAACCTTTTTTCACTAATATTGAAAAAATTTTAACTAGCCTTGACAAAGGGGTCTGGGTATAGTAAAAAACGGTCTCGAAACGCCATAATGGACGAAAGAGAATAATCCAAAAGGAGGGCAATATGGCAACTATAGAGTACAAAGGCAAGACTTATGAAGTAGACGAAGACGGCTTCTTGGTCAAAGGTATGGAAGAGTGGGACGAGAACTGGGTCGAATACGTCATGGAGCAGGAAGGTATCAGCGAGCTGACAGAAGACCACAAGAAGATTATTGAGGTGCTTCAGGACTACTTCAAAAAGAACGGAATTGCTCCCATGGTCAGGATTCTTTCCAAGACCACCGGCTATCCCCTCAAGAAGATTTACGAGCTGTTCCCCTCTGGACCTGGTAAGGGAGCCTGTAAAATGGCTGGGCTGCCCAAGCCAACCGGTTGCGTCTAGTCACTTCGAGAACACGATTTTTTCAGGACCCTGAGCCTTACAAAGGCAAGGGTCCTTTTTTATTTTTTGCACCCATTACTTTTTGTTTCCTTTTTATCCTATCTTGTTATACTACATTCCGGTTCCAATCGAATCGAGTTACGTCTTGCTCCATCCGTAATAACGCCTATAAAGTCCTTGGCAGTGTGGACGCCTTTTTACCCAATCTTTAAGCGGAGGCGAACCTGTTGAAGTTATCGATACCAAGGGAAAAAATCAGCTGTTTCCTTTTTATAATCATTCTCTTGTTGGCATGTTGCCCGGCCTGGGGCCAAAATGATACGGATATCTCTCGGCTAGAAGATGACCTCAGGCCCATTGAAGCAGTGGCCCAAAAGGCGAGTGATAACACCTTTGTTCTAGACAAGGGGAAAGACGTAGGGATTAAGGCCGGAGACCTCTTTGCCCTTCTGGACAAGGCAGAACCCATCTACTTGCCTGGAACCAAAAAGGTGCTTGGTTACAAGGAAAAGCTCGTGGCAAAGTGCCAGGTCCATGAAGTAAGACCAGATTCATCCCTGTGCAGGGTATATTTTTCAAAGGGCACATTGAAGGACAGGCTCAAGGCCCTGCGGTTCACCGGGTTGAGAGCGGCCCTCTTTATAGATAACAAGCTGGTATCTCCGGTATTTTCAACATATTCCCTGAAAAGGATGCTTCCAAACCTCAAGTGGCTGGAGCCGTCGAGCGGGCCTATGCCCGTGCCCTCGGAAAGCTCCATGGAGGCCTTTGGAATAGATTTGGTCTTTGATCTGAAGGACGGCGAACTCAAGGTCTACGGGCCTGGAAAAAGGATGCTCACCGCCTACAAGGTGCCCTCCAGTGAAGGCGCCCGGGGAGTGGACACTCAAGGGGAGTATGGCAATTCAGAGGGTAGTGCAACCTTGGCACCCTTTGTATTCGATTTTAAAAGGGCCACGCTCGTAGGCACTTTGGAGGGGCGTGCCCTCCAGGTGGCAGTTACGGACCTCGATGGGGATGGAAAGAGGGAGGTCATTTATCTCACCTCCGATGCCCTGGCCATTGCCCCGTATAGACGCAGTGGAGATACCCAGTTTGTCCACTTCGAGGACTTTGAGTGCCCATGCAGCTTTTCCTACTGGGGCAAATGGCTCGTTCTAAATGTCGCCATAAACAATGCAGGGCTTTCATCGAAACTCTATGCATTTAGGGACGGTCGCCTCGAGCTTGTTCAGGACGAGATCAACCTGTGGCTGGGTTTTGCCCATACAGACTGCAACAGCCAGGGGAAAGTTCTGCTTGGCCAGGCCTATGAAAAGGAACGGTTCAAGGGTGAGAGGATATTTTATTTGAATCCAACCCCTAGTGGCATCGAATATGTTGATCAGGCAGATTTTCCAAATGATTTTGATGTCCAAAGTGCCCTGGCAGTGGAAAGAGATGGGGTATGCACCCTCTTTTATGTAAGTTTCGACGGGTTTTTCAAGGTCTACGCAAGGGGTTCCCATGTCTGGACCTCCCTTTTTCCTGTGGTGGAAGAGCGAAAGTGCTGCGGGCCCTCAAAGGTTGAGCTTCTAAAGTATGGGAACGGGCTGCTTTTCCAGGGTGTGATTCCAGGTTCAAAGGGTACAGGCGAAAAGGGGCTCTATTACTTCCCCTTTGACGGCTTTGGATTTTTAAGGGCAGATGCCAATCTCAAGGGCTCCCTGTGCGGAGTGTCAAGGGATTCAAAAGCGATTATAATAGGGGTCACTTCCCAGGAAAAAGAAGGCTGGAAGACTTATCTATATCAATTTTCAACAACTGATTTGTCAGGCGAACATGAAGAGTCTAGTTAGAGAAAACGACCAGGTTTTGACAACATCTGCACCCAAGCGGCTTCACATTATCACCTTTGGGTGCCAGATGAACGAGTATGATTCACAGCGCATCGCCCAGATGCTAATGGCCAGCCACTGCCTGACTCCCCAGGCAGAGGATGCAGACCTCATCATTGTCAACACCTGCTCCATAAGGGAAAAGGCCGAGCACAAGCTATACAGCCTTTTGGGCAGGTTGAAGCGTCTCAAGAGGTCTAACCCTGCCCTGAAACTTGGGGTGGCAGGGTGTGTGGCCCAACAGGTTGGCAAAAAGCTCTTTGCCAAGGTTCCGGAATTGGATTTTGTAGTGGGCCCCCAGGGGCTCTACACAATCCCCCAGATTCTGGAGCGCCTTGACAAGGGGCAGAAACACATAAGTGACACAGAGCTTACAAAGGACTTTACCATTCCTTACATAGACGCCCCATTGCCCAAAAAGGGGGATGTGCGCGCCTATGTGACAATCATGCAGGGGTGTGACAATTTTTGTACCTACTGCATAGTGCCCTATGTCCGGGGGCGCGAGGTAAGCAGGCCTTCTGATGACATACTGAGAGAGATTGGCCAGCTCGTTGCCCAGGGGGTAAAGGATGTAACCCTTCTTGGGCAGAACGTAAACTCCTACGGAAAGGGCCTCGATGAAGGGGTTGACTTTCCCGGGTTATTGAAAAAGATAGACGCCAATTTCCCACAGATAAGGCTGCGCTTTACCACCAGCCACCCAAAGGACCTTTCTGATGAGCTAATAGGCTGTTTCGGCAACCTTGGCACCCTTTGCGAGCATCTCCATCTTCCTGTTCAGTCTGGTTCCAACAGGGTTTTAAAGCGCATGAACAGACATTACACGCGGGAGCAGTTCCTCGAGAAGGTGCAAAAACTGAGGCAGGTATGCCCTGACATAACCATCACAACAGACCTTATAGTTGGCTTTCCCGGTGAAACCGAAGAAGACTATCAGGAGACCCTGTCTCTGTTGGAGCAGGTAAGGTTCGATCAGGCCTTTGCCTTCAAGTATTCCGAAAGGCCTGGCACGGCCGCTGCGAGATTCAAGGACAAGGTACCAGAAGAGGTAAAATCAAAGAGGCTTACCAAACTCCTGGAGATCCAGAATCAGATAGGTCTTGAGCAGTATGGCAGGTTCCAGGGCAAGGTTTGTGAAGTCCTGGTGGAAGGTTGTGGACAAGGCGGAAAGCTTTCGGCAAGAACCAGAGGGAACCATGTGGTCAACATGGAAGGTGGCAGTGACCTTGTAGGACGCCTCATGAATGTTTACATTGAAAGGGCATGCCATCATTCATTAGTTGGTACAATCGTACATTAAGAGGTAACAAGCCATGAAGGCAATCAAGATGAATATTCATGCCATAACCCTTGACCCCCAGTCCAACTCTCCAATACTGATTCTAAAGGAAGAGGACGGGGAAAGGACACTTCCAATCTGGATTGGCTTTCTTGAAGCCACTGCAATTGCAACAGAGATGGAGAAGCTGGAATTTGCCAGGCCCATGACCCATGACCTTGCAGTAAACCTGCTGAAGGCCGCAGATGTGCGTCTGGTGCGTGTGGATGTTACAGAGCTTAAGGATAACACCTACTATGCAGAGATAACACTTGATGCTGGTGACAAGCTTGTTCGGGTAGATTCCAGGCCAAGTGATGCAGTAGCCCTGGCTCTCAGGGCAGGGGCAGACATTTATGTCAATGAAGAGGTGCTAAAGTCTGCCACAAAGGTCGAGCCACAGCCGGCAGTTGTCACAGGGGATGAGAAGGAGAAGGACGAAGACAAGTGGAACAAGATACTGGAGGAGCTGGATCCAAGCGCCTTCAAGTACAAGATGTAGACAAGGGGCAGGTTGACGC